>JAQWLS010000014.1 GCA_029247135.1 Dehalococcoidia bacterium | reverse complement strand
ACTAACAGCATGACGACGACGATGATCACGACGATCACGATGACAAAAAGCATGACGACGACGATGATCACGACGATCACGATGACAAAAAGCATGACGACGACGATGATCACGACGATCACGATGACGAAAAGCATGATGACGACGATGATCACGATGACAAAAAGCATGACGACGACGATGATCACGAAGGACACGATGACCACGAAGGACATGACCACTCCGGTGCAGACCCTCACTACTGGCTCTCACCGCTAAACGGTGTCCAGATGGCCAAGAACATTGCTGCCGAGCTGACGAGAGTCGATCCTAAAAATGCTTCATACTACGAAGCTAATTTGGTGAAATTCACTGCGGACATGGAGATACTTCAAGCGGAACTAGTTGAGTTAGCTGAAGCAGTTCATGATGATGCATTCATCACGCTGCATGACGCTTGGTATTATTTTGCTGACACATTTGACCTGAATTTGGTTGGCAGCTTCGAACCAGCTGCTGCTGAAGAACCAAGTCCTCGTTACTTGAAAAGGCTTGCTGATACTGTCGAAGAACATGATGTACATGCAATTTTCTCTGAACCACAACTCTCAACTTCTTCCCTAGAAGGATTTGCGAACGACTATGACCTGGAGATAGCTATCCTCGATCCGTTGGGTGGAGTAGGGAGCCGAGATTCCTATCAGGCTCTTCTTCGTTACAATATCCAGACCTTGGTTGATACACTCGACCACGATCACTAGACCGAGAGCAGCGAAAAAATAGACAGATGACATCGATAGTCAGTAATCCAACCGAAAATATAGTTGAGTGCTGTGACCTTACGGTCGTTCGTGACTCAAAAGAAATAATCTGTGAGGCTACCTGCTGTGTGCCGAGAAATTCCTTAACGTTCTTGGTTGGAGAAAATGGTTCAGGCAAAACTACCCTGATAAAAACCATCCTCGGCCTTCTCCCTAAACACTCGGGCGAAATCTCGATCTATTCGGAGAAAGGCGGCAGGCGGTCCCAGATGATCACGGGTTATGTCCCACAGGGAATTACCTTCCCAAAACAGATACAGATGACGGTGGCTGAGTATTTACGATATTCGTCTCAAGTCAAAGAGGAGGATATCGAAGGTGTCCTCACCCGTGTCGATTTCCCAAAAGATCTGTCTGGCAGGACCATTAACCAACTGTCAGGTGGGCAACAGCAGAAGCTATTACTAGCTGCCGAACTTGCTCGCTCACCTGAGGTATTGTTTCTTGATGAGCCACTATCCAATGTAGACGACTCAGGTGAAAGACATATTCTGGATGTCATCCTGGAAATAAAGAATAGTGGGGTAACTATCGTAATTATCACCCACGATTGGCAAATGGTGTCTCAGTATGCCGATCACGTCATATGCCTAAACAAAAATTTTATTTGTGATCAAGCGGCCAGCTGTGTGTGCAAAAGCTCACTTTCAACCGTAAATATAAAGCAAATACAGAAACTTTCGCCTGATCCAGAGACGACCCACGACGGATATTGCTACATAGATAACATTTAGTCGATCGGTCTGATATGGATTTAATTTCTGAAATACTCGTAACTCCTTTTATGCAGCGAGCTCTGATTGGTTCACTCCTACTTGCGATCTTATTGGGCTTGTTTGGTGTATTTATCGTTCCAAGAAAACTTGGATTCATGGCTGATGGAGTATCGCATGCGTCACTCCTGGGAATTGCAGTCGGAATTATGTTTGGCGGCGCACCACTCATGTGGGCTGCATTGGTGGCTGCCTGCATTGGTTTGGTACTCGCAAGAATAGAAGACAACGAGCGCTTAACACTTGATAGCGTAGTTGGAATAGTGCTTGTCGGAGGCATGAGCTCCGCTGTAATACTGATGGCACTGACTCCGGGCTATAAACCTGAACTTATCACGTACCTGTTCGGGAGCCTACTCAGTATCAGCTGGAATGACATATATCTCCTTATAGCGTTTTTCGTGGTAACGCTGTTCCTGTTCAAGATTCAGTGGCGGACTCTCGTACTAACCACCGTTCACGGTGAACTCTCCAGCGTCCTAGGACTGCCCACATCTGCAGCAAAGTATTTCCTTTTTGTTGGGACTTCGGTCGCCCTTATCGCTGGTGTAAAACTCCTAGGTGTCATACTTATCTCCGCCTTGCTCATCATCCCTTTCTCTGCGGCGAATCAGGCTACCCGATCACTACGCGGCTCACTCATCCTCACCGAATGCCTTGCCATAATCGGTACAATTACTGGAATTATTCTCTCGTATGTTTACGATCTCCCGACAGGCCCAGCAATTGCTCTTGTCTTTGTTGCACTGTTCTTGGGATGCGTCATCATTGGAAGAATCAAGTCACGTCCTGTTTTGGGACCGGAGCATAATCACTAAATTCACCTGCAGAGTACTCACTTAGCACAAGAATTAGTCTAATTAAGTGCATAAAATAGCATTAAATTTGTATATATTTTCACCTAGCCATATAACCGCAAGATTGAGACTGAATATACAATTACTCACCAAAGCGTTAACAAAGTGTTAATGACTTAACAGATGGGAAGAGAAAGGAAAGCACATGAGTATGTCATGGCTAAGGCGGGGATTCCTGTTATCAATGCTAGCTCTTGCGTCAGTAGCACTAATCGCTTGTTCTTCGGATGATGAAGAAACCACAAGTGTCAGTACAGCTGATTCAGCAGCAAGTGGCGAAAGCACCCTTGCAAAAGTACAAGATCGCGGTATTTTAAAATGCGGTATTTCAGGCTCATTACCTGGTTTCAGTCAGCTTGAAGCTGATGGAAGCTACACTGGTTTTGATGCAGATTACTGTCGGGCAGTCGCAGCGGCTGTTTTCGGTGATGCAACTAAAGTTGAGTTTGTTGAAACAACTGGTGCGAATCGATTTGAAACACTTGCAAGTGGTGAAGTTGACGTATTAATTCGAAACACCACATGGACACTGAGTCGAGACTCTGATCTCAAACAGTCATTTGCAGCGCCAACATTCTATGATGGTCAAGGAATGATGGTTAAGTCCAGTTCACCATTCCAGACACTTGAAGATATGGATGGTGCCACCATATGTGTGAACCAAGGAACAACTACTGAGTTGAACCTAGCTTCACAATTCTTGGAGCGAGGTCTTACATATACAGCACTTACATTCGAAACAACTGACCTTCTACAAGAAGCTTTTCTTGCAGGACGATGTGATGGATGGACTACTGATAAATCAGGTCTAGCTTCGCGAAGAGGTGTTTATCCAGAGGGCCCAGATGCACTTCGAATCTTGGCCGTTACTATGTCTAAGGAGCCACTCGGCCCTTTGACTCGACATGGTGATGACGAATGGTTCGATATCGTTGCATGGGTAACCTTCGGTACATTCCAGGCTGAAGAGCTTGGTGTAAGCAGTGCAAATGTTGATGCGCAGATCGCTAACCCCGACAGCGTAGCGGTTGCATTGATGCTGGGTGTTGGTTACGACGGTGGAGATGTCACTGATATGGGTCTGGCAGTCGGTCCGCAATTTATGCAGGCTGTACTCCAGCAAGTCGGTAACTACGGTGAGATATACGAGAAGAACATCACACCACTTGGTTTAGAAAGAGAAGGTTCCTTGAACGCTCTCTGGATAAATGGTGGATTGATCTACTCGCCACCAATTAGATAAGGTGATCGGAAGGTCAACGTGTTTCTGTTGACCTCCATTCATCAAATATTGAAAATCTCATATGCCTGGGTTTGATACCCAGGCATATTGAGATTTGATAGAGTTGTCGTTGTAAACTTTCAATCACCTAGTGTCAGGTTTATCTCGAAATGAACACCCTCACCAATTTCTGGTATCGCTCTGCGTACAGGCGAGCAATTGTTCAAGGTACAGCGGTTCTAATAGTAGTTTTTATTGGACTGGGTCTGGTTGGACAGCTTTCAAATCTTGAAAACGTGCAAGCACCTAAATTCACCTCTAGCCCACCGTTCCTAACATTTGAATTTCTAAATGCTCGTGCTGGTATAGCCTTATCACACGGTCTCATATTTGATATAGACAGTAACGATAGCCGCATGGACGCCATCCTAAATGGCGCATGGAACACTATCCGGCTTGCATCTGTGCTAATTGGCTTTGCAAGTATCATGGGATTGCTAGTTGGAATAGGACGATTGTCAGACTTTTATCTGATTCGTAAAGCGTGCACACTTTACGTTGAAATATTGAGGAACATTCCAGCGCTTTTACAGATTTACATTTGGTATGTAGTGATATGGCTCACCGCACCAGCTATCAGCAACGCGATTGCGATAGATATTAATTTTTTCGGCTTAGAAATACTCCAAAATTTCATATTCATTTCGAATAAAGGCTTTGCAATTCCTTGGCTGATAGGCCAGGAAAATTTAGGTACCTGGCTATTCGTGGCCGGTCTAGCTGGCATAGGCGCGGTTCTTCTTAGACGGTATCTCCAAAAACGACAGGATGCATTGGGAGGAAATCAACGAACTAACAGATACCCCATATTTATTTTCCTCGCAATATCTGTGATTGCATATATCCTTCTGGACTCACCCTTTACCGGACAAACACCTGGCATCATTGAAAGTGGCGCTGGAGGTGCAATCCAAAACTATAAAGGCGGAATGGTAATCACAGGCGAGTTTCTTACAATCGTAGTCGCACTCGGCTTTTACACAGCATCTTTCATTTCAGAAATCGTGCGAGGAAGTATTCTATCGTTACCAGCAGGACAAGCAGAAGCTGGAAAAGCTCTTGGATTATCTGCCTACCAGCGACTTACCCTAATAATCCTGCCGCAGGCGCTCCGAACTATGATTCCACCACTGGGCAATCAATATATAAACATGACTAAAAACACCAGTATCGCTGTAGCAATCGGCTTTTCTGATGTTGTGTTCGCCACGAGAACCATTTCTAATAATGCCGGACACAGCTTAGAAATTTTCACTGCTCTACTTGTAATATATCTGGCCATGGCGCTCTTTATCTCTTCAGTGATGAACGGCCTTAACTGGTATGTTCAGCGTTCAGGTATATAAGGGGAATTTATGTCTATTGATTCTCAACCAAATTCTAACTTTTCTATACTTCAGCGTCTGGTAATGGCCTATGAGGACTCTGACGCAAAGTCGCAATTATTCAAAACAAAATTACACACAGCTATCACTTTGGTAACTCTCGTAATCGTGGTATGGGCACTCTTTACGATCGGACAATTCATGCTCAATGGGGAATGGCAAGTGATTATTGATAAACGAAGAGCCTTTATGATCGGACGTTATCCAGAGGAGCATGTTTGGCGAATTTGGCCTACAGTCTGGATGTTTGCGGCCGTAACAGGTCTGAGTTCAGCACTCTGGCTCAGACCTGGCAAAAGGGTACTAATTAGTCTGCTTCTCGCCGGCTCAATAATCAGCTACTTATTTTTGGAATTTGACTCAAATGCTTTAAAATTCGGTTTTGGACTGTCAATCGGTCTATTTGGCTATGCGCTGGCTTACTTTGGTGACACAAAATTTAAACTGACCCCGGTATTCGCAAAGATCGCTATCGCAGGCTGGATTCTTCTTATCCCAACAATGCTAGTTTTGCTATTTATTGGCGATGCACCTACCACCAATTATTGGGGTGGTTTATTTGTAAATGTCATCTTAGCGGCTATAGCAATTGTTGTTGGTACACCTTTAGCAGTTGTGCTCGCACTTGGCCGTACGACACAAGGCTATCCAGCTATACAAATATTGACCACCAGCTTTATTGAAATAGTGCGTGGTGCCCCATTAATCGCTTGGCTATTTATGGGTCGATTTGTCCTCCCATTTATACTGCCAAGTTGGTTCGGATTGAATGAGGCTGACGTAATCATCCGCACAATGATAATTTTGATTATCTTCAATGCGGCCTATACAGCGGAAGTGGTGCGCGGGGGCTTACAGGCGATTCCAAAGGGCCAATATGAAGCCGCTGACTCAATTGGATTTACCTACTTTCAAACCCTGAGATTAATTCTCCTTCCCCAAGCTCTTCGAGCGGTTCTTCCATCCCTCATTAATCAATACATCGGATTGTTTAAAGACACTACCCTTGTTTACTTAATCAGCGTCGTAGATGTGCTGGAAGTCGGTCGAAAAGCATTTAACGAGCTTAACTATAGTGGTACAGCATTAGAGGTTTTAGTATTCGTTGGATTCTTATTCTGGGTGGTGACATGGTCTATGTCCAATCTCAGCAAAAAAGTGGAGGAAAATCTAGGACTAGGTACACGCTAGTCCCGCAGGAGAATGACATATGGTAGAAAAATCGTCTGACAAAATTATTATTCACGCTGCAAACGTTGATAAATGGTTCGGCAACTTTCAAGCATTGAAGGGTGTTTCAGCTGATATCACTGAAGGCGAAGTAGTTGTAGTACTTGGGCCATCAGGGTCCGGGAAATCTACGTTCATCAGGTGCATTAATCAATTGGAAGAACATGAGGCTGGTGAAATTGTCGTGGATGGAATCGAGATAAATGATGACAGCCGCAACCTACAGAAAATTCGATCTGAAGTCGGGATGGTATTTCAGCAATTCAACCTCTTTCCGCATCTTACCGTCCTAGATAACGTCGCATTAGCTCCTCGAAAAGTTAAAAAAATGCCGAAAAAAGATGCCGAAGAGTTAGCAATGGCAGGCCTAACTCGAGTTGGAATCCCTGAACAGGCAATTAAATTCCCCACTCAACTTTCGGGTGGGCAGCAACAACGGGTGGCAATCGCACGGGCACTTGCCATGCAACCTAAAATCATGCTTTTTGATGAGCCAACCTCAGCACTCGACCCAGAGATGATCAAGGAAGTTCTTGATGTGATGCGAGAACTTGCTGAATCAGGGATGACAATGATTATCGTGACTCATGAAATGGGTTTTGCACGCGAAGTGGCAGATCGATTCTTGTTCTTCGCCGAAGGACAAATTGTTGAACAAGGAACACCTGATCATTTTTTCAATAATCCCCAAGAGGATCGTACTAAACTCTTCCTCTCTCAAATCTTATAGATACTACTAGCTGGAGAAATTATCTACCCTATAAAATTGATATTCCTGTAAAAAAAGGCGTTGTGCTTCGGTCTCAAATTTCCCTCCCGCACTTTGAACACTTTGCAACACCTCATCAAAAGACATGCTCAATGCTGTCAGTAGCGATGCAGCAAACAAACCAGATCTACCAATCCCAGCTCTGCAGTGGACAATTACACATTGTCCTGAGAGAAGC
Source organism: Dehalococcoidia bacterium (assembly GCA_029247135.1). Taxonomy (GTDB): domain Bacteria; phylum Chloroflexota; class Dehalococcoidia; order UBA2979; family UBA2979; genus UBA2979. Next base: position 19,205 of record JAQWLS010000014.1, on the reverse strand, counting down.
CTTCGAGCAACCTCCTCGATAAGAATGTGGAAACCCATCATATCAACCGGTACTGAAAAGTCTGCTATCGGAAAAGCTAATATCTCGATGCCGCCATCGCCGCGCATGTATGCCAAGTACTCAGGAGAAATATTCGCCAATTCTTCTTCTTCGGCTAAATTTACTATTAGATCTGTTCGCCTCGCTTCAGCACCTACAAGCCAATCAACTAATAGTTTTTCTGAACCTGGCATTTCAGACAACAACAGCATGCCGGCAACGGACGCGGGCAGCTGAACCACTCTACCGACTTCAGTCTCAGACATAATTCTGACACTGCGCTCGGACAAAAATGTCAGTCCTCACTCTTCCTCATGTATCGATCTCGCCATGACTCGTCATCACTCCATCGATACGGACTCTGTACTGTTGTTCGAGGAACAAAGGCATTCTCAAGTGTTGTAAACGCTAAGTCTAGAATACCTTTCTGAGTGTCGTCATCGTATGGCTTGCCACACGGGTGACCGAGCGGGAAATCATTGAACACAAATCTCGGCACACCAACTTGTTCTACAATATCGCGTGCGCAGCCAACTATAACTGTTGGAATTCCATTCTCCTCTAAGTGTCGAGCTAACAGACTCACGGTCTGATGACAAACCGGTCAGACAGCAACCAATAGTGCAACATCAATTTCATCATCCCGACACATCGAAAGAATCTCTGGCGCATTACGCTCACTAGTCATCCTCTGACTTCTCAGTGTTGGCGCACCATATAGTCGAGGCCCTAATGATCCAAATCGACCGTTAGTCTGTAACTCATGTAATCGCTCTAACGGAAAATACACCCGCTGATCATCGATCTCCGCATTATTTCGGTCGTATCCAATATGTGAAATTCGCAGATCCGGTATTGAGTCACTTGGGTGCGTGTAGATGTGCTTAAATTTTGCATCATTGTTATATGGCGCTCCCGGTCCTTGATCGCCCTTATCAGATTGATACGGGGCAGCCGTTGTTATAAGGGCAACTCTTGACTCCGCTAAAGGCTTCTTAAGCGGAGTAAATGGCACATTCTCGAAACGAGCCCACTGGTACGGGTTATTAAACCCCTCTGATAAATAATGATCTGTTGTTTTAGCCATATAGCTGATGTAGAGAGATCGGCTCGTATCAGTTTTATTTTCCAGTGATGTCATAATGTGTCCTCTAGCAGTTTTACTATACCAAAATAATAGTTCTTCGATTCACAATTAAATAGCACCTAGGTCCGTAAGTTCATTGACCTCAGCGTCGGTGAGACCTAAAAGTTCCTTATACACCTCATCATTGTGCTCACCTATTCGCGGCGCAGGATTGTATATTCGTCCCTCCGCATGAGACAGATTCGGATATGGTGCAGGCACAGTTACGGGGCCGACGTGCGGATCATCCACCTGCACTAAATTTTTCCGTGCAGCAATGTGCGGGTCAGCAAATATGTCGGCAATACTATAGACCGGACCATATGGCACTCGATACTCATCCAAAACACCATATAAATCTGCAGAATCAAAATCCTTTACCCATTCTCGAATCATTGAGTGCAACTCAACTTCGTTAGCAAATCGATTCTGGTGATTAGAAAATTTTGGATCTTGTGGTAGGTCTGGAATATTCATCGCGTCGCACAGCCTTTGAAATATTTGTGGATTAAGAGCGAGAATCAACACCCACTTTCCATCCTGCGTTAAAAATTGATCGCCCGGAATGGACCATGATCTGATATTGCCTGCCCGCTCTCGAACAATACCTGAACGGCTGTATTCTGCCGCCATTGGTCCTGAATAGCTCAAAATAGATTCATATAGTGATAAATCTACGATCTGTGTCTCTTGGCAATCTTCATGGTCTCGGTGATACACAGCCCCTAAAATAGCAAGCGCACCATATGTACCTGAAGCCAAATCCCCCATCATGTATCCAGGGTGCACCGGAGGTTGATCAGCCTCACCGGTTACATATATCATCCCCCCTATCGCTTGACCGATCCGGTCATAAGATGTCCGATCACGATACGGTCCTGTCTGACCAAATCCAGAAATCCGTACAAAAATTAATCGCGAATTAACCTTGGCAAGCTCGTCCTCGCCTATACCCCAACGCTCCATCGTTCCCGGAGAAAAATTTTCCACCACAGCATCAGCGTTCGCAACCAGCTTCTTGAATAATTCAGCACCCTCAGGTTTTCTCAAGTCCAACGAAACTGATTTTTTATTACGCTGTAGCCCAGCTCTCGTTGAATTCTGCTGAGCTGCCGTGTCATGCCGAAGGGCTGGTAATTCGACACGAATCACTTCAGCACCCATATCTGCTAATAGTGTCGACACGAATGGGCCAGCCAATACTTGACCAGCATCAATGATTCGAAGTCCTGCCAAAAGACGTTGATGTTCTTCAGTCATAAGTTTCCTTAATGAATAGTTGTTCTCTACTCCCAGACGAATCTATATTGTAAAACCGTGCTCAAGTTATGCAAGTTAATCTAATTTTAGGGCAGCGTCGCATCAAGTCTATTTTGAAATCAGGCTCGATTAATCAGTCTTCGTTGTATATGGTAAAGTCCAAACAATATGGAATGGATACGGAAATTAAGGAATGACGATGGAGCAACGACAACTTGGTGACAGCGATCTCTTTTCTTCACCGATCGGTTTTGGAACTTGGGAAATGGCTACCACGACCTATGGTGACATAGACGTAAAGGAAGCAGCTGATGCCGTGCACGCTGCGATAGATCACGGCATTACTCTTTTTGACACAGCAGAAGTATATGGTCCATATCATTCTGAAGAGCTTTTGGCTAAAGCATTAGGAGATAAGCGAAAAGATATTGTATTAGTGAGCAAAGTTGGCTTCGCGTATGATGAAAACGGAAAAAATTTAGGACGCAACTCCCAGTTTCAGCATGTTATCGACCGAGCTGAAGGTTGCCTCACCCGTTTAAATACCGACTATTTAGACCTTTTGCTTATCCACTGGCCTGATCACGATACTCCCTTTGAAGAAACCATCCGAGCACTCGAACAATTGAAACAGAGTGGAAAAATTAGACATTACGGTGTGTCAAACTTCACTCCGGAAATGATGGATGAGTGCGAACAATATGGACACATGGCAGCAAATCAAGTTGGATATCATATGTTCGATCGTCGAATGGAATCAACAGTTCTGCCACACTGTCTGAATAATAATATTGGATTCATGGCCTACGGCACGCTCGGCTTTGGCTTGCTGTCTGGCGCTTTCACTCCCGAGACCAGTTTCGGAGACAATGACTGGCGAAGCAGCGGGATCGCTTTCAAGCTCCCATTATTCCAAACAGAAGAATTTGCTAAAGAATTACGAGTAGTCGAACGTTTGAAAACAATTGCGGAACGAAACAATAAATCAGTGGCCCAGATGGCAATTGCCTGGACACTTGGCCATCCAGCGGTATCGGTCGGGCTAGTTGGTGTACGTAACGAATGGGAACTTAAAGAGAATGTCGCCGCAGTTGAATGGGAACTTAATTCAGAAATTCGCGAAGAAATAGATGCAATATTTAGGGAAGAAAACGTCCCGACTCATATCGATACGGATCAGGCCATTTAAAGCGCTCCTCTTTTCTTCAGTGACTCAATCTGCTCCCAGCTATAGCCGAGCTCCAGCAAGATTTCTTCGTTATTTTCACCAAGTTCGGGTGCACGATCGGCTGGCTCGTTGATTCCCTCACTATAGCGAACCGGAGTGCCCATAGTTACCATCTCGCCATAATCAGGATGGATGGCCTTGCGTAGGTAACCACTCTCTAGCACTTGCGGACTAGTAACCACGTGATCATAATCATTGACTGGTGCCCAAACCGCATCAACGTCCTCCAAAATAAGGTGAATATCAGTCACGGCCATATTTACAAAAATCTCAGAAATCGCCTTCGTTATCAAATTATTTTGACGTAATCTTTCCACACCGGTTCGCAATATCTCATTAGTCGCAAGATCAGCTCGATTCAAGGCATTCCAAAAATCTTGCCATCTTTTCGGGACCCCTGATAATGCTACGTAACCATCCTTGGCCTGATAAATACTGATAGGTGATATCGAACTCAACCACGGATACGTCCGCTGAGATCGATCGTGTTGGGTCTCAGCCAGCACGTGCGCCATTAACTCCGAAGACTGAGCCCAAATTTGTCCTCCCAGAAGCGAGGTTTCAACCAACTGGCCCACACCCGACTTTTCACGAGCAAACAAAGCCGTAACAATTGCCCCAAACAGGGTCATGCCTCCCATGGTATCCGCAACCAACGCACCTGCACCCTGCGCTGATTCCGGACTTCCTGTATTCCAAGCTAGGCCGCCAGCAGCTTGCGCCATTAAATCATTTCCTGGACGATCACTATCCGGACCTTCTGGACCGTAGGTAGTACCTACTGCATATATCAAACGTGGATTAATAGAGCGACAGGCTTCGTATCCCAGCCCTGCTCGATCCAGGGCGTTTGGTCTCAGTGTGGTAACCAAGACGTCACTGTCAGCTATAAGAGTTTGCACCAGCTCCAGTCCCTCAGGTTTTCCAAAGTCAATCGTGATACTTCGCTTACCACGGTTATTAGCGTGATATACAGGCGGAGCGGATTTATACTCAGACGCCGGTATACGTCTAGAAGAATCAGGTGCATCTGGATGCTCAATCTTGATCACCTCACAACCAAGATCGCGCAATAACTGACAGCACTGCGGTCCCATTATCAGTTGTGTGAATTCGAGAACACGCATGCCATCTAGCGGTCCAGACATAATTATTCCTTCAGCAATTCTCTCGCATAAATAAATTCTTACCCTCAAGAGTAAGACTATGGTACAAAGAGCAATATGGTTGGCCCTTTAGATGGTATTCGCGTAGTTGAAGTTGCAAGTTTTTTGGCGGCTCCCTCGTCCGCGGCACTTATGGCAGATATGGGTGCCACGGTCATCAAGATAGAACCTCCTGATGGTGACACATTTCGCGGTAATAGAGCGCATCTCCATGTATCTGCGAAGACAAACTATGTGTTTGAAGTCGACAACAGAGGCAAACAGTCTCTTGCACTCGATCTCGGAAAAACCGCCGCACAAGATGCGTTACATCGACTAATCGCTACTGCAGACATTTTCATTACCAACCTCACGTCGAAGCGGACTGAAAAATATCGAATCGACTTCGAAACCCTAAAACAAGTTCATCCAACTCTGGTGTATGCCCATTTAGTCGGGTATAGCAGTACGGGTATAGACTCGGAGCGTCCTGGTTTCGATAGTACAGCTTTCTGGGCACGCTCAGGTGTTATGGGATTAATGGGAGAAGTCGGTGCACCGGCAGTACAGAGCCGTCCAGGACAGGGAGATCACCCAACTGGTGTGAATCTCCTTGCTGCAACACTTGCGGCTTTGAGACTCAAGGAACAAACAGGCCTGCCACAAAAGGCTGAGGTCTCTCTTCTTCGAACTGGTTTATGGACAATTGCAACTGATATGCAACTAGCGATGAATCTTCCTAACGGTGTACCTAGTCGGTTCAATCGGCAAACTCACGGGTTATTGATAAGAAGCGCCTACGAGACCAAAGACAAACGTTGGATCATGCTCACAATGCATAACGTGCCAAAACATTGGCCCCGACTATGCGGGGCGCTTGCACGTCCAGACTGGTCAATAGATTCAAGATTTGCCACAAATGCAGGAATGCTTGAACACGGTACTGAAATAGTTGAGGAGCTTCAGGCAGAGTTCAAGTCAAAAACATTATCTGAGTGGGCTAGTCTACTCGATAAAAATGAATGTATATGGGCGCCTGCTGCGTCGCTCGACGAAATTGCAACCGATCCCGTGATCGTTGAACAGGAAGCCATTAAAACTCTTGAAGACGTAAGCGGTAAAGAATATCGAATAATTTCAACTCCGTTCCACATACAGGATGCTGACGTGGCGCCCCGCAAGAGAGCACCCTTGGTCGGAGAACATAACTACGAAGTCCTGATTGAGGCTGGCTTTTCCGAAGCTGAAATAACAGAGTTAGCTGCCGACGGTATTTTTAGCTCGGAACATTAACTAGTCGCGCTGAATTAGTTCAATACGAACATTATCTGGTGCCTTTAAGAAACAAATTCTAATTGCACCCATCTCAATTGGTCCATCTAATAGTTCAGCCCCAAGCGAAGTCAAACGCTCGATATCTGATTCCAAATTCTCTGAATCTAGACCGAAATGTTCAAGACCTTCTTTTACGCCGTGGTCGCCGGCTGTGAGCGTTTGTGTCGATTGAGGGCCAGAAATATTAACTGTCATACCATTCTCACTTTCACACGCAATAAACTGATCTCCGCTATCACGAATAGTGTCTGCCAATATACGGAAGTTGAATGCCTTAACCCACCAGTCGGCACATTCGCGTGGTGAATTTGATTTCAAGTGAATATGGTTTATCGCAAAAGTCATGACGCAATCTCCTAGACGATACAATTAAGTAGTCAATGCAATAATTAGTGTTGACTTGCGTAGTTTATTACATTGGACGGCGATATATGACTTTAGTTCTAGTACACGGCAACCCAGAGACTGCAGCGATATGGAATGATCTAATTCCTCTTCTTGATGACGATGACGTTCAAGCAGTTTCGCCTCCTGGGTTCGGCTCACCACTACCTGATAACTTTGACGCGACAAGTGACGCGTATGTGGAATGGCTTGCTGCAGAGCTATCACATTTCAATTCTCCCGTCGATCTTTTAGGCCATGACTGGGGAGGTGGCCACGTTGTCCGACTAGCCTGCGAAAGACCCGATCTCATACGTTCGTGGGCAAGTGATATTCTCGGAGTCTTCACGCCGGAGTATGTGTGGCATGATCGTGCACAGGTATGGCAAACTCCAGGTGCCGGCGAGGAAGCGGTGGCTGCTATGGTATCAGCTGATCCGACAGATACATCTACGCGATATCAAAGTCTGGGGATGAGTGCTGATATAGCAAATCAAGTAGCAAATGGAGTAAATGCTGACATGGCTAGAGCAATTCTAAGCCTCTATCGATCAGCTGCTCAGCCGATCGTAGGCAATCTTTTTCCAACGCTAGCAAATGCAAGTGCACGACCTGGACTTGCAATAATTGCGACAGCTGACCCATTTGTAGGTGGCGAGCTCTTGGGGCGTAAAGCTGCAGAGCAAGCGAGCGCTGACGTAGGAATTCTAGCTGGTGAAGGGCATTGGTGGATGTGCAGTAACCCCCAGGCTGGCGCGAACTTGATTAATAATTTCCTAGCAAATCTTGATGAAGGCAACTGAAATAAAATCTACCGACTAAACCAAATAGGGTGAGATTTTCAGTTGCTGAGTAATGTGAATCGAATTATAAATAAAAGATAAATTCTCTCACATGCTTGGGATAATGAGAGAATTTTATAACACGACATCCTAACTGAGGACACGTATGGTTAAGCGCTATTTATACCTCTCGCTAGGCTTTATCTGCGTCGGATTAGGATTCATTGGGATTTTCATACCTGGGCTTCCCACAACAATATTTGTTCTTATCGCGGCATGGGCATTTTCTAGATCATCAGAACGATTTGAACAATGGTTGTTAGAACACCCTGTTTTTGGATCCCTTATCCAAAACTGGAGACAATATCGTGGCATTAGTGTTAAGTCAAAAATTACGGCCGTATGTCTTATAGTTCCAACCTTCGGAGCCACGATCCTACTGACAAGCTTCCCAATTCTGGCTGATATTGCATTCATTAGCTTCGGATTAGCGCTCTGTACGTTCCTTCTAACACGACCAGTACCCCCGACTCACAGCACACAGCAGGTCACACCCTAACCATTCGTCATATAGGATATTTTTTTGGCCACACAGTCTAAACATATACTCCTCATAAATCTTGGATCACCTAAGTCCTTGGACACTCAGGACGTAAGGGTCTATCTCAATGAATTTTTATCTGATGACTTGGTTATCGATCTTCCAAAGCCTCTTCAGCAATTCATCTTAAGGGCCTTCATTCTTCCTTTCCGGCCAAAGAAAACCAAAGAAGCCTATGAACTAATTTGGGAGGACACAGGATCGCCGCTTATCACTAATACACAAAAAATAGCCTCCGCGTTAGCTCAACTAACGGGATGGACTGTCGATGTTGCGATGCGCTATCAAGAACCATCTATCGAAGATGCAATCAAGCGATTTAAAGAAAAGGGTATAAGCGAAGTCACGATAGTACCTCTCTACCCGCATAATGCCATGTCTACGACGACGACGACCACTTTAGCTGTTAAAGAAATTATTACCGATCTCTACCCAAACTTGAATGCTACTTTTGTAGATCCGTTTTTTGACCACCCAAAGTATATTCAAGCACTAGCGGAGTCAATAAAGCCGTACCTAGATGACAAGACTGATCGCTTATTGTTCAGTTACCACGGCATTCCGGAACGACACACACGAAAACCAGACCCTACATCCAGTCATTGCCTGGCGGTCGAGAACTGCTGCCAAATCGATTGTCCTTCATCTCAATCCTGCTATCGATCTAATGTGTTTACAGCAACTGAAAAGGTGGCAAAAGTCTTAGAACTCGATCAAGATCAGTGGATGCTGACATTTCAATCAAGAGTTAACATTATCGACCCAAAATGGCTTAAACCCTACACCGATAAAGAGCTAGTAAAACTGCCGAAAGCAGGAGAAAAAAATGTAGTCGTCGTATGCCCTTCGTTCGTAGCTGATTGCCTTGAAACATTGGAAGAAATCAATATACGGGGACGAAAAACGTTTATGGATGCTGGGGGCGCTAACTTCACTTGGATACCCTGCATGAATGACAGTCCTGCTCTAATTCAATGCTTAGAGTCAGTAATCAACGACTCGCTTGAGATAACAGCCATACGCTAACTAGATCTATTGATCAGATCTCTCATATAAACGCATGACCCCTGCTGTGATTGCTGCAGCGCCACACCCAGCGACAAATATGCTCCGCCACCGATTGGGTTGATTTGAAGAAGCAAAAAAGCTCTTCAAAGCTTCAGTATCAATATCTGGTCTATATTGAGAAGAGTTTTCAGCCTTGTCAGTACTATTGGCAGTTTGCCTAATATCTTCACTAACTTCGTTAAACGAAGATTCCAAAAGAGGCTCAATCTTGCTAGTTTCTGTTGATTGATTGACTGACAGGTTCTCCCTAAACGAAATATCGGTCAGTGCATCATTAGAAAACTCACCTAATCCATAATTGCCAATTTTAGTGCCACGCATCAAAGCAATTTTCTTCTCACGACTTATCTCTCCAAGACCATATGACACCTGAGTAGATATTCCACCTAAGCGTGAATCACGCTGTTGAAAGATGTCAGTCACGCCAGCTTTAGCAGGCCTCGGTTCCACAGAGTCCAAAAATTTCTTAGTGCTTATTGGTGAATTCTCCACAAAATTTGATTTAGCCACAGGTTCATTCAAGGACTCAGATTGATCCGTGTTCGCTGAACGAGCCGCCATTACAGGATTCGCAGACACACGACCAAATGTAAATCCAGGATTCACAATCACGGCGACCAACATGCAGACGAACACAAGGACACCAAGCAGCCCGAATAAAAGTGGCGTGCCTAACAAATCTGCAGCTAATCCCAACGGGTACACGGTGACCGCCATCGCAGAAAATGACAGCATGAATATGCTCATGACACGACCGTAATATTCTCGATCAGATGACAGCAACATCATTGTGCTCGAGGCAGTCATATAGACAGTGGTGCCTATGCCCAGTAATGTAACGCCGACTGCAGCACCGACGAATCCAAATCTGAATGCACCAAAGGTGAGGGCAACCATACCTAAGCTACAGATCAATCCGGAGAACCACTGAATAAGTGGCCGCCTGTCCCATTCAGCTAACCAAGTCATTAGAGCTGAACCAAAAAGAGCCCCAAGTCCTGAAATGAATAGCAAGTCACCCAGCTGACCCTGCCAATCTGGAATACCCAACCCCAGCTCAACATATCCAGCCATTAGATTCTGAAACGGCATCGCAAAAAAAGTCAGAACTAACATCATCATCATCAAGGTACGCAATCTAGGTGTACCTACTACATATTTGAGTCCTGCTGTTACATCTGAAAATACGTCGCTAAAAGAGATTCCGCTGACACCTCGTGGAATTACAGCAGTGGGCACCATACCCGCTGCAATTTGTGTGGCACGTTTCTTTGATGACGTTGGAACAAACAGCAGAAGAGCTACAGACAAGGCACCAAATCCCCCTTGTACAAAGTAAGCCCACTCATATCCTGCACCAAACCTATCAGTCACATGTGGGAATGTTGTCATCAGAATACCGGCGACAAGTGGACCAAATGCTCTGGTGAGATTCATTGAATTATTAGACAGTGCCATTGCACTTGCGATTCGATCTTGTTCCACAATCTCAGCCATCAAAGGAGTTCGAGCTGGCATGCCGAGCGAAGTAATCGCTCCCTGAATAAGTCCCAGCACAAAAAGAGACATGGCTGTGATGGTGTCCGTTATCACCATTGCACCGGTTATTACTGCTACAGCTGCCATGGTCGCTTGCATCAGCATCATCATGTTTCGCTTTTCAACCCTATCAACCAATGCTCCACCAGGAAGCGTAAAAAACATTTGCGGGAGCATAAAAGCAACCATTAAAAATGCTGTGGCACTATATGAATTAGTTAACTCCCAGGCAATTGCACCCCGTACTAACATTTGCATATTCATACCCATAAAAGAAAAAGTTGAAGAGGTCCAAAGAAGACGAAAATCTCTAATCGCAAACACAGAGAGGGTCGTACGAAGAGATGGCTTAGACGCCGTAAGATTTGTAGGTTTTGTATCGCTCGTGATCCGCTCCCTCGCTTAACTGTAAATCTAAATATGGTAGAAACAAATAAACTCGCAAAAAATCTAGCGGCTCTGATATTCTGACGTCACTCAATAACACCCCGATACCCTCTAGCTATCGGCATACAAACATGGAGGAATTATGGAATACGTAATTTACGAAACAAAAAATCATATCGGTTACATCACGCTAAATCGACCAGATAGAATGAACGCCTTGGGTAAGCAACTTGGAGCTGAACTAAGACAGGCCGAAGAGCAATTTGCTGCCGATGATAATGCCTGGGTCGGTATATACACTGGAGCCGGAGATAGGGCTTTCTGCGCAGGTCGAGACCTCAAAGAAGTAGCAGAAACCGAAGGCACGGAAACCGGAACGACACCCAAACGTGACTTTGGTCGAGCCCCCATCGATCTTGGGAAGCCTACAATCGCGGCTATCAACGGAGCAGCCTACGGTGGTGGGCTTGAAAAAGCACTTACTTGTGACATCCGTATTTGCTCAGACAACGCGCGATTAGCGCTCGCAGAGGTGAAGGTAGGGCTCTGCCCTCCGGGGGGTGTATTCGACTTACCAAGACTGGTTGGTCTATCAAACTCAATGTGGCTACTACTAAGTGGCGAGCCAGTTGATGCAGACGAAGCTCTTCGTATGGGTCTTGTGACCAAGGTCGTGCCCCAAGCAGATCTCATGGACACGGCGACTCAAATGGCTGAAACGATTGCTAGCAATGCTCCGCTCGCAATAAACGCCACGCGTAAACTCGCCAAGTTTGGGCTGGAACTACCGTCTGACTACGCTCGTAAAATGAGTGCTCAGCTGGTCGAATCGGTCTGGACATCCGAGGATTCAATCGAAGGCGCTAAAGCGTTCGCCGAAAAGCGACCACCAGTCTGGAAAATGAAATAGTCAACTCAAAGCAATAGTCACCCTAATGAGAATTACTCTTTAAAGTAGAGGCGCGATCACCTCGGCATATTTATCAAGCAAGGGAATCACTTCGTCTTCCTTAGCCGACGGTAGGCCAAAAATTGCTCGCCCGACACCAATATCGGCGAGTTCATCAATCGCTTCGCGATTTGGGGCGGTACCCCAGTTAGTGACCGGAATAGGCCCACGACCTGCTTCTTGCGCCTTGTCATTTAGTTCATTGATTCTATCCGAAAGATCCAATCGAGCACCTATAGGCATCCATTCATCGGCGAATCTTACAGCACGTGAAATTGCACCAGGACCGGCGTTGCCGAGCATAATCGGTGGGTATGGCTTTTGCACTGGTTTGGGCCACGACCAGATCGGATCGAAATCAACAAATTCGCCGTGATATTCAGCTTCGTCCTTTGTCCAAATTTCGATCATCGCTTCAATTCGCTCTCGAAGCAGCTTCCAACGCCGACTCGGGTCAGTTCCATGATTTTCCATTTCTTCCCGGTTCCAGCCGCCACCGATTCCAAACAAAAATCTACCATTAGACACATAGTCAATACTTGCGACTTCCTTGGCGAGCGTGATCGGATCACGCTCAATTACAAGGGCAATCCCAGTTCCTAATTTAATTTTTTCCGTCACAGTTGCAGCAGCTGTTAACGCAACAAAAGGATCGAGTGAGTGATAATACTGCTGAGGAAGTTCGCCACCACCTGGATATGGAGATTTCCTACTCGCCGGAATATGAGTGTGCTCCGGGAACCAGAGCGATTCAAATCCTCTCGCTTCTGCTTCCTTCGCTAAGACATCTGGATATAACGCATAGTCGGTCATAAACATACTTACGCCAAATTTCATTTCACCCTCCTTGGTGCTCTGTCAACAAGAGAATAGCCTAAGCTTAGCTCATCCCAGTAGTTCTTTTAATGATGGACTAACTTGTCATAATTGTTAGCTGAGCAAACTGCTCAGATGTTGGCTCTGCTCAGCAGAACCACCCTTCAGTGAGACCGGGAATGAAATCAGGAACATCAACTTTGACAGCTGGCATCGGGGTTTTCGATCCGAACACCAAATTCCACACATCAGAAAAAATGTCACCGAAGTCGTGAAGCTCCCTTTGACCTATCTCTACCAGTTTACTGATCTCCCCTTGCAGCGCATCTGTTTCTTTGTTAATCCACTCGTACGTCAATTTTTCATTATTGAAACTACCAAGTAAACCTTCACCCTGAAGGGTGTTAATTAATAGCGACTGTGGCGGTATCAGCAAGCGAAGACCATACTGAATAGAAGGCACCCTACTTACCAAGCCTTGCTCCACAGAGAATACAAGTATGTCCTTGATATCTTTAACTTGAGTCCACGGAGTAAATGGCAACCATGTTGGATTAATAAATAAGTTGGAAGCCCTCACCAAGTCGAGTGCTCGAAATAAATCGGCCGAAGTATGGCCCTTTTTCAATTTATTGAGTATGGAATCGTTTAGCGATTCAAATGCCGACGTAATAAATAAGCAGCCCAATTCACTCAATTGGGGAATCATCTGTTGATGCTCAATCAAGTGCTCGACTTTAATCGTGGCATCAAACGTAATTCCTGAATATCTCTCTCGCATCTCGCGAACAATTCTCATCGAGTGAGGTACTGCGTTGAAAAAATCTGGATCGGTGAATGTGATGTGCTCCGCGCCCAATTCAATTTGAGTATCGATATCCCTAAGTACAAGCTCATGGTCGACTAGGCGCAGCTTTCCGCCATAAACCGATGGGATTGGACAGTGAGTACACATATGCGCGCATCCTCGCGTAGCTTCAACTGCGCCAGCAAAATGACTCCCGTCTACTCGCTCCACATGTCCATAATGACGCAGCGACTGCAAACCTGTTCGGTCCGGGAGTAAATGCACGCCCCGCTTAAAATTTGGATATTGCCCAACTCCAGAAATATCTTCATCCGACAATTCAGAAAGCTTTGGAGTTTCAACTAGCGAATCAACAAATTCTGAAAGACCAGTCTCAAACTCGCCCCCAATCCAAAAATCAATCTCATGATTCACATACTCATCCTGAGCAAGTAGTGACGCATACAGACCAAATCCCACGATACGCATTTCAGGATTAGCTAGTTTTGCACCTCTTGCAAATTCCAAACCTAATCTAGATGCGGTATGCATGGAACACGAAATCACAAGAACATCGACAGTTTTTAGATCACAATCACTACTCGAGGTTGATAGGTCCAGGACACTCACATCACAGTTTGCTCGACGAAAAATAGAGGCAGCACTAGCTACTGGAATTGGCTGACGCCCTAATTCATATGCAGAAACGATTAAGACCTTAAATTTTTGTGAAGATTTATTTGTAATCTCAGGCTCCAAAGGCACACCATCAGTATATTAAGAACTATCCTGACGGTCTTAATCTTAGAGCTTAAGGGAGTTTGAATATGGGACGATTAGAAAATAAAGTGGCCGTGGTAACAGGTGGAGGTAGGGGAATCGGGAGAGCAATTGCGCTTGAACTAGCTCGCGAGGGTGCAAGCGTCGTCATCTCCTCAAGAACTCAGGAACAGCTAAATTCGGTTGTGGATGAAATTGAACGTATTGGAAGTCATGCTCTTGCGGTACAGGCTGATGCACTGATTCGAGACGACTCAAAGGAACCCGTCCGCAAGGCAATTGAGCACTTCAGCAAAATTGACATTCTTGTAAATAATGTCGGTGGCGGAGTACCAGGAGATCAAAACCCTTACACCCACGACGACGACACGTTCGAGATAAATCTCGCTCTAAATCTAACCTCAGCCTATTGGACGACTCGAGAAGCATTGCCCCACATGAAAGAACATGGATACGGCCGAGTTCTAACCATTGGCTCTGGCTACGCAAAACGCAGTGGCGGAGCACTCGCATACACAACCGCAAAGCATGGACTTATCGGATTCACAAAAGCGCTCGCCGGACAGGTCGCGGCTGACGGTATTACGGTCAACTGTTTATGTCCCGGATGGACAAATACAGCTCTCGTTGACTGGGAAGCTATGGGTAAGGCTTCGGGAATATCACCCGAGGACGCACATGCTTGGCGTGCTTCAGAAAATCTGCAAAATAGGGTACTTGAACCCGAAGAGCTTGGACCTATGGCTGCGCTGCTTGCAGCTCCCGAATCAGCCGGGATCACTGGTCAAGTAATTAGTGTTGACGGGGGCTATAAAGTTTAAAGAGAGTTCCTATTCATCGAATCTCTTCACGAACTCGATTTCCTCGCGGTGAATTAGTCACCAATCAACTCCAAGCTCTTTTGCTGGGCCTTTCTTGAGAATTCCTCTGCAAAATATGAGCACAAACCGGTATATTGCTCCGGATCGAGCAAATCCAATATATCGGCTCTAGAAAGTCGCTTAGTTACCTCAGGCTCCTCTTGTAGTGTCTCTGTAAACGGCCTTCCCTCATTGACTGATCTTTGCGCGGCATCATAAACCACATCATGAGCTTTTTGCCGCCCTATTTCCTGACCTAATTCAAGCATGATTCTCTCAGAAAGTATCAACCCTCCGCTAAGTTCAAGATTCTGCCGCATTCGGTCAGGGAAAACCTTTAGATCGGAAAAGATCTCAATCAGCGCAGTCGTGATTTGTCCCGTGAGTACGCATGTCCTATCAATTGCAGAATTAATCATCATGCTGGTGGTTTTATCAGCCTCATGTTCAGTTTGCATTGCTTCTAGAGACATCGGCACAAATGTCCGGACTTCTGAAGCCCAAGCGACAACATCCTGACATAGACGAGGGTTACGTTTCTGTGGCATAGTCGATGAACCGACAGCACCCAGAGGCACAGGCTCTTCAACTTCACCGAATTCCTGTTTCATCATGGTATAAATTTCACGTGACATCTTGCTAGCTGTCGCAGCAAGCATGGCGAGGATAGTAATATATTCCGTCAGATGATCGCCTATCACTCTCGAAGGCATAGTCATTGAACCTAATCCTAGGTCCTCGCCAATTAGCCTTTGAGTTTCGAGACCATCGAGACCGACAGAGGCCATCGTTCCAGCCCCACCACCAAGCATTGACACAAAAACTCGTTCTTCGCTTCCTTGCAATCGATCGACATGTCGCATTAATTCATCAATCCATACGGCCACTTTATAGCCGAAAGTAGCCGGGACAGCATGTTGTCCGTGAGTTCTTCCCGGTAACGCGTAATCCTTAGTCTTCTCCGCTAGGCCTCCCAGTATATGAAGTAGAGATCCAAGATCCTTTAAGAAACTATCGTGGCATTGCTTAACCAGCAGTATCTTTCCTGTTTGTGTGATGTTCTGAGTCGTGGCGCCCCAGTGTATATATCCGCCTGCGTCTTCGCCACAGACCCTATCTAACTCCCAGATCAACGGGACTAAGGGGTGTCCTGTCTTATTCAATCCGTCATATATATTTTGGAGACTCAACAATTCAAGTTTTGCTTTCTCAGATATCACAGTAGCAGCCTCGACTGGAATTATTCCCTGACTAGCCTGTGCTCGGGCAAGTGCCGCCTCGACATCTAAATAGGACTGAAAAAGATTAGACTCACTAAATATTTCACTGACTGACGTACTACCGTTATCTCCAAAGGGTGTATTTTCTTGCATTCATCTCCTCCTTATCAATCTTTGACAGCGGATTATTAGAGCGTAATCGCTCGATAGGCTTTATTAGTTCGTCTTCGTCTAGGTTCGCACTGATGCAGGAAGTATAAACAATTTCTCCTCGACATTTAAAACAAGGTGACTTACCAACAGAGGGATTATGGGCATCAACGCCCCACATCATACAAAGTGTTATTTACGAAATATGATTCCAGGTCTGGACTTCGACGTGGACTATACCCTGGCATCATTTGGTATGGCTAAGAGTAACCTCGCCCTCGTGTACCACGATTTCACCTTTGATCTTATTCTGATTAGCTTCCCCTCTTGCGGCCCTAGCTACAGCTGAACGGTCAAAAGCATCTTTGTCAGGGTAGACCGAAGTAAGTACCGCACTCGCGGCACCTGTTGTTACTGCTAGCAATATTTCAGCTTCGGGAAATTCAGCAGCGGCATTAGCTGTGTAGTCATCTGCGAAAATCTTTGCCTCTTCTGCTGAGGTGAACTCGACCATATTAATCCTTGCGTAACTCATGTTTGTCTCCTTGCTGTAATTTATCTCGAGAGTATAACCGTTTCGCACAGAGATTCTGTGTAAGATGGCTACAGTATTAAAATGGCAATTAGGCAGATGGTGGCATCTCACCAATCACACCATCTTTGCGAAGCACTGCCAATGCCTCGCTATCCCGACCTAGTAAATCACCAAGTATCTCATTGTTGTGCTGGCCAAGAGTCGGAGCAGTTCGACGATAGGTCACTGGAGTCAATTCAAATCGAATCGCATTCCCCGGATAACGACGAAGACCCACATCCGGGTGAGATAGCTCGGCCCAAAAGCCGCGTTCTGCAAGCTGTTGGTCCTCAACAAGGTCGCGCGCGTCGGCGACAATCGTTGCAATTACACCTGCTATCTGGAGCCGTGCCATCAAGGAGTGCGGACTAAAGGATCGGGTGTAATTTCCGATAAGGCTATCGAGTTTATCGTGTTGAGCATGTCGCTCCTCGTTGGATAACGTCGCTAGCTCGGGATTAAAGCCGGCTAACGTTGTAAGTGCGTGCCACTCCTCATTCGAGGTCACCGAGATTGCAATCCAGCGATCATCACCAGCGCACGGATAAAGTCCCTGAGGTGCGTTCACGGGATCACGATTACCCATCCTTTCATGATTCTTGCCTCGCACCTGTGCACCTAGTAGTTCCTCACCGATGAAGGTGCCCATTGCCTCAATCATGGCTACCTCTACCGAACGGCCAGCATGATCTGGGTCAGCTTCCCTGTCTCGGAGTGCGATCAGAACAGCTGACACTGCGTTCATCCCTGCAACTGGATCCGGCCACGCGATGCCGGACCGATACGGTCCCGTATCGCTATACCCCATCATCGAGGAAAGACCCGCACCTGCCTCAATTAGCGGACCGAGAGCTGTTCGATCTCTGTCAGGTCCAGTACTTCCGTAACCGGGCATCGCAACATAAATAATTGAGGGGTTAAGTGTTTGCAAGTGTTCAAAGTCGAAGCCGAGTTGCGGCATCACGCGGGGACTGAAATTCTCAATTACCACATCCGCCTCAGCGACCAGTTCCGCGAATAGTTCACGACCGCGTTCATCACGAAAGTTAAGAGTGACCGAGCGGCGGTTGCGATGCAGTTTGTTGAAACCACCAAACCGATTCCAGGGCCGGTCACCAATCTCGTTCTCTGGATATAGGTGACTTACAAAGGCAGCAGAGTCTGGAACATCTCGAGGTCCTCTATTAAAGATTGCCTCGACCGATATCACATCAGCACCGAGATCACCAAGCATCCGACCAGCCCATGGCCCTGCCCAGACCCGGGTAAGGTCAAGAATACGCACCCCTTCTAACGGACCATCACTAGGCAGTTCCTCACTCTGCTTGAGCTTGAGTTTGGTCGGGTTCGGCCAACTAAAATCTCTCTCTGTTATCGATGGTGCCCGTGGGTCTGGATCATGCCCGCTGATCCAGAAAGGGCCACGGGGGAGTCGCAGTGAAGGTATAGCATCAAGATCTCGCCAATAATCGCGAAAGGCGAGCTGTGGGTCATCCAGCAGCTCGAGCATTGTTGGGACAGGACCAACTGGCGCGAAGACACTGTGTCCGATGGAAATAATCTCCTCGATCGTGTGTTCCATCAGCCACGGGAGAAATACTTCGTCGAACTCATCTTTGTGCGCGCCACGCGCATAGTCCTCTTTAAACCGTGGATCTTCTGCAATTTCGGTCAAACCAGCGAAGACAAGAAAGTTCATCAGTTTTACACCAGAGGCCAAACTGAGCTGCACATAGCCGTTTTGGCACGGATATACGCCCACTGGGTGCCATGATCCTGGCTGTCGATTACCTTCTCTTTTGAGGATATGACCGCCGTGGGTCCACATCGAGGTCGTATGTTGATGAAGTGTCGCTGATCCTTCAAAATGTGACACTTCGACGATCTGTCCTCGCCCAGTAAGGTCTTGCACCCGAAGTGCTGCCATAGTTCCTATGAAGCCATGGGTGCCGGCTTGATAGGCTACGTGAAGGCCAGGTCGTCGGATAGGCTCGCGTGAGGGTTCGCCATTTAGGTAGAGCTGCCCTCCAATTGCCTCGTCGGTAAATAAGTTCGAACGGTAGGTCGAGTACGGGCCTGAACTACCAAATGGCAAAATCTGTGTTCGCACTAAATGCTCATTATCGATATGAGGGACTCGAGACGTTAAATTATTAGGTGATGAACTTTCAATTA
>JAQWLS010000012.1 GCA_029247135.1 Dehalococcoidia bacterium | reverse complement strand
CATGCTGTGTGTTACGGACTCATTGCTTATCAGACGGCCTATCTGAAGGCCCATTATCCCATCGAGTACATGGCTGCGGTTCTCTGTTCGTCGAGTGGTGATCGGACTGCGTTGGCGGCCGCTGAGTGCCAGAGGCTGGGGATATCAATTTCCTTACCTGACATTAATAGGAGCGAGGTTAATTTTAATGTTGAAGCATCTGAGTCGACTGATCAGCTACGGTCGATTAGGTATGGGCTAGGCCAAGTCAAAGATGTAGGTGCAGGAAGCGCTGAGTTGATCGTCACTGAAAGGCTCGAGAATGGAGAATATTCTTCGATGGAGGATTTTGCCGCTCGCTTGCCTAGCAAGTCAGCGAACAAGAGAATTATCGAGGCTTTAGCAAGAGCGGGTTCCTTTGATGCCTTATGTGACCGGGGGGTTGTACTTCAGAATATCGATAGAATCATCGATATTTCTAAGGAGCAAAAACGGTTAAAGGACACTGGTCAGACTACTATGTTTGACTTGCTAGGCTCTCACGGTTTAGGTGGTCTTGACTTCTCCGATCCGATGCGACTTCCAAGTCGGCAGATTCAACTGTGGGAGCGTGAATACCTAGGTACGTATATAAGTGATCATCCTTTAACTGAGGCTTCTCTAACACTCAACCAGTATGTAACTCATTCACCGGCCGAACTAACATCTTTTTTGAACGGTGAGGAGGCTGTCGTGGCCGGAATCATCACCGATGTTAGGGAGCTTACGGCCCGCGCTAGTAATCGACCATTTTGCGCTATTAGAGTTGAAGGATTTACAGGATCTTCTGAAATTATGATTTGGAACAAGGAGTATGAGCACTACTTCAAGACGGGAATTTTAGTTGAGGGCAATATTGTTTTGGCCAGGGTGTCGATTAGAACTAACAGAAACTCGAGAACTACCGTTGCCGCGAAGTTCGTTGTTGCTTACGACCCATATTTAAAAACTCTCGGACCGAATTTTAACGAGAGACAGTTTCAAACACAGCAGCAGGCCGCCCGACGTACTAATAGTTTGTTAGATATCAAAGATAACCATAGAGCTGAGAGAGATTCTAGCCAGCCTTTAAACTTGAAGTCTTTACCGACTAATTCTCTGCCACCATCACACGCATCATTGAACAACACCGCGGGTGATGTCGTTGAGACACCTGTAGTGGTTGATAGTGGCTTATTGATTAGGATTGATGAGACACGAGATGCAGGTGCTGACCTGCGTCGTATTCATCATCTGTTTCAAATCTTGGATGAGTCACCTGGTTCTTACACCGTTACTCTCGAGATTGAGGACAGGAATCATCTAAGAAGCCAAGTTAGCCATGCGGGAATTGACGAGCAGATGATTTCAGATATCGCAACTCGCCTGCGTAAAACTCTAGGTGTATTGGGATCTGTTCAGTACGACGAGAGTGTCAGGGCTGGTAATAACTCGGGAGTCGTTGGTGCTGAACAGCTTAAGGTAGTAGGTGGAAACTGAATGACAGATTATCGAGGTAGATCACTTTAGTTGTCAGCCCATGAATTTGTATAATGTTGTAACGTAATCTGTATGGGTATTTCAACCGATAGTGTGGCAGAGAGTTATCGTAAGCTTATCGAGATCCGAGGGGCTATTAGCTCAATCGTCTTGGGACAAGATGAGCTAATATCCGGGCTTCTGATTGCTGCTATGACCAATAACCACGCCTTGATCGAGGGCCTACCTGGTTTGGCAAAGTCTCTCGCGGTTTCGACCTTTGCGGATACGATTGAGAGTAGTTTTACACGCATTCAATTCACTCCTGATTTACTTCCAGCTGACTTAACAGGAACTCAGATTTTTGATCCTAGAGATACCCAATTCCATACCAGAAAGGGGCCAATATTTTCCAACGTGATTTTAGCGGATGAGATAAATAGAGCACCGGCTAAAGTTCATTCTGCGTTGCTCGAGGCGATGGAAGAAGGCTCAGTTACGATTGGAGGCAACACGCTAGAATTGCCTGCCCCATTTCTAGTTCTAGCTACTCAAAACCCTATTGAACATGAGGCGACTTATAGACTACCCGAGGCACAGTTAGATCGTTTCATGCTGAAAATCGTAGTGAAATATCCTGAGATGGAAGACGAAAGAAGCATGCTTGATCAGAGATTGTCTCGCTCACAAGTGTTATCAAAAGCAGTTATTAGCGCGGGTGAATTACAAGCAATTCAAGATGTCACGAGTCAGGTCGACATCGATCCAAAAATACGTGATTATATTTTGAGACTAGTACGCGCGAGCCGAATTATGGATAAGGAGGAACAAGTTAACATGTCTCGCTGGATTGAATACGGGGCATCGCCCCGAGCCTCAATATTCTTCGTTGAAGGAACTCAAGCACTAGCTTTGCTTAATTCCAGAGAGTATGTTCTTCCCGAGGATGTGAAGCAAATTGCTAAACCAATCTTGCGGCATCGTCTAGTGCTCACGTATCAGGCAGAAGCTGAAGGCATAACTACTGATGATGTTATAGATCAGTTGTTGGAAAATGTGCCGATTTCTTGATACAAGTGATTCTATGTTCCATAAAATAAGTTATTTCTTGCAGTGGTTGAACAAGTCAAACCGCGGTATTGGGTCCCGATTGGAAGAAACACCACGGTGGAATTTATCAAATCCAAGCCTGGATCGACATATTAGAGAGTTAGAGTTTCGAATCACACGCTCCGAATCGGCTGATCTTTATGGGCAATACCTGTCTGTTTTTAAGGGTGTGGGTATAGATTATGAAGGTACTAGAGAGTACACACAGGGCGACGACACTCGATTTATCGATTGGAATCGTACTGCGAAATCTAATGAGATCTGGAGTAAAGAGTTTCGAGAAGAACGTGGCCGTACAGTTTTATTCTTAGTCGATAATTCTATGTCGATGACTACTCCGCCCCCATTCGGCGAAAAAATACGAATTGTTTTGCAGGTTCTTTCGTTGCTAGGATATTCGGCTGTTAGTGCAGGCGATTTGGTAGGGTTGATAACATTTTCTTCTGATGTACACAGTGTGATGAGGCCTCGCAGAGGCAAGGGAAATATATTAGAAATAATACACAGGATTTTTTGGGATTCGTCGAATATTAGCTCGAAATCTAGACAAGGCACCGACTTTGCAAAGGTGGTTCAATTTTCGAATCGACTTCTCAAGCAGGGTTCGGTCGTGTTTATTATGTCAGATTTTCTAGACAGTACGTCATTAGAAATGATTAGACTTCTTGCCCGCAAACATGAGGTGACTGCAGTCCGTATTGATGGCCCAGACTGCGATTTAGGTAGGGAGAGCGGATTAATTGATTTATTTGATGTGGAAACTGGTCGATCTAAGGTTGTTGATCTCACTGACTTCGAAAACTCTGACGAATTTGTGCTTGATGGCGTCAAGAAAGAGAGCAACGGGTCAATTTTTAAAGAGTTAGGTGCCTCCGAATTAATACTCAATACTAATTCGGATATTATGGCTGAGCTTCTAGCTTATTTACGTGTGCGGTCACGTCGCATATTTCGGCAATCATGATGCTTATTAGATTGTCATTGTATACAGCAATAATCAGCCTAATTGTCATTCCTTTTCAGCATACCGAAGCTCAATCGACACCCGACATTGAGATAATCTCTACAATATCTCCATTGGAAATAAATATTGGAGATGTTTTTTACTTGGAAGTGTTAGTGCGGCATAGTAATGCAGTTGCAATTAGCACTAATCTGGCGATGATTTCGGGGATTGAGTTAGTGGGAAGCCCGAACGAAGGGTTTGACAACCCGTCTGACAACTCAAATATAACGTCTATTATTTATGAGCTTCAGGTATTTGATTTTGATCTTCCTCAGCAATTAGAAATTGAGGTGCTATGGGTTACTGAAGACGGACAAACCGGTCTTGTTAGTAATTTTGTTGATTTGCCCACAGTAATTAGATTGGTCACAGATGCCTCTACTACTGTACGAGATTTAAAACCACAACAAATTACGTCAGACGATTATGACAGTACGTTTTCATATCAGTTGTTTTTAGGTCTCGTGATTATTTTACTGTTTTTTTTGGCTTTGACCTTATATTTCCGCCGAAATAACCTACTTGAACTTGCACAAAATGACTCCGAAGATACGGCTCGATTGCAGCTAGCTGAGCTTCATAGTTTTAATCTCGATGAGGTTACTGATTTACAGGAATTTTATAGCAGTTTATCCGGCGTTATTCGTCTATATCTTTTGAACAGATTTAGCCTTGATGCTTTGACATATACCTCGTCAGAGTTAAACAAGTTGATGGTTGAGAATGGTATCGAGCGGTGGCAGGCGCGACTCGTTGGAGAGCTCCTTAAGCGCTGTGACTTGGCTATCTACGCACATATTTATCCTGACCCAGACTCTGCTAATTCCGACTTAACTCTTGCTTATGAAATAGTTGAATTCGCGAGAGAACGCTAAAGATGAATCTCGCCGACAATTATTTTTCTGCCGTTGCCTGGCTTGGTCTAATTCCTGTACTTGTATTATTTGGTTTTGTTAGATGGCGCTGGGCACGGTCAGTTGCGATACCAGTCTCCTCGATATCAACTGTTGACGTACCTGAAACTCAAACTAGACGAGTGCGTTATCGTTGGCTTGCAGAGTTCATCCTGTGGCTAAGCGCTCTGGTAGGGATTATCGGCCTTGCTGGTCCACAGCATGGAATCGCTTCAAATTCAGCGGATTTAGAAGGCTTGGATATAGTCCTAACTATCGATTTATCGTCTTCGATGAATCTGAGGAATTCGGATGGCGAGAGTAAATTAATTACGGCTCAAGGAGTGATTAGCGAATTTCTTGACGGGCAGGAAGGTAATCGTATTGGCGTTGTAATTTTCCAGTCATCTGCCTTGATACTGTCACCGCTTACATACGATATTGAGGCCCTTGGCAGTCAGATTGATCGACTCGAGACAGGTTGGTTAAAGGATGGTACGGCGATTGGGCTTGGAATATCAGAGGCTCTAGTGATTTTAAGAAATTCCTCTGCCAAGTCAAAAGTGATCGTTCTCCTGACTGATGGTGAGAATAATGCTGGCGTTATTTCACCCTCAGAGGCAGCAGAATTATCGAAGGCCCTCGATACAAGAATTTACACCATAGCTTTCACTCCAGGGGATGAATTTTTTGACTCGAAAGTTCTTCGAAGCATCTCGAAGGTAACGGGTGGAAGAGGATTTGATGCCTATACGAGGGAGGATCTACTTACAGCCTATTCAACAATTGCTGATTTGGAAAGATCAAATATTGGTGTTCGTGACTATGTCGTGATGAACTACTATCAGACGGCATTTATACTAGTAGCCATGGCCTTGCTGGTTATAAGTTTTATCCTGTCTGTAACGTATTTTAAGAGATTCCCTTAATGACTAGTATTTGGGTGTATTTATCATTATGAATTTTGATTCGCCGCACTGGTTGTTACTCTCAGCTGTTGTACCGTTACTTATTTTTGTCATTTATTTTGATCACAGGAAAAATCAAAATACGCTATTTATGAAATTTAGTAAAAGCTACGGTTTGAATTTTCGATTCTTGCGTCATTTTTGTATAGTCCTATCATTATTATTGTTAATAATTGCTGCTGCCAAGCCAGTTTGGGGCACGGAATTTGTTAAGTCACCAACTTCGGAATCTGAGCTAGTTATAGTGGTCGATGCCTCTTATTCAATGCTTGCAAATGACCTCGAACCAACTCGCTCGAGAATGGTTTCCGATTCGATAAGAAAATTACTCCCGCACTTGAGGGGATATCGTGTAGGTTTTGTGATTTTTGCTGGTGATGCGTTTGAGCGTGCTCCTATGACTGATGATTTCAAGGCGCTTTCGTTGATGATTCAACGCGCGCAGGATGAAAGTTTTCTGTTGGCGCCTGGATCGAATGTACTCAGTGGTATAGAGAAGGCCAAAGAGATGTTGAATCGAAATCAGATTCCGCATAGCAGGTCAATTTTGTTAGTTTCGGACGGGGAATTTGACGATGTGAACGATTTATCAAGTTTTGTTTCTGACACAGATATAAAAATATTTACAGCATTCTCAGCGGGTAACAGTGTCGGTCAACTTCCAAACGGGTTGGTTTCAAGCGGTGAGTTCACTCAGTTGGAACGTCTAGCGCAGGAGAGCGACGGTTCGTTTTGGCGAATTCAAGATTTACCTGGTTTGGCAGTTTCATTGCAACGAATGCGAGCAAGTCATTATGCTAACGGTGTAGAAGAAATTTCGAAAAACAGGTCTAGTATTTTCATCGCTGCCGCGTTGTCAGTCATGTTTGTTTTATTATCTAGTCCTTCTATCTATGCTTGGTCTAAGTACCGTCAATTACTTAACACGATATTTTTGGTCGGACTGACGGGAACATTGTCGGGGTTTGTGTCATGTGCCTCGTCTTCAGTCAATGAGCAAATAGATAGTGCTAATTCTTATTATGCAGAAGGTCAATATAGCGTTTCATTGATCGAATATCAGCGAATCAGCAACGAAACATCTGACGTAGCTGACTGGAAAACTGGTGCGGTTCTTTATAATTTGGGAAATAATCTTCATCGATTGGCTAGATATGATGAGGCGTTTGCCGTGTCAAATTCTGCGTTGCAATTCAGTCAAGATGATCACGTGCTGGCTGGAAAGATACGATATTCGTTGGGCCTGCATTCATATCGAAAAGGTGACTTTGCGGAGGCTTATAAGTGGTTTAGTGAAGTACTCACTCTAAGACCCACTGATATCGATGCAAAAATAAACTTGGAAATTACATTGCGAAAGTTAAATCCAACTCCGGTAGTCAAAGGAGTTAGTTCGCCAGATGCTGAGCAGCAGACAGAGAATTCTGAGTCTGAATCTTCGGGTAACTCTTCAGATACCCAGGAGCCTAAAACAGCAGGTCAGCGTGGAGCAAAATCTGATGAATCAGCAATTATGGGCTCTAATCCTGCTGTCGGCTCCAATGATAATGGCTCAGAGTCTGGCGGTACCGGCATTCCGATCACAACAAGGCAACTGCTCGACGATATTTTTCAAGAAACAGTGGTTTCTCTATCTGAGTTAGAGGCGATAAAGATTTTAGATTTAGTCGCCGAAGAGAATAGTGAAATTAATTATTCTTATATTTCTCAGCAGGGCCTAATCAGCAAGTAGTGATCGTACTAGTTTTTAGCGTTAGTTAATAAGAGCTCAATTGGACCATCGCTAACGATGTCTCGAGTTGTTAAGGTGATTCCGTTGGTCGATTCCAAGACTGTGGTACCAAGTAGATTGGCCAAAGTAATAAGATTTTCGTCGTTGAGTCCTTTGTAGCCATATGGAATAACAACCGCCGGATTAATATCTCGAATTACTCGTGACATCGTCCCTGAGGGCAGTGTCCCCTTGGGATCTGTTGGGCACAGGATTATTTGTGAACTCCCAAACAAATCCTTCCCAGAACCGTTTAATACATCTGTAAGGCCGCTCAAGACTCCAATTGCTAGTCCGTCAATTTGAATAAACCAACTAGTTTTTTCTACTGTATTAGGTTTGCCAGATAGGCTTGGTTGACTGTCATCGACTGGTTCTATTCCGCTATTTGTAACGTCCGACGCATATCCTTCAATTTGTACTCCTGAGACCTCGAATTCACCAGGACGATCAAAAATTATGGGTTCCGCATTGCCTGCTGATGCTACTTGTTCATTGCCAGTGCAGAGGGGGTTATTGCGATGCGAATTTAAAATAATGTGGGCTTTTGGGCGACCCATGGTTCCATGTAGTTTTTTGGTCCACGGGTCAATTACGATTGAGGCATCTTTTCCCCGAAGCCTGAGTGAAGAGTTACCTAACCAGTTTAATTCCAAATCAGTCGCCTCATTTCATCACTATTTCCTATATTGTAAAGCAGCCCTATATATCAAGCTCAGGTATCGGAAGGTTTTCTGGAATATTGAAGTCGGATGGAATTTCCCTCATCGCTGTCGGATCACAGATTGTCATAGTTGAGTTATTACTTTTACTAACTGAATTAATCATGGCTACCCGTAGCGCATCAGATCTGAATCCTTTTGTATTTGCATCTAAATCTATATCTGACGCTTCATTTTCAATATTTCGTGTGGATGGAATTTGTTGTCGACTCATAGCTTCAATCGTAAGCGCAAGTGCGAAGGGTGCCGCAGCTGCACCCATGTCACCAATGTGAGATTTCACGGCTGGTGTATACATATGATGTCGGACTGATCCGCCAAATACTCGATGAACGGCTCTAGCTTCGGCAAGATCTCCCTCTTGTGATCCGCAGGCATCCAACATTAAAACATCAATCTCAGATTGTATTCGTCCAGAAGAAAGAAGCGCTCCTTGGATGGATCGACCAATATAAACAGGATCAATATTTGGCTTTCCGTTTGAACCGGCAGAAAATGTGAGAGATTTGCCTTCAATTTCAGCGAGAATTTTTGCTCCACGCGTAACTGCCACTTCTAGTGCTTCGAGTACAAAGACGACACTTCCTTCCGAGAGCACTTTGCCATTTCTATCTTTGTCTAGTGGACGAGATGCTAACGCTGGATTGGAATTACCTTGAGTTGTTAGCTCTTTACGACTTTCACTTGCGGTAAATGTAGCTGCATCGATCTGTGCATCGGTCCCGCCAGCAATTGCGACATACGCATCCTTTCGCCGGATCATTTCTGACGCTTCAATTATTGCTTCAAGGCCACTTAGATACTGACCATCGAGAGGTATAACCGGACCTGTAATTCCAAGAAAAGCCGCGACATTTTGGCTGGGGTGAGAGGTGTCCGTATTTTCGATTTGTTCTTCGTCTGTTGGGGTGATTACATCTGGGCTTTCGGTTGATGCGATTACGCAGGCAATTTGGCCAGAGTTCTCCGGCGTCAAACTTAATCCAGCCGCTTGGATCGCACTCAAAGCGGCTGACGCAGTATATCGAGAACTAGACCGCAGGCTTTGGAAATAATCTGGACGAAATCTATTGTCAACTCGATCAGATTCCTGTATCTCACCAGCAATTTTTGATTCGAAGCCTGACGCGTCAAATCGACTTATATTTCGAACGCCGCTTTCATTGTTTTCAAGAGCTGACCATATAGCGCCAAGTGATCTCCCCAACGGAGTGATCACTCCAATGCCTGTAATTACTACCCGCGGCGGTAAACCTTCGCTTTGTGTATTCGAATTAGTCATGTAAATAGTTTATTCGTCAGATAGCTAAAAGGCTTCCTAGCCCCAATTGGCAATCATTGCGCCCCAATTTAGCCCTCCTCCAAAAGCGACAAACAACACAGTGTTACCAGACTTAAGTCGTTTTTCTTCTAGAGCCTCAGAAAGCGCAATGGGAATTGAGGCAGAAGATGTATTTCCATACTTTTGCACATTAACAAACGCCCGTTCAATGGGCAGTCCAAGCCTATCCATCAGTGCTTTTATAATACGCTTATTTGCTTGGTGTGGAATGCAAATATCAATATCTTCAGCCTTTAAATTAGCCTTTTTTAAGGCTTCCTCGACTGCCTCTGCCATTGCTGTAACGGCATATTTGAATACGGATCGGCCATCCATTATTATTTTTGCTTCCTGATCTAGTAAATCTGAGGGTGCTGTGCAAGGGCCAGACGCGAAGAGCAGTTCAGCCGCACCACCATCGGACCCAAGTACGGGTGGAAATATTTGACCAGTTTCACTTCCTTCATTTCGTTCAATAATAACTGCTCCGGCACCGTCCCCAAACAGGATGCAGGTACCTCGGTCAGACCAATCTGTGATACGACTGAGAACTTCTGAGCCAATTACGAGAATTTTTTCTGCAGAGCGTGAGTGTATAAGTTGCGACGCAGTAGATAGAGCTGTCACAAATCCGTTACAAGCCGCATTTATATCAAATGCTCCACAGTTAGCACCTATCGAGTGTTGTATCCGGCTCGCAGTAGATGGGAACATACCACTCGGCGTGCATGTCGCCGTGATAATTAGGTCTAGATCAACTGCACTTACGCCAGCTTTCTCTAGAGCTCGTTTGGCGGCCTCCGCGCCGAGCGTGGCTGATGAATCTTCATCGCTAGCAATATGTCTTTGACTTATTCCCGTTCTTTCGACTATCCATTCGTCACTGGTGTCGATCATTTCTGAAAGCTCTTGATTAGTAACTATTCTTTCGGGAACCGCATGACCGAAGCCCGAAATATGACAGGAAAATGACATGTTACACCTTAGTTTGGCATAGTGTTTTTTTAACTATTCGTACGACCCTAGTATAGCTTCCAGAGCGATCAGTGTGCGTCGATGCATTTGCTTAATTGCACCTTCACTTTTGCCCAATTTCTCACCGATTTTCTTATTTGTAAGTCCATCAACATATTTGAGAGTTATTAACTCCTGACGATCATGGCTGAGAGCCGAGACCGCAAGCCAAAGATTTTGAATTTGCTCGTTACGCTCCACCAGATGTTCTGGACTCGGAATATTGTTTATAGTCTCGGTATAATTTTGGAGGGGCTCGAGTGTTTTTGAGCGACCCGTGTCACGGTACCAGTTTACCAAGCTGTTATGGGCAATTGTCATTATCCATTTACCAAAAGCATCGGAACCTCGACCACGAAAATTAGCAAGCGCTGTGAATGCCCGTAAGAAGACCGTGGATGTTAATTCTTCAGCATCTAGAACTGTCGGAGTTCTTCGAATTAGATACCCGAAAACTCGGGGCGCAAATTCTTCATATAATCTCGAGAATGCGTCGACAGTTACATTTTCATCAATTTTTTTATTAACGTTCATTGTTTGAAGTATAAATGACCTTACAACGTGTGAAGTCAATTATGGCTAACCGTTGACCAGAGCTAGCCTGCTGATCTACACTTAATTAGCACTCTCACGTAGAGAGTGCTAATTAAGTGTAAGTATCCCTATATATATGGGAATCTAGTATTAAAATTCATTCATGGGAAATACTTATGAATACTTTAACTGAGCGTCGGGCTGCGATACTTTCGTTGGTTGTCGCTGAATATATTCGGACAGCCGAGCCTGTATCTTCAAAATTTTTGGCTGATATGTCTGAGCTCAGTGTTTCACCAGCAACAGTACGTAATGAATTTGCGCTTTTAGAGGCAAATGGACTTTTGACTCATCCCCATACCTCGGGTGGAAGAATTCCTACGGAAAATGGATACCGAACGTATGTCGAGCAACTTATGTTTGAAGAACCGATCGTGGAAGAAGAACGCATCACGGTTGAGCATCAACTACATCAGGCGGCTGGCGGTGTTGATGAGCTGCTTCCTCTCGTGTCGACCATCCTCGCGAGCTGGGTTGGAAATGTTGCCATCATTACTCGAAGAAGTGAGAAGAAGCACGAATTACTTCAAGTGCAGCTCGTGGATATAAGCGGTGATACAACACTTCTTGTTTGTGTTTTAGATGATGGCACGGTTAAGAAGAAATTTTTAGCCATCTATCCGTATTTGAATCAAACACTTCTAAACCAACATGCAAATGCTCTTAACGAATTACTTGCGGGTCTCACCTCACTAGAAATACGGTCTCTAGCCAAATCTACGACTGATCTTGAACTTTTGGACCTAATATCGGTGATAGCCGACCTTATAGCTGAGGAAAACATGTCTGAAAACACATACCTCGATGGCATTGAGGTTGCCCTTCAACAACCTGAATTCAGTAATCAAGAAAGTATGTTGGAGGCTATGGGTTATCTAAGTATCTATAGGCTTGAAAGATTGATCAATTCTGTGATGATGGATGGGCGTGGTCTGAGCACTCGAATTGTTATTGGCCGAGATGATGATGAAAATATTTCAACTGGTTGGAGTATTGTCGCTTCGAAATACGGCCCGGATACGAGTAGTGGTGTGATCGCAGTTGTCGGTCCAACTCGTATGGCTTATGGCTACGTCTTGCCTCGAGTTCGCTATTTGGCTGGTTTGATAACGCAATTGAACAGAGATTTGAGCCGTAAAAATATTCTGGATGGCTCGGATGACTAGTACAGACGAGAATGCACAGAGCAAGGAATTAGACGCCACAATTATTAATGAAGTAGACGAGTTGGTTGACTCATCTTCCTCCTCGGAATCAGAACTAGATGATGTGAAGGCACAATTGTTGCGATCGTTGGCTGATTATCAAAACCTGCAGCGACGTAGTAGCGAGGATTTGGTAAATGCGAGACTTGATGCATTAAAGCCATTTTTAAGTGTTTTGGATGATCTACAGCGAGCTGTCCAGGCGATTGAGGCTGATGCAAACCAATCGCCTTGGGTTGAGGGGGTAACTCTTGCCGTGCAGAAATTTGAGAACACGCTGCTGAACCGTGGTGTTCAGGCATATGGAGAAGTTGGCGAGGTATTTGATCCTAAATTACATGAGGCAATTGGCCTTACTGCAGGTCCAGATGGTCAAATTTTGGAAGTTATAGCTGGTGGGTATGAAGTAGGAGAAAAAATTATCCGACCAGCTTTAGTAATAGTAGGTGAAGGTCAAAGAAAAGAGACTGAGGAAGATGATTCGAGTCGAGAATCTTCGAACTCAGTCTGGAACGAACTGTAAAACAAAGATTTAATAATTAGGACAATTGGATAGGAGTCAAGATGAGTCGGGTTATCGGTATTGATTTGGGAACTACTAATTCTTGTATAGCCGTGATGGAGGCAGGTGAAGCTCGGGTTATTGAAAATTCTGAAGGTGGTCGAACTACGCCATCAGTTGTGGCTGAGACGAAGGATGGAGAGCGACTGGTTGGGACGATTGCAAAGCGACAAGCTGTAACTAACTCTGATAACACTCTTTATTCGGTCAAGCGGTTGATGGGCAGGCAGCATGACGATGAAGAGACGACACGACTGGAAGCGATGGCCTCATTTAAGTTGGTCAAGCGTGGTAATGGGGATGCGGCCGTGGCGATGGGTGACAGTGATTACAGTCCGCCCGAGATAAGTGCGATGATTTTAGGAAAATTAAAAGCTGATGCGGAAGCCTATTTGGGGGAAGATGTTTCGGAAGCAGTGATCACAGTTCCAGCTTATTTTAATGATGCTCAACGTCAGGCAACTCGAGATGCTGGGCGAATTGCGGGTCTTGAAGTTCTCAGAATTATCAACGAGCCTACAGCGGCGTCGCTAGCCTATGGTCTGGGTGAGGATGCAACAGATCAGACTATTGCAGTTTACGATCTCGGGGGTGGAACATTTGATATCTCTGTGCTTGAGATTGGTGACGGTGCTTTTGAAGTTAAAGCCACGAATGGCGATACGTTCCTGGGCGGGGATGATTTTGATAATGCTGTGATAGGTGATTTGGTTGCTGAATTCAAGAAAGAGCAGGGTATTGATCTATCGGTGGATAAGGCCGCCCTTCAGCGTTTAAAGGAGGCAGCCGAGAAAGCAAAAATTGAGTTGTCCTCAGCTCAACAGACTGAAGTCAACTTGCCATTTATCACGGCTGACTCGTCAGGTCCGAAACACTTAGTGCGGTCTATTTCTAGGAGTTATTTTGAGCAATTGGTGGATGAGCTTGTGGAACGCTCTCTTGGACCCGTGAAGCAAGCACTTAAAGACTCAAGTATGGACCCCTCTGATATTGATGAGGTCGTACTCGTGGGCGGACAGACGCGAATGCCACTTGTACAAAAGAAAATAGAAGAGTTTTTTGGAAAAGAGCCACATCGTGGTGTGAATCCGGACGAAGTGGTTGCAATGGGAGCTGCAATTCAGGCTGGAGTCCTGAAGGGTGATGTAAAGGACATGTTATTACTTGATGTGACACCTTTGACTCTAGGTATTGAAACGTTAGGAGGAGTGATGACTCCTTTAATCGAAAGAAATACCACTATACCTACTAGTAAAAGTGAAACTTTTTCTACTGCCGCGGATAATCAGCCTCAGGTGGATGTACATGTCCTCCAGGGCGAGCGCCCGATGGCGAGTGATAACAAGACAATGGGGCGATTTGCACTAGATGGCATTTTGCCTGCCCCAAGAGGAATACCTCAGGTCGAGGTAACTTTTGATATTGATGCAAATGGGATCGTAAAGGTGTCCGCAAAAGATAAAGCTACTAACAAAGAGCAACACATAACTATTCAATCATCATCTGGTCTCACGGATGAGGAAGTGGAAAGATTGAAACAGGAGGCTGAAGAACATGCTGAAGAGGATGCTAAGAAGAAATCAGCTATAGAGTCGCGCAATGCCGCGGATACTCTTTGTTATTCAGCGGAAAAGCTTATAGAGGATAACAAGGAACTTGTGAGCGACGATCAGAAATCAAAGATCGAAGAATCGGTAGCAGATGTACGGCAGAGTCTTGAAAGTGGTGACGATTCGACTTTAGCAACTAAAACAAGTGAACTTGAGGCTATGTTGCAAGAGATTGGTCAAGCTATTTATACGGCTCAAGCTGCACAAAATGCACCAGGTTCTGACGAGAGTACGGCCTCCGAGAGCGATCAGACTGAAGCTAGCGATGACACGATTGAGGGTGAGTTCCGAGAGGTTTAGGTTTGTAGGATTAATTGAAGTCCGAATAGATATGATTTTTAAAGGATTAACGACATATGGCAGCTGTGCCTGATCTTTATGAGACACTTGGAATTAGTCGCGAGGCATCCTCTAGCGACATTAAGAAAGCCTATCGACTTCTAGCGAAGGAATTTCATCCAGATGTCAATAAATCGGAGGGTGCGGAAGATCGATTTAAGGAAGTCTCAACAGCCTACGAAGTTTTGTCAGATCCTGAAAAGCGTGGCAGATACGATCAATTTGGCCATGCGGGTATAGGCAACGCCGGTGCACAAGGTTTTGATGGTGGTGGATTTGGCGGATTCGGAGATATATTTGACTCATTTTTTCGATCCACTGGTGCTCGTCGAGCAGGACCGCAACAAGGTTCAGATTTAAGAACCACTATCGAAATAAATCTCAAAGATGTTTTGTTGGGTATTGAATACCCACTTAATTTTTCTAGAGTCGTTCGATGTCAACCATGCAGGGGAACTGGAGAAGCTGATGCAGCAGAGAGACCCAAATGTGACGAGTGCTCGGGAACAGGAGAGCTAAGACAGGTTCAGAGATCACTGTTTGGGCAGTTTGTAAATGTCACCATGTGTAATATTTGCCAAGGTGAAGGTACGAAGATACGCAATGCTTGTAAATCCTGCAAGGGAAGAGGATTAACTGAGTCAGACGTCGAGCGAACAATATCAATACCTGCTGGTATTGATAATGGTGAGACACTTCGTATTAGAGGTGAGGGTGACCAAGGTGCGCGAGGGGCAGAGGCTGGAAGTTTATATGCAGAAATACGAATCAAAGAGCATTCCAAATTTTTGCGTTATGGTCGAGACCTCGTAACTGAATGTGAATTAAATATTGTGGAGGCGATGCTCGGTACTGAACTTGAGGTTAATACTCTGGATGGATCGATAAAGAAATTATTAATAGAGCCTGGGACTCAGTCGGGGGATCGTCAGGTACTAAGAGGAGAGGGTGTTCCTGATGTTCGAGGGAGAGGTCGAGGGGATTTATACTTGCAAATCAGGGTAATGACGCCGACCCGACTCTCAAGTGAGCAGGAAAGTATCATTCGCGAATTCGGAAAATCTTTAACGGAAGATCACAAGCCGCAAACTGAGGAATCCATGTTTGATCGAATTAAATCGGCTTTTGGCGGTTAACTTTTCACACTCATGTGGGTCGAAGCAGAAATTAAGAGTCATTCAAATGACGTAGAGTTAATAATTGATTGCGCCTATGGACTCGGTGCGATCGGTGTAATTGTTAAAACCCCTTTCTTGACCGATGGTTTGGACCTTGGTACTTATACAGAATCTCATACCGATTTACATCTTGTTGTAGCTACTTTTGAAGCTCCATTTGTGCGGAGTGCCCGAGCTTTGTTCAGGAGACGATTAGATCGTCTTGCACTTCATACGTCGCTGCCACGTATTCGATATGAATATGTAAAAGATCGAGATTTTGCAAATGAGTGGCGAATTTTTTTTTCAGTTCAAAGATTTGGCAAGCTAAAGCTTCGACCAAGTTGGATAAATGAGGAAGTGCTACCTGGTGAGATAGAAATGATCTTGGACCCAGGATTTGCTTTCGGAAGCGGCCTGCATACCACCACACAACTATGTCTCGAGTTGCTGGAGCATAATATTTCTAATCAGATCGAAGCCTGGAATGTGATCGATGTCGGTACGGGTTCAGGAATTCTTTCGATCGCTTCAGCACTTTTAGGCGCTGATCGGATTCGTGCCTACGATATTGATTGTGATTCAATTGAAATAGCCAAAGCAAATGCACGTTTGAATCATGTTTCTGATTTGATTACCTACGAGGTATTTGATTTTTCTAAGAAAATCGTAAAGAAATTGTTTGATATGCCAGATCGGGCCGATCTTATAGTTGCTAATATTTCCCAGACGGCTCTGGTAAGTATGATGCATAATTTTAGTTTTTCCTCAAAATTGGGTGGTCAATTGATTATGAGTGGTTTTGGACCAGCCTCCGTCACTGATATTGTCGCAGCTGGCACTGATGCAGGATTTCAACTTGCCACAAACCTCAACAGAGACGAATGGAGTGCTTTGACTATGACTAGGAAGTTTTAGTGATGTATCGACGAATTTTCCTGGTACTGAGTCTGATCTTGTTGAGTATTAGTTGCAGGTCCTCGGATGGGTCTGATTATCTCAGCGTTGCTACAACAATAGCAAATGATTCTCAGGTCGAGCTTGGTGAATCTGTAGTACGCCAGCCTACGGTCGAGGCACTAGAGATTCCTAGCGAGGTATATGCTGGAGATAGTTTCAAAGTAGTAGTTTCTAGTGACGGTGGTTTATTAGGTTCTATAAAAATATTCGGCAAATCGACACCTCTTTTATTAGTTGATACCAATCTTTTGTCGTCGGTAGTGGCCGTTCCAATTGAACAACCCAGCGGCCCAGTCGTGATGGAACTTTCGGTCACAGGAATTAATTGGCGTGTGAAGAAAATTATATCTATGGATATTCTAGAGAGATCGGTTAACGTGGATAGAATTTATCGAACTCAGGGAATGATTCGAATTGCGACTGATGGCACGAGTTTTGCTCAAGAAACGAACTTACGACAACAGCAAACAAAAACTTACTCCACTCATCAATATCGGTCCAAATTTATGCAAATCCCAGTGGTGGGTGAGGTGAGCACCTTTTTTGGAGACATGCGTGCTTACGAAAATGACCCTCCGAGTAACCCTCATTCCGGAGTTGATTTTGCCGCTTCCAAAGGAACCATAGTGAGCGCATCAGCTGATGGCTATGTTATTTACTCGGCCACAATGCCGGTACGAGGTACGAGTGTCGTAATCGACCACGGCAGTGGTATTTTTAGTGGATATCATCATTTATCAAAGGTGTATTCGGCTGTTGGAACATGGATAAATGCAGGCGACTATCTTGGCGAGGTCGGATCTACTGGATTCTCCACTGGTCCTCATTTGCATTGGGAAGTTTTGGTTTATGGAACTCCAACAGATCCGGTACAGTGGTTAGAGTCAGGGCTAAGTCTTACTGACCGACACTAAATAATCTTATAAGTTGCGCACCTAGAGAAAGAGCTGATAATGACCTCACCTATCGATATCGCTGAGAAGATTCTAGATAATATGAATAAAGTCATTATTGGGAAGAATCAACAAATACAACTCGCTATTATTGCGCTTATGTCTGGAGGACATCTTCTAGTGGAGGATGTGCCTGGTGTAGGAAAAACAATGCTGGCGAGATCATTGGCAAGTTCGTTAGGATGTGAGTTTTCTCGGATCCAATTTACACCTGATTTACTACCAACTGATGTGACAGGTGTATCCGTTTTTCTACAAGAAACAGGCGAGTTTCGCTTTAGACCCGGACCGATATTGTCACAGATTGTATTGGCTGATGAAGTTAACAGGGCAACTCCGAAAACTCAATCTGCCTTGTTGGAGGCTATGGAAGAGGGCCAGGTTACGGTAGATGGTGTTAGCCATCAGCTTGCAGATCCGCATATGGTCATCGCTACTCAAAATCCAATCGAGTATGAGGGCACTTTCCCACTTCCAGAAGCTCAACTAGATCGTTTTTTGATGCGAATCCAGCTTGGATACCCTGATTCAACGGATGAAGTATTAATTATGGATGGGCAGCAACGACTGCATCCAATCGAAGAACTAGGTGCAGTTGCTGACACGAATGATTTGTCTGAGTTGAAATCGGCAGTCAATGAGGTTTATGTGGATTCATTGGTAAAGCAATACATTGTATCTATAGTTAACGGGACACGAGTGCATGAAGCCGTATATTTAGGGTCATCGCCTCGTGGTTCACTCGGACTCCTTAAGTGTGCACAGTCTTTTGCATTATTAAATGGACGTGATTTTGTTGAGCCAGATGATGTCAAAAAATTGGCGCATTCGGTGCTTGCTCACCGCTTGATAATTAACCCAGCAAGTGAATTAGGTAATATGACGCCCAACGAGGTCATATCTCAGATACTTGAAGCCACAGCTGTACCTGGGGTTCAATCAAGACAGGGTGCATAGGCTGTAAATATTTAATGAACAAATCTATTTTACGGATTATTAAGAGTCACAGCGATCCAATTTTGGCCTTAGTTATTGGACTTTTGTGTTTATTTATTGCCTACGCAACAGGATTTTGGACATTATTTCGACTTACATATCTCATTTTTGCGGCTCTGCCTGTTTTATGGCTTTGGACGCGGTCGATGTCAAAAAATTTGGAAGTCGACATCTCTAGGGGGAATTCTCGGCTCGCTCAGGGTGGCTATTTAAGCACTAATATAACCGTTCGGTCTACCACTTGGATTCCAAAAATTTGGTTAGAAGTTCAAGACAGTTCGAGACTGAGTTCTGGTCTGTCTAAACGAATATTCACCCTGTCACCCAAGGGAGTTCATGGTTGGGATTATAGACTTCAGCTTTTACGGCGTGGGCTGTACAAGTTTGGTCCGGTAACTATCCGAGTTAGTGATCCCTTTGGATTTTTCGAGCGCAGGGTATATTTTGGTAACGAGATTGAAGTTTTGGTATACCCAGATCCGCCAGACTTACCTAATTTCTATTTACCTCCAGCGAGTCTTCAGTCGGAGGGTAGAATTCGTAAACCCACCTCACAGGTGACACCTAATGTGTCAGGTGTTCGAGAATATATCACTGGTGATTCGACTAATCGCTTTCATTGGCCAGCTACCGCGCGAACTGGAAAACCGATGGTGAAATTATTTGATTTGGACCCGTCTTCGGACGTATGGATTATTTTAGATTTGTCAGAGGATGTTGATATTGGGTCAGATGAAGAAAGCAGTTCAGAACTCGCGATTCTTGCGACTGCTGCCATCTTTAAGTCTATGATTCTGCAGAAACGGTCGGTCGGACTGATTATGTCTGGGACCACTGACGTTATACACCAGCCTGACAGAAGTAGTTCTCATTTGGGTTTAGCTATGGAGTCACTTGCCTTGGCTGATGCGAGGGGTCAGGTTGAAATAGAAGCACTTTTAAGCCGAGAGGTGAGGAGATTCAGCAGACATACAACGGTAGTTTGCATAAGTTCAAGTTCCGATGCGCGGTGGGCTCGAAGGCTGGCTAAATTTAGAAGTAGGGGGATTAACACGGCAGCGATATTGATCCATAGTGAGTCATTTGGTGGCGAACCGGGAGCGCAGGATTTGTTGAAAAGAGTCCTTGCCGCGAGCCAAATATATACGTATGGTCTAGCTCGGGGAGACGTTCTCCCTGAAGTACTCTCGGCTGGTCGCGAGATTTCATTCCGATGAATTATTTTAGTAATCCAGATTACGGACCCAAACGGCAATTGAACGCCAAGCAAAATCTTGATAGCACGACGCCACCAGTAACCTTGAGTAAGAGATCTCGATTATCAATTAACCGAAGGACGCTGGTTACGTATGCGTTGACTCTATTCCTCTTGTTTCCAGTTATTTCCTCACTGGAGTCTGCGAATTGGGTTTCGAGCATGCCGTCACTATTTATTCCGCTAGGATTTTCATTTTTGTTGGCAATTTTCGTCGCTCGATTGTCCAAGGGTTTAAGCCTTTCTTTGGTTTCTGGATTATTACCGATAGCTGGTAGCACGTTTTTTATTACGGCATTTTCTGTGGATTTATCTGAGTCATTAAATAATAATTTTGGAGAGAGATACGTTGAAACACTGATTCGACTGTGGGATTGGGTTCAGGCACTCGTTACGGGAGGTATTTCAACTGATCCTTTGCCTTTTATTTTTTTCCTAGTGTTGCTGGTTAGTCTTCTCACCTTCACAGCTGTATGGTCTACAAGTCGTTTAAAAAATCCTTGGCTCGCTTTGATTCCCGG
This sequence comes from Dehalococcoidia bacterium, assembly GCA_029247135.1. GTDB lineage: Bacteria > Chloroflexota > Dehalococcoidia > UBA2979 > UBA2979 > UBA2979. Next base: position 8,114 of record JAQWLS010000012.1, on the reverse strand, counting down.
TGGGTTTATACTCCTAACAAATATTTCTTATCTGCCAGGCCAGCCAGTATTCGCTTTTGTTTTATATTTATTTGCCTCTATTCTTTTGATTGTATGGGTTTATTTTCTTAAATCTTCTGTCCGCTGGGAGATTGAAGGGGCAAGACCTCCTGAACTTATGTCTGCAGAAGTTATGCTTTCCGCTATAGCCATTGCAGTCAGTCTTGTGACTTTTGCATGGGTTATACCATCGGCTAACAACTGGAAACCCTTAACGTCAGTGCTCGGAGGGGTGCTGTCGCCAGCTGCAGACAACGCCGAATCCTGGGGGCGTTTATTTTTGGGAGTTGGCGGTAAAGGCTCAGCAGGCGTGCATTCCTTTGGCCGAAATTTTCCTATAAGATCAACACATATACTTGATCCAGAAATTTTACTTGAGGTTAATGCCTCTGATGTAGAGCTATTACGAGGCGCTTCGTACGATCTGTATACGGGTCAAGGTTGGACTATTTCTCAAGTCGCTTTGAAAGAATTTGATGAATTGGGGATTGCGGCAGCTCAGTTTGGCACGGTCGAGTCACGAAATGAGCGTCGTCAGCCGGTGAAAGTTATCGTAAACACCAGGGCTTCCTTTTCATCGGCGAAAAGACTGCTTACAGCCGGCGAGCCACTCGCCTCAGATCGGCCGACGAGTATCCTTATAGGACCGGGCTATTCAAGTATTGGATTGTCGCCTCTTAAGCGGCTAAAAGTTGGAGAAAATTACCAAACAGTTGGCGCAGAGTCTTCTGTGTCAATCGCGTCTTTACAGAACAGTAAATGGATTTTTCCTGAAGCAATTGCAGCAGCTTATACTCAAGTTCCCAGAGACTCGTATGAGAGTCTTAGCAAGCTCGCTGAAATAATTACTAGCGGTTCGAATACACCTTATGAAGCAACTCGGCGAGTCGAGGATTACCTTCGAAATAATTACTCTTTCTCTCTCTCTGGCACCAAGATTAATCCTCGCTCGGACGTTGTCAGTGTGTTCTTATTAGAAACTCGTCAGGGTCATTTCGATCACTTCGCGAGTGCGATGGTCATTTTGCTCCGATCTATTGATATCCCGGCCCGAATTACAGTAGGTTTTGTTCTTGATGATTTATCTCTGAATTCAACTACCAAGAACTTTGAATTAAGTGATAAACAGGCTTGGGCATGGCCTCAGGTGTATTTTGAGAATCTAGGTTGGATAGATTTCAATCCAACGCCTACACGTGATTTGATATTGAGATCTGATCAGAACAAGAATGATGACGATATGTTAGCAAATAGAAGCATGGGATCTTCCAGCTCTTTCATCTATGACGATGCAGAGCTACTTGATATGTTTAACGAGTTGGAGATTGAAAACGAAATCGAGAGTGCGTTTCAACTAGACGATCGAAATGCTGTAACAGAGTTTTTATTAGGAGCTGTTTTTCGGAGTCTAATGCTAATATCCTTCGTTATTTTGATTACTGCGTTGAGTCTAAGGTTCTGGTGGTTTCGGCAATTTCAGTATTACCAACAGCCTATAGTTTCGTGGAGGAAATTAGAGTTCTGGTTGAAGATTACTGGAGCTCAACCCCGTCAGAGATTGACTGCGGTAGAAACGGCAAAGTACTTATCATTCTTGAATGTTTCTGACACCTTAATCCAAGAATTTGCCCAGGAGTATTCGCGCGCACTTTATTCAGGTCGTGATTTAGCTACTAGTGAAGAAGTGCAACGGCAATTTGTTTTAACCTATCGGTCAATGAGGAACGCTTTGATGTTGTGGAAATTACAGATATTCATACGAAAAATTATAAGATTGAGGAGATTTGAAGGCGCAAGAATTGAATGAGTTAATTATTGGGTAGTACACCTAAAGGATCTGTTCGATTGTTATATCTTGATATTTCAAAGTGTATATGTGGTCCTGTAGTTCTACCGGTCATTCCGATCCAGGCAATTAAATCTCCTGCAGACACGCGTTCACCGACTCGAACGTTGAATGCGGCGTATCCACGGCTATTTCTGGCTAAATGCGCATATAGTGATTCGTAACCGTATCCATGGTCGACAATGATGTAATAGCCGTAAGAGTATCTTGCGTCACCCCCAGCAAACGCGACTATTCCGTCACGTGCTGAATATACTTCGTCCCAATTCTGTGTTCCTATGTCGATTCCTAATGGATGCCTCCAGTCCATTTTCGAAGTTATGTATCGTGAGGTGACTGGCCAGTTCCAATCTAACGTCGTGAGTGATCCATCCCATGCAGTGATGTTTATACTTTTCCTTCCGCCTGGTACTTGTATTTCTTTACCAACAGGAATATTGTCAGGACTCTCAATTTGATTACCCTTGAAATTAATAATGTCGACCATCGGTGAGCCATACTGTTCAGCTATTTCGGTTAGATTTTCCCCGTATCGAACCGCATGAATAATACCGGGCACAGTAGGTATTCTCAGTAGTACGCCTGGATAAATTCTGTCGGGTGTGCTGACACCTACGTTATTCCAAATAATATAATCGAGGTCAATATTCGCCGCCTTTGAGATGGCGGTTAAATTATCGCCTGGTCGAATTATATATTCATAAGAAATGGGGAGTATTTGTTCACTAGCGACAGAAGTGGAATTTATACCACTTGAATCTAACTCTTGTTGTACTCCATCTGGCGAATCAGAATAGATAGTTGTTTCTCTCGGCCGCAAGGACTCTAAGCTGGCTTCTTCTGTAGCTGTTACATTGCCATCTTTTTCGTCCTTAGACAGTCGGTTTCGACGGTCTATAAAATATTGGTTGTCAGCGACGCGCGGCAAATGGCTTTGAGTATATTTTGGTATTTTGAATTGGTTTGTCTTGGTTTCAGGCGAAGGTGTTTCTTCATTTCTGATAAAAAGAGCAACTGGAGCAGCCATCGCTAGACTCGCGAATAACCCTAGCCGTTTTATAAACTCAATTCGTTTGATTTTTTTCATCGCGAATCTATTACTTGATTTTTGAAATGATCTTTACTGTATTTCATGGAAGTGAAAGGACGCAATCACTGGGGCCGAGTATTTGGTAATAAATTCATTTGAAGTAACGCAATCGAACTTTAAAGTTGGCCTAAATCCGTCTTCAACGTGCCTAAAAACTCAACATTATTTTCGGTTTTACCAAGTCGCTCGATCACTCTTTCGGCAGCATCATGCGAGTCTTCTTCTAACATTGCGGCCATTCTGCGAAGTAACCAGATCTGACTTTTTTCTTCTTCATTAAAGAGCAAGTCATCTCGTCGGGTTGATGAGGCCAACACGTCAATTGCTGGAAACACTTGTTTTTCAGCAAGCTTTCGCGCTAGCCTCAGTTCCATATTCCCGGTACCTTTAAATTCTTCGAATATAACTTCATCCATTCGCGATCCGGTTTCTACCAGGCATGTAGCAATAATTGTTAGTGAGGCTGCTTCTTCGGTGTTTCTAGCCGATCCAAAAAATCTTTTGGGTGGATATAGCGCAACTGGGTCCATTCCACCTGATAATGTTCGACCAGAATTAGGAATTGCGGTGTTATAAGCGCGAGCCAGACGGGTAAGAGAGTCCATCAGAATGACAACGTCTTGTCCGCCTTCAACGAGGCGTCGAGCTTGTTCTAGGGCAGCTTCTGCCACACGTGTATGATCATCGACGGGTTCGTCGAAAGTTGATGCGTATACTAGACCTCGTTGCTCTCCACTAGTGCCGGTCACTGAGCGTCGCATATCCGTTACTTCCTCTGGTCGCTCTCCGATGAGAACAACCATTAGCACGCACTCAGGATAGTTTTCCATGATGCCGTTAGCTATTGACTTTAATAACAGGGTTTTCCCAGCCTTTGGCGGGGAAACAATTAGCCCTCGTTGACCTTTTCCAACTGGTGAAAATAAGTCAATCATTCTTTGGCTTATTTCTCCGGCATCAGATTCTAAATGAAACATGTCATCCGGGAAAACTGCAGTTAGTGCATCAAAGTCTGGTCGGAGCGCCGCTTTCTGTGGGTCCATATTGTTTACTTCTGTAACACTCATGAGTCCGTAGTATTTATCTCCACCACGTGGTTGCCGTACCTGACCCGATACCGAGTCACCATTGCGTAATCCGTGGCGTTTAACTAATCCCTGCGAAACGTAAATATCATTAGGCCCGGGCAGAAGCCGTTCGCCTCGTAAGAATCCAAATCCATCATCAACAACGGCTAGAATTCCAGAAGAAAAAATTGCGCCAAGTTTTTCCGATTGCTTTTCCAGGATTCCAAGAATTAAATCTTGCTTGGGGAGGCCAGATGCAGTTTCAATTTCGAATTGTTTTTCAGCTATTTCGATCAGCGAGTTTCGTGGCAGTAATTGTAGGTCTGATATATTGATTGCTGGGACGCTTTCATCTATTTCTGGCATGTTGGAGGACGGATCCCACTGACTTGATTTGGGCCCATTTCCTCGATTTTCATCTCCACCACCTCTGCGTCTGGATTTTCGCCTCGGCCGTTGCGGCGCCTTAGACGAAAAATCTCGGGAGGATGAAGATGAAGTGTCTTCGGTAGTTGTCATAATATTTCTCACTAATTCACTAATTAATTTTAAATTGAATACGAACAGATATCTTTAGAGTCAGTATTTCAAATTCCGATTTTTTGAAGTATTTTCTTCGATGGAATCGAATCCAATATATTTCTAAAAGATATATAGATTGGTTACAGCGGATTCAGACGAGTACCCACTACATGTGATCCTAGACAGGTTTTACCTTAGGGTGCAAGTCTCTTTCAGAGAATTTGTAAATACTTCTGTTTTGGCTGCTTAAAATTCACCTAACGTGTTAACCTGACGTCTGTACGTGTGCTTATTAACGTGAGATAAGTCTATGAAGAATAGCGAGGAGGCTTTTTTATGTCCGATGTGGCGTTTAATGGAAAAATTTTAAATGTGAATTTAACTAAGAATGAGATTGAAGAAGAAGTAATATCGGAAGATGTTTACCGATCACTTCTAGGTGGATATGGTCTCGGGGCGCGTCTATTATTTGACCGTATTCCGGCGGGAGCGGATCCACTAGGACCAGATAACGTCATAGGTTTCATGCCAGGTTTGTTGACAGGGACACCCCTTTTTGGTCAGCGGTTTAGTGTGGTATGTAAATCACCTAAGAATGGTGGTTGGGGTGATGCAAATTGTGGCGGCGACTTTGGCCCGATGCTTAAATTCACCGGTTATGACGCAGTATTGGTATATGGCAAGTCTGAGAAGCCGGTCTACATTTATATTGAAGAAGGTGAGACACCTGAGATTCGTGATGCTTCAGACTATTGGGGTGGCTTAGCTATCGAAGTAGAAGATCAGATGAAGGCAGATTTGGGTAAGAAGATAAGTGTCGCGCTAATTGGACCTGCCGGTGAAAATATGAGTATTATGGCTGGTGTCTGTAATGAGCGTGGCAGATTGGCTGCTCGATCAGGTGTTGGAGCCGTGATGGGCTCAAAGAATTTGAAGGCAGTTGTAGCCAAACCGACTAAGAAAATAATGTCACAAAGTCCAGAAGTCATTAAAACTGTCAGGTCTAGTTTGGACGGATTTAATCAAGCAACTAAGCAATTTTTTACAACCTTTGGTACGACTGGTATCACAGCGAACTCCGCGATTTCCGGTGACGCTCCAGTTTTGAACTGGGGTGGTGTTGGCGTGGTTGATTTGGTTAATGAATTTTCAATGGAAAATCTCAATGGCCCTGTTATGAATGAGTCAAAAGAGAAAAAATATGCGTGCTGGCATTGTCCTGTCGCATGTGGTGCTGAATCAGTTGATGGGTCAGATCGAGGTGAATTTGCATTTCCACTACACACCCATCGACCTGAATATGAAACTATGGGTGCTTTTGGGATTATGAATGGTGTAAATGACACCGATGCGATGTGGGCCGTGAATCATTGGTGTAATGAATATGGCTTAGACACAATATCTACCGGTGCCGCAATTTCTTTTGCTATTGAGTGCTATACGAATGGAGTATTGACTAAAGAGGATACTGACGGGCTCGATCTAGTTTGGGGTAATGCGTCTGCAGTTTTATCTGCGATACATAAGATTGGTCGCCGTGAGGGTGATTTGGGCGAGTTGCTGGCAGACGGCACTACGGTTGCTGCAAATAAAATTGGTGACGATGCCAAGGAATATTTAACTGCTATTGATGGTGAAGAACCACCAATGCACGACCCTAAGCTCGACTTGGGATTTGCAGTCTCGTATTCTCTGGATCCAACGCCAGCTAGACACACCATATGGTCTCCGGGGAGTTCTAGTAAGTTCCCGAATATGCCAAAGCCACCAGAAGACAAGAAGCAATTTGGTGGACGTGGTCCCGTGCATAAAGCAGCACATGAGCAGGCTCATATAATGAATTCAGCAGGTATGTGCTATTTCATATATACGATGTCACCGACCGATCGAATTCCTGAATGGATTAATTTGGTAACCGGCTGGGATACTACACATGAGGAACTGGAAGAAGTGGGTGAAAGAATCGCAAATCTTAGGATGGCTTTCGCAGTCAAGCATGGCAATAATCCAGCCGCACGAGAGGTTCCGGGACGAATTCTAGGTTCACCTCCTCAGGCTGAGGGTCCGCACGCGGGTTTTGAGATTGATCTTGAGACTATGAAGCGTGAGTGGTACGAGGAAGCAGGTTGGGATCAAACAACAAGTGCGCCTTCTAGATCTAAGCTTGAGTCTTTGGGATTGGCTGATGTGGCTGAGGCGCTAGGAGTATAAAATTCGTAATTATCTCGAATAGCTAAAGATATTAATAGAAAGAAAGAGAAACCGTGAGGTTTCTCTTTCTTTCTATACTGTTTGTTCGGAATTTTTGAAATTATCGAGGTTCTTTAGAAAATTTGCAACAAGCTGGTTCCAAGTTTCGGGTCTCTGAGAACTAGTCCCGTGAAAGCATGATTTCATGAGAGCGAGTTGTCTTCGAGGTATATTGTCGGTTAGATCGCCGAGATTGGGTAAGATCGCCGAATCTTCCGTGCCAGCGATTATGAGAGTCGGAATTTGTAGATCTTTTAGAAATATTGTCAGGTCAGGTCGCTCTTTCATAGCTGAGTAACAACCGTTAATTCCAGGATCAGGGCTATATATGACAGGTGGTGAAGATGGGTCGATTGGTGTGGTATTTGTACTGGTGTCAGACAGGATGAGTGCCTTGACCATGTCTGGATTGTGGTGGGTAAATTGGAGTGCTGTGTGACCACCGAATGACATTCCACCGAGAATAATTTTTTCCTGGATATCAAGACTTTTTATTAGATTGAGAAGGTCGTTGGCAAAAAGTTCTGTCGAATACTGGTCAGTATTTATTGGAGCTGAGGAAGAGCCATGGCCTCTATTATCCCATGTGATAAATCTATACTGGTCGCTGAAGAAATTTGCTTGACTCCTCCACATCTCAAGAGTGGCGGTTAAGCCATGACACAATATCAATGGCGTTCCGGATTGATTACCAGTATCTGAGTATCGGATTCGGATATTATTTGGTAAATTTAGGAAATTCATGGTTAGATAAATATAGCAATACTAAGGGTTTGGTGAGAAATTGCACGCTATGCAGGGTAAGATGGCTATATGTCATATATACGTTCAGCATTATTGATTGGTAAAAATGATTCCGTCGATTTTCATGCGGCAATGATGCCCGACGCGATCGTTTTTGACTTGTCTAGCCCGATAGAACAGCCTTCTGTTTCGGCCACACTTGAGAATAGAATTGACCAGTCGAAGGGTGATGTGGTTTCGTCCTACCACGTTCGATTTTCGATTGGCACGTCTGATGATTTGCGAGTTAAGTTATACCCAATATTTTCTGAGAACATAGACGCCGTCTGGATTGCCGGTATTTGTGCAGCCCAACAGGTTCGGGATGCAGATGTGGAGATTCGTAGATTAGAGATGGAGCATGGGATCAAACCTGGAACTATATCGTTGATTCCTGAGCTAAACAGTGTTGGTACGATTTCTGAACTTGATGGTATATTGACAGCCGTGGACCGGGTCACCGCCATAGCTCTAGATGTGGACTCGATCTACGCTGATCTTATGGTAACAAATTCAG
>JAQWLS010000008.1 GCA_029247135.1 Dehalococcoidia bacterium | reverse complement strand
ATTGACAGAGTCCGAGATTCATTTGAACAGCAAGGACTGGATGGATTCATTGTTGAATCGCCTTCAAATCGTAAATGGATTTCAGGTTTTACAGGGACTTCAGGTGTCGTTGTAATAACAAAGAACACGAAATATTTCTTGGCGGATTCTCGATACTGGGAACAAGTCAAAGTCGAATGCCCCGATTTTGAACTTGTGGAAGTATTTGGAGCTGTATCAAGTCTATCGACCGAATTTTTGATGTCTTTCAGTAACGCTCAACTAGGGTTTGAGTCAAATCATGTGACAGTTGATCAGATCAATAATTGGCGATCCTCTATGGAACAATCTGGCAACACTGCTTTTCCCAAATTCCGATCTATTTCTGGTTTAATTGAAGAGTTGCGAATGGTGAAAGACGACCAAGAGTTAAAAGCCTTATTTAATGCGGTAGAGCTTGGGGATCGTGCTTTTGAAGCGGTGACTGCCGGCATTCATTCCGGACTGACTGAGAAGGATATTGCTTGGTTGATACAGGAATATGCAGTCACTCATGGTGCAAGCGATCTTTCATTCCCTTCGATCGTGGCGTCTGGGCCACATGCCGCACTGCCACACTGGCGGGCGTCTGATTCTGAATTAATATCAGGAAGCGGTGTAGTGATTGATATGGGTGTTGTGTTGGATGGCTACTGCTCCGACTTAACTCGTACTGTTTGGTTTAAGGGTGAATCAAATCAACAACCAAGCGATGAATTTTTACGGATATATGATGTGGTCCGAATGGCGCAGGAAATGGCGATTGAGCGCATCGAGCCAGGAATGTTAGGTTCTGAGGCTCATGAAATTGCGCAAACGGTGATCAACCAAGCAGGATACGGTGATTTTTTCGGGCATGGACTTGGGCACGGCGTGGGTCTCGACGTGCATGAGGAACCACGATTATCACCCTCTGGAAACGTGAAGCTTGCTGAGGGGCATGTAGTCACCGTCGAGCCAGGCATTTACATTCCCGGATGGGGTGGCGTTCGTATAGAAGATCAATGTGTCATCGAGAACGGAAAACTACGCTCACTCACAAGTGCTTCAAAGAATTTTCCTGCATAATGGACTAGCTACGGACTAGGTTAAACTTATTAATATTCAAGCAGGGAGCTCACAATGATTACAACCTCTCAATTCAAGCGCGGTTCAACCGTCGAAGTGGATGGCACTCTTTATAAAATGGAGGAAGTCAATCACGTTAAAACAAAGAAATCAGCCGTCTATAGAGTCAAACTCAGAGATTTAAGAGGGGGACACATAATAGAGCGAACCTTCAACGCTGGAGATCGTCTAGCAACTGCGCGCGTAGAAACACGGAAGATGCAGTATTTGTATGATGATGGCACTAATTATACGTTTATGAATTCGGAAACTTATGACCAAATAGAGGTTCCGATCGCCATACTTGGGGGCGATATTAAATACCTTAAAGAAGGGGATGAAGTGCAGGTGGTTTTGTACGGGGAAGAAGCGCTTGGTGTTGAATTGTCTTCGGCTGTAGTTCTTCAAGTCACTGAATCAGATCCGGGTGTCAAAGGTGACACAGCTCAAGGAGCCACTAAACCTGCTACTTTGGAGACAGGTTTGATTACCCAAGTGCCTTTATTTGTCGGACCCGGTGACTTCATAAAAGTATCCACGGACGATGGCAGATATCTAGAGCGCGCAAAGGTATAGGCGGTAATCTCCTTTTGAGTGTGTGTCGGATCGTTTGCACTCATTCACTTGCTGAAGTGAGGTACAGAAATGGTTGAGATCGATGTATTTTCGATCTCGGATATTACCGAGAAACTTAAGCAAAGTATTGAAATTGATACACAATTTTCAAATATTTGGCTTGAGGGTGAAATAAGCAGTTTAACTAAAGCGCGTTCAGGGCATATTTATTTAACTGTAAAAGATTCAGACTCTTCGATTAGGTGTGTATTTTTTAAGAGCGATAACTTCTCTGTTCGAGATAGAATTGTCGATAATTCACGTGTGCTGATCTATGGTAGTTTTACGCTTTATAAGGCTCGGGGTGACCTGCAATTTGTTATCTCTCACATAGAGAGCGGGGATAAAGGTCCTCTTTGGGCAGAATTTGAGCGCCGTCGAGAGAGTTTGGCGGCAGAGGGGCTATTCGACCTAGCACGCAAGCGTAGTCTTTCGAAATTCCCCAAAGCCATAGTGGTGGTAACGAGTCCAACAGGTGCTGTTATTGAAGATATTCGTAACATTGTGTCGCGTCGATGGCCTCTCACAAAGCTTATCCTTGAGCCTACGGTCGTTCAAGGCGCGGATGCTGCACAAAACATTGCGTCAGCAATAAGAAACGTATCAAATTATGATGAAGATCAAATTGATCTGGTAATAGTTGCTAGAGGCGGTGGGTCAGTAGAAGATTTGTGGGCTTTCAATGAGGAAATAGTCGTTAGGTCAATATACTCGTGCCCTATTCCAGTAATATCTGCGATCGGACACGAGACAGATTTTACTCTAGCTGACTTGGTCGCAGATCACCGAGCTCCGACACCTTCAGCAGCAGCAGAAATGGCTGTTCCTGATCGCTTTGAGGTGTTGCAACAGATTGAATCGCTCGTGCTTAGACAGAACACTTCGATGAAAATTTTATTGTCATCGTTACTCGATCGAGTAACGCATTTTTCAAGCCGTATCCAGCTCAAAAGGCCAGCTATTGAATTACTTCAGGCGGGCGTACAGGCGTTCACTGATCAAATGTCGCATGTAATAAGATTGAAGCTGGTGGAGCAATCGCGGTTGATTTTCTATAGTGAGGGTAAGCTGGATTCACTTTCTCCGAGTGCGACATTGATTAGGGGCTATGCATTGGTGTCGAAGCAAGATGCCGCAGTTCGGAGCTACAAAGATGTTATTGATGCAGATGATGTCCTAATCCACTGGCACGATGGCTCTTTGAAAGCCCGGATAGAGATGACTGGAGGTCCGGATGTCGATTGAACAAAGTGAAGAATTTTCTTTCGAGAATCTATATGAAGAGTTACAGGAGATTGTTGATCGATTAGAGCAAGGTGGCTTGTCGTTATCTGAATCGCTCGAACTATATGAGAATGGAATTAAGATGGCAACTCGGTGTAAAGAGTTACTTCTCCGAGCTGAACATCAAATCGATGAGTTAATCAAAGAAGGCTCCTAGTTGGTTTATGACATTAAGAATTGGTTGGTATACGACGGCAAGAGGCATGGGATCCAGAAAAATATTTGCCGCAGTGAAGACGGCAATTGACTCTGGATTTATTGATGCAGAAATTAAGTTTGTGTTCATCAATAGGGCGGTAGGAGAATCTGAGTCGACTGACGCCTTTATTGGAGAGCTCTTGGATCAGGATATTCCTGTAATTAATTTTTCGTCTGTGCAATTCCGTAAAGAAATGGGCGTCGCTCGAGCAAAGAACTCGGATGAACTGCCGTCATGGCGACAGGGATATGATGCTGAAGTAGCCAATCTGGTACGCCCTTATGGCACTGATATTGGCGTTCTGGCGGGCTATATGCTTATTTTTTCTCCAGATTTCGTCAATGCACATGTCCTGCTCAATTTACATCCCGCCTTACCAGATGGTCCTATTGGCACCTGGCAAAAAGTAATCGAAACCCTGATAAGTGACAGAGAAACTCATAGCGGTGTTATGGCACATGTTGCAATTCCCGAGGTTGATAAAGGACCTGTTGCCACTTATTGTAAATATCCAATACGAGGTGAAGAGCCAATAGATCTGGTTTGGCAAAGTATCGATGAATCTAAGGACACAAGTGTCCTCTTCAACTTAATTCGCGAAATAGGAATGAGTTATGAGGCACCTTTCCTTGTGGCAACGCTTCAACAGTTTGCGCATGGGATTATTCGCCTTGAGTCGAATCAACTTAATTCGACTGAATCGATTCCGATTGATGTGACAGAGGCTACGCTTCTTTTCCGAGACAATGACGAGTCGTTTTCGAAGATATAAGGATTAGATGAGAAGCGGGAACGATGGCAACCATACGGATTCAGAAGATTTTAAGTGCAGCAGGTCTAGGATCCAGACGAGCAGCAGAGAAATTAATTAAGGATGGACGAATTGTAATTGACGGAAAAGCCGCTATATTAGGTGCCAAGGCAGATCCAGCTAATTGCGAGATATTTTTTGATGGAAAATTACTTGCGCTCAATGCGAAGAAATCAAACCTGACACTGGTCATAAATAAACCTCGTGGAGTCATCGTGAGCCGACAGGATGATCGTCGTCGACGGACGGTATTCGATTTGCTCGAAACTTTTCCACCTAATTTGAGTTATGCAGGGCGGTTAGATCGAGACACATCCGGTCTCCTAATTCTTTCGACCGACGGCAAGCTACTTCAATATTTATCTCATCCGAAATTTGGCATGCAAAAGGAGTACGTAGCGAGCTTGCTTAATCCGATAAATGCTCAAGAATGTCTTCAACTGATGAAAGGTATTGATCTTCAGGATGGGTTTGCTAGAGCTTCTGTTGCGGAAAACATCGGTGTTTCTGAGAATTCTGGTTTGCATTTGTTTCGCATAGTCGTACACGAAGGACGAAATCGAATCGTCCGTAGAATGCTTGCTAACTTTGGGGTCAAAGTAATTCGTCTCCATCGAGTTTCTATGGGGCCCATTAAGTTAGGTCGTTTGAAGCCAGGGAAGACTCGTGACTTGAGCCACCGAGAAATTGGAGAAATTAGACAAATCGGTAAATCTGTTGATTCGTAAGGGCCTGAAATCAGTTCTGGGTGTTTGCTAGATGAATATTCACGGCATCAGCTAATGCGTTAAGTCCCGGGCGGGCGACTGGGACTTTCTTGTCAGGGTCTGCAGCTGTGCTAAATACTTGTGAAACGGTATGATCAAGCTGCGTTGCGCCCCATATCACTACAACGTCAGCTGACCTACAGAGAATCTTGGCAGTTTTCAAATTAGTTCTTTTGGTGCCTTCAACTATTTTAATATTTATCTTGCAATGCTTGAGGGCACGGTTTAACGTATTGGCCGACTGAGTCGATCCACCAACAACAAGTATTTCGAGTAAGTTATTATCTGACAGGTCATTTGCCATTTTAGCGAGTAATTTATTTTGCTTACTTCCATTACAGAACTCGCATTTTTGAGCTTTGACTCGTAGTTGCGGCCTCATTTGTTTTTGATCTAGGGCCGCGGCACACGCCGCTGAGCATACTAGACGGAAATTATTCTCGACATAGGCTTCTACGAGCCTGACCTTATCTGTAGCGATATTAATTTTTCTTGGATTTGTATAACCCGCAGTTTCTATTATTTTTCGTGCTGGAGATTGGAGGCCTGTATCTGAAAATCCAATAGTTTCTAGGAGGTCTGAAATGAGCATAATCTCGCTAGATTTGGCAGAATTCTGTGACTGACTCATGAATTAATGGTAGCTCTTGATGCGTAAGATAGTATTTGCGCGTGGCCATTCATTGCATGCAATAATGTATTAATGAGTGAATCTACTTTCGGTTCCCCCCTCTCTAGTGCTCCTAGTGATGACCTAGAAGCTATTGATGTTGGTTCGGCAACTCGATTACTTTCTGGTGGCGTCGTAGCGTTGGTTACTTCTACCTGGCGGGGAGAATCTAATGTCATTCCGATATCGTGGCATACACCGTTATCTTCGTCCCCACCTCTAGTGGGTGTGTCTCTTGAGCAGTCACGATATTCAACCGATATGCTTTCACATGCTGGTGAATTTGTAATTAATATCCCGCCTAAAGAGTTAGCTAATCACGTAGGTTACTTAGGCTCGCTTTCGGGAGAGGACGTGAATAAATTTGAAGCAACCCAACTTGAAACATTTTCTGGAAGACGTGTCGCGGCACCCCTCATTTCAGACTGTTGTGCATGGATCGAGTGTGAAATTGTAGAGCGTATTCAGACAGGGGATCATTTATTTTTTATTGGTTTGATTTTGTCTGCACAAGCACATTCCGCAATACATGATGGAAATTCATTTTTACCAAAATCAGAAACGACACCCCTGCATTTTCTGGGCGGGAACAGTTATTCAACCCTTCGTGAGTCATTCGTAGCTCGAGCACCTAGTGCTTCAGATGCACCTGAGGAAATTCTTCAGTCAATGATTGAAGAGGACCTTGAACTCTCTCGTGAGGTTCGGGAGAAAAAGGAAGAAGAACTTGGCAAGTTGGCGAAAGAATTGGAAAAAGGTAATGTTATTGACACTAAAACTTTGGAGTCTGAGTTAGGGATTGATTTGGGATCGATTGACAATCTTGATCTTTCCAAGGGGATAGTTTTGGATGACAGCAATAGCTAAAAACCGTGTTAGGACAGTCAGTGTTAGTGGCTTGATCCTGGGCAGCTTACTTTTATCAACCCTTGGTTTTTTTATTTTTAGCGCAATTACTTCTGCTGAGTTGCTTGGCGGGCCTTCGACAGTCTCATAATTAACTTGAATTGCAGGTGCTCCACCACACGCGCCTATGCATTCAACAGACTCATAAGTAAAGAAATTTTCATCATCTGTTTCATTGTTACTTAGCCCTGTAAAATTTTTAACACTATTAATTACATCACTTGATTTACTTATCTCACAAGAAATTGATTTACAAACGCTGAGTAAATATTTACCTGTTGGCTCCTGTTTGTACATTGAATAAAAAGATGCAACCGATTGGACTTGGACTTCTGTTATCCCAATAAGTCCGCTAATTTCAACAATTGATTCATTTGAGATATATCCATCTTTATCTTGGGCTAAATAAAGCAATGGTCCTA
>JAQWLS010000084.1 GCA_029247135.1 Dehalococcoidia bacterium | reverse complement strand
AGGGGTGGCCCGAAAGTAGTGCATCAGTTATTGATATGCCCAGTTACTGATTCTGCTATGGATACCGAGTCATACCTCACTCGTGCAGAGGGCTTCGGCTTAAGTGCGGATACGATGGAATGGTTTTGGAATCATTATGATCCTACTGGAAGGCGCGCCGAGCCGTACGCCTCGCCGCTACTCGCTGATGACTTCTCTCAGTTACCAAGTGCGCATGTAATTACAGCTGACTATGACCCGCTTCGTGATGAAGGTATTGCCTACGCCGAGGCTTTGGATTCAGCAGGTGTGACTGTCATTGTAAAGAACTACGAAGGACAAATACATACGTTTGTTCGGGAAACGGATACTTTTCCATCGGGTGCTCAAGCGTTGACAGACGCGTCAAATGTGTTGAAGAGTAAGTTCGCAGAATTATAATTTGTTGAGTAAATTGCTATTGTTAATTAGCTAACAGAATCGCTTTTTTTGTGCTACGCTTTCGCATGCGATTGCTAATAATAATTGAGGCATGAGGGGGCCGAATGCAGAGATATATAATTCGTAGAGTTGTGTTGATGATACCGACAATGCTCGGTACGACCTTTCTTGTGTTTGCGATGATGCGTTTGATGCCGGGAGATTTTACTGACTTCTTGGGTGGTGACTTTGGTGCACTGGATGCGGAGACAAAAGCACTTATTCAAGCCGAGTTTGGATTAGATCAAAACTGGGCAACTCAGTATATCGGTTGGATTGGCGATCTCCTGCGTGGAGACTTCGGGGTTAGCGTCTATAGTGGACGGCCGATATCAGGTGACTTATTGCAGCGCCTACCAATTACGTTAGAGCTTGGTATTTTTGCGATGGCGATTAACTTGATTATTGGTATACCGATTGGAATTATCTCAGCAGTTCGACAGTTTTCTTGGTATGACTACACCGGTCGAGCTGGTGCAATTGCACTTTTGGCCGTGCCCAACTTTTGGATAGCGCTTTTGGCTATATCTCTGGCTGGAAAATATGCCCTATGGGCGGTTCCTTCTCCAACCTATCCTGGCCTGTTTGAAGATCCGATAGCGAATTTAAAATTCATGGCATTTCCGGCATTGTTGACAGGAGCCGCGGGAGCGGGTTACCAGATGAGATTTGGTAGAACAGCAATGCTTGAAGTCATGCGTCAGGATTACATCAGAACTGCCTGGTCCAAAGGTCTTCAGGAACGAGCAGTAATTTTGAAGCATGGTCTTCGTAACGCACTTATTCCGATTGTGACGGTTATAGGACTGTTTCTACCAGCATTAATTGGTGGCACAGTTGTCATAGAAACGATTTATTCAATTCCAGGAATGGGCCGGTACTTCATACATGCGCTTAATGGTCGGGACTTATTCATCGTTCAGGCGTTAGCTGTGATATTCACGATGGTGGTTATTGTGTCTAACTTCTTAGTTGACATTGCGTATTCGATTTTGAATCCAAGGATTAGGTACTCATAATGACATCTACTAGCACAAACTTAGACTATGACGAGACACAAGCAGCTCTTTTTGGGATGCGTCAGCAGGACGATCGTTCTAAATTCCTGAAAGCACTCACTGGAATAAAGGGCTTTGCTACTGGCTACCCAATGGGTATGGTTGGGGCAGTTGTGATGCTTATATTGGTGGCAATGGCTGTGATTCCTCAACTATTTACCCCGTTAGCTGTGCAAAAGTCTTCATCAATTATCGGTATTCATATATCAGATAGATTTGAGACACCGAGCTGGGACTTTTGGTTTGGTACCAACGCGCTTGGGCGTGACATGTATGGACGACTTGTTTACGGTGCACGCACAGCAATCATGATTGGATTTGGTGCGGTGATTCTTGCCAAGCTGCTTTCGACTGTAATTGGTACAGTGTCAGCGTTTTTTGGCGGCTGGGTTGATAATGCGCTACAAAGAGTAGTTGAGATGGTGCAGGCGATACCAACTCTAGTATTTCTCATACTATTTGTTGTGATGTTAGAACCACGTTTGCCAGATATAGGACCACTGTCGTCAGATATGTTGGTAATTTTGCTGGTTGTGGCAGTGCACTCTGGTTTTGTTTCGTCAAGAACCGTAAGAGGAGTTGCCCTTTCACTTCGAGAAGAGACGTATGTTGAAGCGGCTCAGGCTCTCGGAGCTTCAGATTCACGCATTATGTTGCGACATATAGTCCCCAACTTAATTGCCTACGTCATTGTGTCAGCATCTCTCTTTGTAGGAGCCGCAGTACTTTTGGAGTCATCACTTTCATTTTTAGGCTATGGCGTTCAACCACCGGCTCCATCTTGGGGCAGGGAGTTAAATGAAGCTCGGGAAGAGTTGGCTCGATATCCTCATTTGGCGTTTTTCCCTGGATTATTCATATTCGCTACGGTTTGGTCATTCAATATGTTCGGTGACGCTTTGCGGGATCGACTCGATCCACGCTTGCGAGGCTCGACTTAGTCAATCGTCACTGTGTCTACATGACATTTTTGGTGAGGATGCCGATTGCTATAAGACTGGCCAGTAGAATTCTGTAATTAATAAACACGGATAGATTATATTTTTCTAAATATGATAAGAAAAACTTGATTACAAGAATTCCGACTAAAAACGCTGTAAAACAACCAATAAGTAGTAAATCCCAGTCAATTGGAAGTCCAGACCTAAAAGACCTGAATCCGGTTAATGCACCAGCACCGATAACTACTGGTATAGCCAGCAAAAATGAGAACACCGCGGCTTGTTGCCTCGAATGCCCCAAGAGTCTTGCCGCGCTAATGGTCATTGCAGAGCGAGACATCCCAGGTACTAGAGCTATTGCTTGTGCGAACCCGATGACAATTACTCCTCGGAGATCAAAGTCACTCAGTTTTAAAAGATGAGACGCGTTGCGGTCTGCAATCCACATAACTCCTGCACCTAGCGTAAGTGTTACCGCAATTAGCCAAGGCTCTCGCAGATATAGTTCAATTAGGTCGACAAATAACAAGCCAGCTATTGTGGCTGGTATTGTTCCAACGATGAGTAACAGACCGGTCCTCGAGTAATACTGCTCATCCTGAGTTAAGTCACCCTTCTTATACAGTCTTTTTAGACAGGCAAGAATAATTGAAGAGACTGTATTTTTAAAAGAGAACAGGATAGCGATAAGAGTACCTATATGGAGCCCCACATCAAAAGTGAGTGAGTTAGGTGCAGAGTTGATTAGTTTTTCAACAAGCACTAGATGTCCCGATGATGAGATAGGCAAGAATTCAGTGATTGCTTGTACGGTTCCTAGAAGCAAGCCTAGTAGGATGCTCGATGATTCTAAATTGAAGGCCATAGCAATTTAATACCATTCTGCGACGGGGTTGCCCCATTGAAATGGTCGAGTGAGAACATACCCTAAGTCTTCAGCACTAGCAAATGACTTGAGAACGTCTATTACTGGTTGAGTCACATCTAGGTTATAACCCAAATCGTAGGCATATGTAGGTCCGTCAAACCAAATGTCAAAATACATTATCACTAGAGAAGTATCTGTCGGACGATTTTGACTGGTCGCTTCAACATATTTGTATATTTGCTGATGTACCTCTGACAATTGTCGGACTGGGGTTAGCCGAATGACATTAATCGCGATTTTATTTTCGTTATTTTCACCAATTATCCAGCAGTTTGCAGCTGGCTCTTCAAGTGCATAACCCCGAGTTGAAGAAAGGGTTTTGATACCGAAGGCCTCTCTACTCCAAGCAGAGGCGCAAGTTTGACTGATGACCAGTTGGACGGCATTATCGCGTATTTTGTCCCCCCCACAGCTGTCTGAACCATGCTCGTTAAACAGTCTAGTTTGCAAATTTTGAATTTCTCCCGATTTTTCTGAAGACGTGAAGGCTCTGGCCATCCATGAGAAAGGAGGATTATGGGCGGTTTCGCGGGTCTTCATAAAAGCCACCCAACACCCATCCTGGTCATACATAGCTGGTGTGATATTTGGAAATAGGTAATTCAGCCAATTTGACATTTCTTCTTGGTCTTTTGGTGGCGTAAGCATCTGCCTATCCTACGCTTTCTTTAGCTACTGCACTGCTAAGATTTGAATATTGAACGGAGTGCTCTGTGGTTCTCGAATTATTTGACTTGGCTAATAAGGTTGTATGCGTCACGGGAGGCGGCCGAGGTTTGGGTCGTGGCATGGCGATGGCGCTTGCTGATGCAGGTGCTCAAGTTATGGTAGCTTCGCGGACGCAAAAGCAACTTGATAACGTGGTACAAGAAATAAATTCTGCGGGTGGTACGGCTGATTCATTTTCATTTGATGCCACTGATTCGGAGCAAGTAGATGGACTTGTTACCAGATGCGTTGAAACGTTCGGTCGACTGGACGTAATGTTTGCCAATGCGGGAATAGGCGGAGGTACGGATGCTGAATTTTGGGAATATCCCGATTGGGCCTTTGACGGCGAGTTAGATACCAACTTAAAGTCTGCTTTCTACACGTGTCGTGCTGCTTCAAACCAGATGATTAAGCAGGGTAGTGGTGGAGTATTGGTCACTACCGCTTCAGGTACCGCCTTGCGGGGGAATAAAAATTTTCCGTATCCTACTGCTAAAGGAGGAGTTATTTCATTTACTAAATCCCTTGCAACGATGCTATATGCACATGGCATACGTTCTAATTGCATCATTCCAGGATTTGTGTCACAGGGTCCGGCAAAATCTGATCAAGAAAAAGCCTTTAGAGAGCAGCGGGGCACATTCATCCCTGCGCGTCGTCTAGGAGAGTGGTGGGAACTTGGGCCTCTAGCAGTGTTCCTCGCCTCCGAGGCGTCATCATACGTGACGGGTGGCTCATTTGTTATTGACGGCGGTGGCTTGGCTGGCGGGTTAGGCCCGACCGGCTTTAAGCCCGTGCATGAATGGTAGGGGGCCTATGAGCGAAAATATTTCTATCAAGCAGCACTTTAGCCTACAAGGTAAGCGAGCAATTGTTATTGGCGCTGAATTCCCTGCAGGTGCCGCAATTGCGAGTGCGTATGCCGAGGCTGGCGCGGACGTTGCTTTATGCGCAATTACGGCCGATGAAGCCGTGATGCGAATACGTAAGGTGAAGCGTGAGATTGAGGCGATTGGCTCAGAAGCTAGAGAATATGTGATGGATGTTACTTTAGGGCGGAACGTCCAAGTTACTATGCGTCAGGCAGTCAAGGAACTCGGCGGAGTGGACTGTGTGGCGATTGCGCCTGATTTGTTTTTGGCGAAGCCGATTGGATCGATTACGGACACCGAGCTTGCTCGGGTAATGGCTGTCAATTTTAACGCCCATTTTTTTTCTATGCGGGCCGCCGCTGCTGAATTTAGAAAGCAAGGTATTCCAGGTCGAATTATTTCTGTCACTTCAGTACTTGGCGAGAGAGGCCTTCCCCATACCTCAGCATATTCGGCAGCCCATGGAGCCGTACATAATTTAATAAGGGCGTGCTCCCAGGAGTTCGGACCTGATCAGATTATGGTCAACGGGATAGCGCTTGGCTACATGGATTGGATGAAGGATAGAATTAATCCAGACGACGAAGAGGCACAGCGTGCGTTGCGATTCACTATTATGCGCCGAGCTGGCCGAGCAAATGAGGTAGCGCCGCTGGCGTTATATCTATCGGTGGAGAGTGCAACTCGATACATAACCGGACAGATTTTTCCGGTTGATGGTGGCTTACTTCAACACCTTTAGCCTAGATAGTAAAAACAGACTTAGCGGCCGAGCCATTCAGCCTTGCGTCTTTCTCGGTAAGCCGGAGGACCGATTGATGCATCCTCTGTGCCACCAGCTACTTTTCGCATAGTTTCGCCAAACCTAATTGCTTCACTGAATGGCATTTCCTGACCACGAGCGGCGACTTCTTTTGTCGCTCTGACTGCTAGTGGCGCACTTTCCAGCAGGCGATTTGCGAGAGCTATCGCTTCATCCATGAGCGTTTCATGTTCAACTATTTTCCAGACCAGTCCCATTTGCTTGGCGCGGTCTGCACTGACTCGTTCACCTATCAATAGTAATTCCATCGCATTTTGCCAACCAACTTTTTTTGGCATGCGAACCGCCCCTTGAATGGTAGGCACCCCAATACGAACTTCTGGAAAGCCGAACTCAGCTTTTTCACTCGCTATAACGAAGTCACACGCTGATACCAAGGTGAGGCCAAAGCCGAGCGCATAGCCGTTTACAGCTGCTATAACAGGTTTCCATATCTCCATTCCTGACTCTAAAGACGTGAACGACGGGTTTTCCCAAAAGGTTCCTTTGGTGTCGCGGTTTTCGCCAAAAGACTTGACGTCAGCTCCAGCACAGAAAGCCCGACCGTTGCCAGTGACTATCCCAACCCACGCCTCCTCATCGTTTCTAAATGTTTCCCAGGCAGTGTTTAAATCTTCACGTAATTGTCCGTTAATCGCATTCATCGCTTCAGGTCGGTTATATGTAATTGTGCCTATATGGCCTTCTCGTTCATAGAGAACGGTGTCACCCATGCTTAAACTCCTCTTGACTTTGCTTATTTTGAGAACATCAGTCTTCGACTGTTAGAACTTATCACCAAATTAATGCTGCGATGAGCATTAAGCCGAGCATTCCCATCACGCCAAGACCTCCCACATATAAAATCCCGATCACAATCGGGTTTTCACTTTGTGGTTTTTGTTCAACATCGGGCATATTTTCTGCGGAGGTTTCTGGCATTTCTACAGTCCTTTCCAAGGAAGAATATATTTTGGGAATGCCGGCGTTATCATAGTTACCACTAAATGCAATTACTGCTGATACAACTCCCCATAGCATCAAGGCTGCAGCCAGTGCGAAGGGAATAATCATTGGTACGTCGATTGCCATAATCTTTGTATTCTATTCTTGAAAGAGATTTTAGGCCAGACCACCTAGGACCAATAACTCGTTTGAATGGTGTTCGCTGGCTTTCAATTGTTTATTTAATTCTATTCGCTCGGAATTGCTAGTTTTTGCCCGATAGATAGAAAGTCTGCATCTTCGATATTGTTGGCCTCACGCAGCGACGGAACTGAGACGGAAAATTTTCGTGCGATGCTGTTCAATGAATCACCAGCTTGAACAATGTAGGCAGTTTCAGTCTTCGAAGGTTGTGCCGAGACCGTTTTTGCTTTTTCCTCAACGATTAAAACTTGTCCAATCGACAGTGAATTAGGATTTATAACGGATGGATTTAACTCCAA
Source organism: Dehalococcoidia bacterium (assembly GCA_029247135.1). GTDB lineage: Bacteria > Chloroflexota > Dehalococcoidia > UBA2979 > UBA2979 > UBA2979. The sequence continues at coordinate 20,619 of JAQWLS010000084.1, read as the reverse complement.
TATACGTTTTGTTGAGATGTCGAATCGTGCTGCAATTGCCCCAAGCGAATCTCCGCCGACAACAGTGTAGGTCCCGCTTATCACTTCCGCGTCAGTACGCACCGTTCCTACCAAGACTGCTGATGCTAATGCAATATCGACAGATAATATCTGACCCGACCGAAGGATAATCCCTACGTCAGGATTTAACCTGACAAGGTCTGGTATCGAAATATTAAATTTTTCGGAAACACTTGCCATACTGTCGCCGGCTTTCGTCCTGTACAGACCGGTAGCCGGATCCAAGGCGTGTATATTGGCGTCAGGATTAGTTATCAATATTGGTGTTGACCGATTCCAAACGTTGGTTTCTAATTCTGTGTAATTTAACATCCTGAGCCGAGGGCATTCGCGAATTAGTTCTTCACCAAGTCCAACATCGAGACAAAATTCTAATCGTCCATCAGGTAATTTCCGTACCACTATTTCTGCCTGTTGCGTTACCCATGGGCTCTGGGCAATTAGAACTGAGGTCGGAAGTACAAGTGCAATGCCAATAATTAAGCCCAGGAACATCCATTTCATTTCCCTAACTTGGTTGCGTATTGCTATTAGAAATTGGGGATTAGGCATGTGACAGAGCTCCACAGCACCCCACCGTGTAACCACAATTATATAACGGGAGAGCATTAAAATGTCATGCTAGTTCCACGACTTTTGACAGTTCACCGATGTCTGATCGGAGTGCTTTCCTGAATCGCCTAAAAATGAGATTAGTCAGTAAGAAAAGCTTGGAAATAATTAAGTCACGAATATGAGTAAAAGTTTCTAATAAATACCCACACAAGGTCTTAAATGTTGTATAGTTCCACAGCTGGCCGAAAATACTGAGGGACGTGCTATGTGCGTGGTCAGGAACTATGAAAGGACCTAGTTTTTTATGGAAAAGAATTATTGGAGTAGATTAGGAGCTCAGCGAAGAGTTTCCCGACGCTCTGTAATGCGCGGTGCCGGAGTGGCTGCTGCGGGTATTACAGGTGCAGCGTTGATTGGCTGTGGTGGAAGTGACGATGAAGTAGCGTCAAGTGGAAGTGCTGCAACCGCAGCAGCTACCCAGGCGTTGGCGCAGGTAACTGAAACTCAGGCTGCTCAGGCAACATCAACTCAGACTTCGGTTGCTGCTGTAGCAACAACTGCAGCTAATGTTGATCCGTATCCAAACGTCAAGCGTGGTGGAACGATAGTTGGAAGTTGGATTCAGGACCCACCAACGATCGACCCATATGGAAACCTTTCATATTTATCAAAATATCCAAGCCTTTTCAGCGTGAGTCGTTTATTTACGAACGGAACTGGCGAAGGTCAGAGTCCTTACAACTTAGGGCCTGAACTGGACTTGGCTGAATCAGCTGAGACTGAAGATGCGGTCACTTGGATCGTTAAACTAAAGCAGGGCGTAAAATTCCATAACAAGGCACCAGTTAATGAACGTGAAGTTACGAGTGCTGACGTGGTTTCCTCCTGGAATATGCTTGTTGCTGACGAGTCACCCAACAAGGACACGGTTCCTAACATTGACTCATGTGAAGCAATTGATGATTACACCCTGAAGTTTGTGTGTGGTGCACCTTCGGCGACATTCATCGACACAATGGGTGACCCTAACGCGTTGCATGTACAACCTATTGAGGCTCACAACGGTGGCTTTGATCCAGCTAAGGAAATTATTGGATCGGGCCCATGGATTTTTGAGAGCTACGAACCATCTGTTGACTTTATGTTTAGCAGAAACCCTAATTGGCACGGTTCATCAGCTCCGATGGGGAGTAAGTTTGCTGCCCCATTTGGTGACAAATTTCACTGGATCAGTGTGCCTGAATATCAAAACAGATTGGCACAGCTCAAAGCAGGTAACCTGCATTATTTGAACTCGATAAATGCAAACGACGTCATTCCAACAAAGGAAGAAATGCCAGGCCTACAGTGGTATGGTGCTCGCCCAGCGTTGATGTCATTCTTGTACTTCTCGAACAATGAGCTAGACACAAACCCAGTTTGGTCTGACGTACGATTCAGACGAGCCACCTCAATGGCTCAGAACCGTGACGACATTACTGAGCTCGGTTACGAAGTTGAAGCAATGGTTAAAGCTGGTGTTGGTTCAAAGGAAGATCTACTACGGTGGAACAACCTGATTCCAGCGGGCTTTGAGAAATGGTGGCTTAATCCAACTGATCCGAAGATGTGTAAGGCTGGAGACGACTTCAAATACAACCCAGCTGAAGCTGCTAAGTTGCTGCAGGCAACTGGTTACGATGATTCAGAAATCAAGTTCCAGTATTACCCATATGGTGGTACAGGAGGTACGTTCAACAAGATTGGTGAAGCAGTGCAAGCATATTTGACTGCTATTGGTCTGAACACTGAGATTGAGCATCAGGACTACTCATCACAATACATTACTCAAACCTTCACAGGTAACTTCAGTGGTATTGCGTGGGGTTATGAGACACCGTTCCCAGAGGTTGGTGGATACTTTCCACGAATGTTTGGTGATAACGCTCGAAACCATGGTCGAATCAAGGATGCACGCATTGACGAACTCAATGCACTACAGGCTGCTGAGGCGGACTATGAGCAGAGACGTGAATACATCTACGAGATCCAGAAGATCAACGCGGATAATATGTATTACGTACCTGGTCAAGCCGGGGCAGGTGTTGGTTGGACAGGTGCGGTTGAGAGTCTCGGTGGTTACCGAGTCTGGAAGTCGTACGGAATGGGTACGGAGAATTCACCGTGGCTATGGCTTAAGTCATAATTTAGATTTTCTAGATTATGTTTCAGCGATTGCTGAAAATATAAGAGAGAGCAGCTTTTGCAAGCTGCTCTCTTTTTTTTATTTGGCTGCTGTGGTACTTAGTCCGTTATATTATCGGAATGAGAGAGTTAATTAAAACTGGGGAGACTATATGAGTACAGAAGGCAGATTTCAGGGTCAGGTAGCAGTTGTAACCGGAGCAGCTGGCGGCATAGGCGGTGCGACAGCACAACGCTTTGCGGAAGACGGAGCAGACGTGGTCTTGGTTGATTTAGATGGCACGGCACTGGAGGAAATTGCAGCGCGGGTTGAGCGAGCTGGTACTAATCCACATGTGGTTACCGCAGATGTAAGTAGTCCGAACTCTGTTGAAGATTATGTATCTCAGGCTTTGGATAAATTTGGCCGTATTGATGCGTTTTTTAATAATGCTGGAGTTCTTGGTCCATGGCGTAATTTATTTGAGTATTCGGAAGAAGATTTCGACCACGTTATGTCCGTGAATGTGAAGGGTGTGTGGCTGGGAATGAAATCAGTTGCAGAGGCTATGATGAAAAATGGCGGTGGCGCGATCGTAAACACGGCGTCGGTGGCAGGACTGTCTGGGACTCCGACGGTTTTTGCGTATGGTGCAAGTAAACATGCAGTTGTCGGAATGACAAAATCAGCTGCCCTCAGTCTGGGGTCACATGATATTCGTGTAAATGCGGTGTGCCCTGCCATAATTGATACGCCGATGGGCGAGGCGGTTCTTCGTGGTGGTAATCCAGATGACATTGATGCAGCAAAAGACAGAGTATCAGAGATGTATCCTTTGGGACGAATTGGTCAACCTGAGGAAGTCGCAGCGTTGGTAACTTATTTGTGCTCGTCGGATGCGTCATTTATTACAGGTGGAATTTATCCGGTGGACGGCGGTAGTAGAGCTCGTTAAGCATTAGATATCTCATATGAAGACATTTGTAGGTTTCTTTTTTCCTCGGGCAGCAGATAATCGTTTCGAGGGACCGAGTTGGATTCAGTATATTTTTTATGGCTTTACGGGTTTGATGCTGTGGCGAAGTCAGCATCATATTTTCAGTGACGACGGCGGGTCACATTCTGTTGCAGGAATTCCAATTGATACTTTTAGTCGTGGTGGGGCGGAGTCGATAATTGGCTTGTTTGCTCAGTGGGGAATCTCACAGCTACTACTCGCGTCGGTATTCTTGTTGATAGCGTTCAGGTATAGGGCACTCATTCCGCTCATGTTTTTGATTGCTTGGATTGAGAACCTATTTAGACTAGGAGTAGGTCTCTACAAACCAATTGGAGCGACTGACCCGCCAGGTTTAGTCGGAAGCGTTATTTTTTCAATAGTGATCCCTTTGGTTCTCTTACTCTGCTTTAAGGCATATCGTGATTCGAAGAAGAGTACTGAGTCCCATCTTACAGAAATATCACTTGAGCTTTAGTAGAGGTTTCGGTCCTAGGGTCGATAGTGAGACGTGAACGGGGGTTCACTTCATGGCACCTTTTTTATTTTTTCGAGGATTTCTTCAGGCCTCATAATCTCGGTTGAAGACCTTGAGGAGTCGGTGTCGATGTATAGAGAATCATTCAGATGTTTTCTTGGGATATATGCGAGTGCTAGGCTTGCGGCCAGAGCTGCGGAATAAAATGCAGCTACACAGGCGCTGATAGTTGTTCCATCATGCAGTTGTACTGCGTCTCCTTTTTTTGCGAGACCTTTATCCACAAGCTTGAGAGCTGTGAGGGAACGTGTAACTGGAAACTCTTTTAGATCTTTTTCTAGCTGGGTACGTCCCTCAAATACCCTTTGCGTGTTCTTAGCATTTTCCAAATCTACCAGCTGAGCTAGGCCGGCATGAAATGGTGTCGCAGGTTGAGGAATTTCTGTAGGCGCTTCAAGGAAATTCGCCTCAAGTCGCAAGGCGTCAGAGGCCGCAAGCCCAATAGGGTCTGCTCCGACTGACAGGAGTTGCTGCCAAATGTGTTCACCAACCTCTGGTGAACAGATAATTAAATATCCAATCTCACCAGTTTCTGAATAATTCGCAACGAGTGCACGATAGCCACCCAGTAAAATCTCGTGGCCTTCGTTCAGCGGAATAGACTTAGGTATGGTTGGTCCCAGAGCCGCTATTAAGCTTTCGGGTGCGTTGGGCCCTGAAACGGAAAGTAATACTGACTCCTCTAACCGATCTCTGACCACCACGTCCGGATATAGCTTGGCAAATTCTTCGACTCGTTTGAGTAAGCTTGTTTGTGTTCTTGGTCCAGAGATAATCAACCATCTTCCCGCGTCTAGTCGGCACCAAATTACAATATCAAACACAGTACCGTCTTTGTTACACGCGATCGTTCGTCCGATTTGTCCGATCTCTATTTTGTGTGGGTCAGATGTAAACACTCGATCAAGCACTTGTTCTGCATTTTCGCCCGTCACATAAAAGCGTCCAAGGTGTGATCGATCCGAAATTACGGTGCCGGACCGAGCTGAGCGCTGCTCATCATAAGTTCCCTGATACCAAAGTGGTAACGTAAAAGAATGGACGGGCGCAGGGTGCCAGTTTGCTGCCATGTGTAGATGCACGAGCGGAAGTATGTTTGTTCTTTCCACTCCGCCTATGGTCGGAATGATCGGAATCAGTTGTTTTTTGCTATCTTTTTCGGCCATAATCAGATGAATGTCCTAATGAGTATGTGGACTTGCGTTGGTCATGTGTGGTGCTTCTTTTTCCCACTTTCGAAATCCTTCGTCTGTCAAAGTTAATTTACCAACACCTGGATATGTACCGTGTGAGAATATTATTAGGGCTTGAGAATCAATACACTCAGCAGCGAGTTTTTTCTTTGTTTCCATTGAAACTAACGGCAAGACATCTAGTCCAGAAACCCACGCAGTTCGTTCGAGTTGGGCATGGTGTTGAATCATATCGCCGACGTATACACCCCATTCCTGGCCGGAGCGCATAAAAACGGCGCTGTGGCCCTCGGTATGGCCCGGTGTGGGCGAGACTACCACTTCATCAGTTATTTTTATTTCATCATCGAATAGTTTTATATGATCGATAATTGGGTTTAGATTTTTTTCCAAATAAGTTGCTCGAGTGCGCTCATTGGGATTAACCGCGTCATTCCATTCTTTTTCCGAGATGTAATACGTAGCATTTGGGAACGTGGGGACTAGTTCCTGGTTTTGTGAGTTCACGGAAGTATTCCAACCACAGTGATCAAAATGCAAATGTGTGTTAACTACGACATCTATGTCACTCGGACTTAGTCCTTGTTTCGCAATTGATTGGATTAAATTCCCTTGTTCGATAGGTGAAGCTACATCTCGGTCCCCTGGTTTTCCACCCACTCCGGTATCAAGGAGAATATTTTTTCCATTGGATCGTAGTAAAACGCAGTTTAAGCCTTGGGTAATCCTATGTTGAGCATCAATTTGATTTTCTACTGCCCGCTGCCACATAACTCGTGGTACGACACCGAAAATAGCTCCTCCGTCATACATGAAAGTACCATCATTAACGATCGTGATAGGCATGGATCCTATTTGAAACTGTGCTCCTGTTAAGAACTCTGAGTTTGTCATTTGGATAGACTATCAACTGAATTAGTTTCATAGTGAAAATTACCTAGTCTCTTTTACGCGCGTACGTGTGCTTGCGCGAGACCATATAGATGATTTGCATGAGCGAGTTTGCCTTCTGCGAGTAATTAAGTGATCGTGAAGTTCTATTGTTCGCTAATTTTTTTAGATTTATCATGAGTAATCCACAGCTCAGCGTTATGCTAGCAAGTGTTCAAGGGGGATCGTATGTCGCAGCAGATGGCTTATTTCGAAGGAAAGTTTGTTCCAATTGAGGACGCTAACCTTAATGTGATGACTCATGCTTTCAACTATGGAAGCGCAGTGTTCGAAGGAATTCGCGGCAACTGGAATCCTGCACACGAAGAGCTGTATCTCTTCAAGGTTCGTGAGCATATTGATCGTCTTGTCCAGAGTGCTCGAATATTGCGAATGAATGGAACTTATGATGCGGATGAAATCTCTAATCTCGTTGTAGAGTTGGCACGTCGCTGCGACTACAAGGAGGATATGTATATTCGGCCGATGGTATATAAATCAGGGCTTGATATCGGCCCTGCTATTCACTCGGTTGAAGATAAGTTACTTATTTATGTGAGGCCCTTGGGCGATTACCTAGATCCAAATGCGGGTGCTACGGTTATGACCTCGTCATGGCGGAGAGTTGACGACACTTCAATTCCCGCACGAGCCAAGGTTTCTGGTCTTTACGTCAATAATGGTTTGGCAACTAGCGAAGCTAAACAAAATGGGATGACTGAAGCTATTATGCTGAATCAGGATGGGCACGTGTCTGAAGGTGCAGGAGAAAACCTTGTGATGATTAGAAATGGGGTCCTGATAAGCCCTCCCCAAAGTGACAATATATTAGAGGGAATTACTCTTGATACTGCTCTTTTTCTTGCAAGTGAGAAACTCAATCTTCCAGTTGAGAGAAGAACTATTGACAGATCTGAGCTTTATATAGCAGATGAATTATTTATGACCGGAACCGCCGCTCACGTCACACCTGTAACTGAAGTCGATCGTGTTCCGGTGGGTGATGGTCAGCCGGGCGTAGTTTCCAGGAAATTACAAAAGCTATTTTTTGATGCAATCACGGGTGAATTAACCGAGTATGAAAGCTGGCTTATACCTGTTTATGGTGAATAGCTAAGTTGAATTTATGGCGGATGAAAATATATTCAAGCCCAAGTTACTTAAGGGCTTAATTTTTGGAATTTTCTTGTGTGGATGGTCCGGGTGTCTAGCCGTAGGATTGGCACTACTTGCGATTACTCTTTCTTTTGGGGTATTTAAAGTCCTAGCTTATGGCTCCTCTTTTTTTGCAGCGTTGGTGATGATATTTTTTTTCTACTGGATTCTATGTTTTTTTAAATTACGCTATACGGTAAAAGATAGTAATTTGACAATTCACTGGGGTTTGGTGGCGCATGTTATCCCACTATCGTCCGTAACTAGGATTAGTGTCACTGGATATTCGGATGATGTTCTAGTAGATATGTTTTCATGGCCTGGAATGAGTATCGGGCACGGATTTTCCAGACTTGATTCAACAAAGAGCGCGCCAAAGCCGATTAGTATTTTTGCAACCTCCAAAGATAGACAGAATTTACTTTATCTTGAGACATCTAATTCTTTGTATGGCTTATCTGTGAGTGATGAAGCAGATTTCCTTGAAGGTCTTGGTGCATATGGACATCAAGATACTCAAGAGGTCGTAGAGCCGTACATCGGTTATATATGGCCTCGACTACATTTTATTATTTCTTCAGGTACCGTGTGGGTATTTCTAACAGTAATTGCGCTGACGACAATTTTTATGTGGTCTGAATTTAGCTTTCGCTTTGTGAACCTACCTGTTCAACTCGAAGGAGTTTTTCCCATAAGTCAGGAAAAGTCAAGATTTGTAACTTTTTGGTTGCGTGAGGAGTTATTTCAAATTCCATTATTAGCCTCATTATTAGTCATTGGTAACACCATATTGGGACTTATTTTGTTTGTTTGGGAACGAAAGCTAGCGCTAATGGTTTTATTTTCGGCAATACTGATACCCGTATTATCAGTTTTTCTTTTTGAGCTTGCTATTCATATTTCGACTCGTTAGGTGGCCGTGACTCTATTTGGTCTAAGGTATAACCTGATCTTATGACATCAATAAACACAGAAGTTGCGATTATCGGTGCGGGACCTTCCGGTTCTATTGCGGCCCATCAATTAGCTGCCGCAGGTCTAGATGTGATCCTGCTCGATAGGGCTAAATTTCCGAGAGACAAACCTTGTGGTGGTGGCGTAACTGTGAGGTGTGAGCGAATTCTTCCTTTTTCAATTGATCCTGTGATTGAAGATGTCATTACTGACGCAGACATTAGAATTCGCGATGAATCTTCTGTACTACAAACCTCTGGTTCTGTTCTAACTTACATGACTCAGCGAGCACGCCTCGACGCGTTTCTAGCTGACAAGGCACAAGAGGTAGGGACGAAATTTAGAGATGGTGAGCAGGTAACCGATATTTTATCCAAGGCGGGTGACGGTTTCGTAGTAAAAACGAGGTCTGGTACTGAAATCCAAGCGCGAGTGCTTCTGGGCGCTGACGGAGCAAACGGAATTACTGGTAATAGACTGGGTTTTGATAGCCACAGTGAAGGCGCAGTTGCCTTGGAAGGTAATGTGTATTTTCCTGATGGTGTTCCGAGCCAGTTTGAGCACAAGGTAAGTCGTAATTTTGGATCTCTAACTCAGGGATACGGGTGGATTTTTCCCAAGGGCGACCATGTAAATATTGGAGTTGGGGGGAGTCGTTTGAGTGGCGGCAAACGTTTGAAGGCCGCGATGTTTAAGTTAGCTGAGATCTATGGCATTGACTACGATTCGATTACCGAGATTAAGGGGCACCATCTTCCTATGCGTCGCCCTGGTTCAGCTATTTCTATAGACGGATCGGCCCTGCTTGGTGATGCAGCTGGCTTAGTCGATCCCTTATCTGGAGAAGGGATTTTTGCGGCGTTACGATCTGGTATGGCTGTAGCGCCCGTGGTCGAGCAGTATCTTTCTTCTGAAGTTGATTCATTAGCAGGTTACCAATTTGAATTACAAAAAGAACTTCTTCCTGAAATCGAAACTTCAGAGGCGTTGATGCAAATATTCCATACTTATCCCAGGCCGTTTGTTTGGATGCTTCAACATGTAGGCTTGTTTTGGATTGGAGCCATTGAGCTTATTCGTGGTGATTCTACTTATCTGGATCTCACTAATAAGTTCGGAAAAATTGGACGATCATTACTCATGCCTGCTGCTTGGCTGGGAGATAAAATTTCTGCGCGTAGACGAGCATAGTCACTATTTTGTGATAATTGTTGATGCGCTTGACGGTTCCAGATCTAAGTCTCAGAATAAGGTCTACTATGTGTTACTTAAGTGGTGATCTTTTTTTAACTGAGTCGGTAAAAGCCTCGGTTGTCCCTGCTCATTTAGTATCTGTAGTCGTCGTGTCCTAGGGTGGCCGTTCTGGCCGCCCATGAGCTCGCGTGTCGAGCCAAGAGAACTAAAAACCAATATATTTAGAGTTAACGAGAATAAGAAGTTTACGTTATATCAGAATGAGCTAGTGATTAATGGATAGAGTCATTTTGACTTTACAGGTCGGCTAGATTTGCGATTGAGGAGACGATTATGACAAAAATAAGCGGTGCGGACATTGTTCTTAAGTGCTTGCAGAAGCTAGGCGTTGATACATTGTTTGGGTATCCCGGAGGAGTGGTATTACCTCTTTATGATCGATTCCCAGATTATCCCGATATAAACCATATTTTGGTTCGGCATGAACAGGCTGCTGGTCATGCTGCTGATGGCTATGCAAGGGCTTCAGGAAAGTTAGGTGTGGCTTTAGCGACTTCAGGCCCTGGTGCTACCAATTTGGTTACTGCCATCACGAATGCTCATATGGACTCAGTGCCGACATTATTTATCACAGGCAATGTTACTCGCTCACTACTTGGAAAAGATGGATTTCAGGAAGCAGATATTACAGGTATTACTATGCCAATAGTTAAGCATAATTATATTGTTATGCGGCCAGATGATTTGGCTTATGCATTTAGTGAAGCTGCTTACATCGCGACGACTGGAAGACCTGGGGCAGTTCATATTGATATCCCGAAAGATGTTTTTATAGAGGAGGCAGAATTTCACTGGCCGGAGGATGTTCATATTCGTGGCTATAACCCTCCCACGATAGGGGCCAGTGAATCTATTGAGTCGGCAACTGAAATCATTAATCAAGCAGAGAGGCCGCTCATTTTTGCGGGACATGGAATAATACTGTCTGACGCGGCAGAGCAATTACAAGCTTTCGCAGAAAAAGGCGGAATCCCAGTCGTTAATACTTTGCTTGGTTTGGGATCGATAAATCCAAATCACGTTCTTTCATACGGGATGCTTGGAATGCATGGCTCATATTGGGCAAATCATGCAGCCTCTTCAGCAGACGTCATTATTGGCTTAGGTATGCGAATGGATGACCGAGCACTCGGGCGTTTTGAAGATATGAATCCTAATGCAAAAATTATTCACGTCGATATTGATCCTGCGGAACACCAAAAAAATATCGAAACTCATGTCCCAATCGTAGGGAACGTTAAGGATGTTTTAGGTCAGTTAATTAAATCCATAAATACATCTACTCATCCCGACTGGCTTCAATGGATAAATGAAATGCGTATTAATCATAAGGAATCAATGTCTATTCCGAACGGCCCAGAGTTAAGCGCACAGTATGCAATTTCGAGAATTGCCGATTTAATCGGTCCGGAATCAGTTTTGTGTACAGGTGTCGGTCAGCATCAAATGTGGGCTGCCCAATTTGGAAATATATCTCGACCACGTCAATTCATCACATCGGGAGGCTTGGGAACTATGGGCTTCGAAGTTCCTGCCGCGATGGGTGCGCAGGCCGCATGTCCAGATAGGCCGGTTTGGACAATTTGTGGTGATGGTGGATTTCAGATGACCTTCCAAGAGATAGGAACTATGGTCGCTGAGAAGCTGCCAGTCAAGATGGCGATTATGAATAATTGTTATCTGGGTATGGTGCGCCAGTGGCAGGAATTATTTTATGACAAGAATTTGGTGGATGTGGACATCACGCAGCCTGACTTTCTAAAAATTGCGGAAGCATACGGAATTCGTGGAATTAGAGTAACTAATCAGGAAGATGTGGACGCCGCTATTCAAGAAGCTGAGGCTGACCCTGGCCCCGTAATTATCGACTTTCGAGTGGTACAACAGGATAATGTCTGGCCAATGGTCCCAGCTGGCGCAGCACTTAGCGAAACAGTGGAATCAAGCGGTCAGATATAAGGACATCAAATATTATTTCGCATATTTTTTATTGATTTAGCTAAATTAGAGGATTTTAATTATGAAAACAGATTTGACCGGCCCGCTCCAGACGATTGCCGCTCTGGTTGAGGACCGTCCCGGGGTCTTGACACGTGTTGCGTCCTTATTTCGGAGGCGTGGGTACAACATCGAGAGTTTGGCCGTGGGTTCGACAGATGAGATAGGAGTATCAAGGATGACAATAGTTGTCGAGGGAACTCCTTTAATAGGTGATCAAGTCGCAAAGCAGCTAGATAAGTTGATAGATGTAATTACAGCTGAGGTGTTAGAGGATGGCGAATCAGTTGGACGCGAGCTTGCATTAATTAAGGTAATGACGAAACCAGAACAGCGACGCGAAATTTTAGATATTGTCGAAATATTTAGGGCATCAGTTGTTGATCTATCGGCAGCCAGTGTGATTATCCAAATCACTGCTGCTAACGAGACCATAGAGGCACTTACAGATAACCTTCGTCCATACGGCATTCTTGAATTAGTTCGTACCGGGGGTATAGCTTTGGTTCGAGGAGAGGGTACAACTCAAATGCCGCACTTCGAAGACGAGGAGTTACGACGGTTTCATCAGGAGTCAGGTAGAATTCCAAGTGGTGATCTTCCGCATTTAAGCGATTGAATCTGAAGATAAAAAAATAATGTAAAGAGTGTATTAAGGGGTAAGTCTGTGGCTAAGGTTTATTATGAGAACAATGCCGATCTGTCGGTATTAGATGGCAAGAAAGTTGGAATTATTGGATTTGGTTCACAAGGGCATGCACATGCTCTGAACTTGCATGAGTCGGGCGTAGATGTTGCGGTCGGCTTATATCCTGGATCACGGTCGTGGGATTTGGTGAAAGAAAGTGGCTTAGATGTGGGTACTGTAGATGAAGTTGCTATCTCCTGCGATATCATCATGGTCTTAGTACCAGATCAAATAGCATTCCAAGTTTATAAGGATCATATCGAGCCTCATCTCGAACCAGGTAAAACTTTAATGTTTGCGCATGGTTTTAATATTCATTTTGACGCTATTAATCCGCCACCCGATATTGATGTATCAATGATTGCTCCTAAAGGGCCTGGTCATTTGGTTAGACGTGTTTTTCAAGAAGGAGGGGGAGTTCCAGCTCTAGTAGCCATTCATCAGGATGCTAGTGAATCTGCACTTGCCGTGGCCTTAGCATATGGGAAAGGCTTAGGAGCAACGAAGGCAGGTATTCTTGAGACCACTTTCCGAGAGGAAACGGAGACTGACTTATTTGGTGAGCAGGCGGTACTGTGCGGTGGCATAGCAGAGATGGCCAAAACAGCTTTTGAAGTGCTTGTCGAGGCTGGTTATCAGCCCGAGTCAGCCTATTTTGAAACTTTTCACGAGATTAAGTTAATTGTTGATTTGATGTACGAAGGCGGTCTTGCAACTATGTTGTCTTCAGTGTCTGATACTGCGGAATATGGTGCATACACTCGTGGTACGAGAATTGTCACGCCTGAGACAAAGGCTGAGATGAAGAAGATTTTATCTGAAGTTCAGCAAGGTGAATTCGCTCGGGAATGGTTGTTAGAAAATCAAGTTGGGCAACCCCACTTTAAGGCACTTCGACGGATTACTGCAGAGCACCCAATTGAGATTGTTGGCGCTGAGGTTCGTTCAATGATGGCATGGCTTAACGAGTAGTCACGTGTGGCATGTTGGCGTGATCACTCCTATGTGAGATTTGATTGTGTCAGGATCGTTTGGGTGGAACTATTCCATTTACATGTGTATCTATGGAATAGACACTGGTTCTCGCGGTCAGGAAAATAGTTTTATAGTCCGTAGAACCGAACGCAATATTTGCTGGTAGCTCGGGAATTTCAATTTGGCCTAATATCGTTCCATCTGGCTCTACTACCCAAACTCCTCCGGGTCCGGTCGTCCACAAGCGGCCTTCGCTATCCACTTTCATACCATCAGGAGCTCCTGGCCTAGGATCATTTGCAACGTCTAAAAACAGAACTGGATTACTTAGGGTGCCATCATTTTCAACGGAAAATTTTCTGATTAGGCGATCTTTTGAGTCACCTACGTACAGCGATTTTTCATCAGGCGAGAAAGCAAGTCCATTTGGTTGCGTAAACATTGTGGTGAGTAAATCAAGTTCTCCGTCGGTCGCTATTTTATAAACGCCTTGAAATGTTAATTCCTGCTCAGCATTCGGATCTCCTTGAGCAGGTTGTGTGAGCCCATATGTGGGATCCGTGAAATAAATCGTTCCATTACGGTGAACCACAATGTCATTTGGGCTGTTAAGTTTTTTACCATCCCAATGATTAGCTATTGTCTCGATTTTATTTTCTTGCTTATAGGGAGCTCGGGATACTCGTCGTCCTGAATGCTCGCATGCAAGAAGATTCCCGTCTAAATCAAGCGTCAGTCCATTTGAGTGATGGCTTAAGGGTCGGTATGAATCAACCTTTCCAGTGATCTGTTGCCATTGGTGAATTGTTTGTTTATTAATGTCGCTAAACAATAACGAATTATCATTTTCGATCCAGATTGGACCTTCGGTAAAGGCAAATCCGGTACACAATAGTGATTCCTCGGAACTCGATATTAGTTCTGACAACCCGACATCGTTAGTGATTTTCATGCGTGCTCCTGGATATGCACTGACTGTCGATTAATTATAAATCAGCGGCCTTTGAAGTTTGGTTTGCGTTTCTCCGCAAATGCTTTTGGTCCTTCTTTTGCATCTTCAGTGAAACTCAGTCTTGCTTGCATTGCGGACTCAAGTCGAAGGCCATCGCCGAGCGGCATGTATTGGGCACGTACTGACAGTTCCTTAATCGCGCGTACAGCTAGGGGGGGCATGGCAGCTAACTCCTCAGCTCGTTCCATCGCAGTCTCAAGCACCTTGTCATGAGGCACAACTTCGTTGATAAGACCGAAGTTGGCGGCTCGATCTGCAGATAAGCGTCGGCCAAGCAGTAGCACCTCCATTGCGATTGGGTATGGAAGCTGTCGAATAGTCCTTTGTGTGCCACCGTTCCCTGGCAGTATCCCGCGCTTTACCTCAGATAGATCAAAGAGCGCGTGCTCAGATGCTATTCGAATATCTGTCGCTAGTAGCAACGTCATGCCACCAGCAAGGCACAGTCCATTAATTCCTGCTACCACAGGCTTCCATACTTCCAGTCCTCGATTTAGAATTTGATTGCTTTGTGTTTGCCAAAACTCAAAGGCTTCAGGTTTTTGTGGAATAGTCTGTTTAAGATCTGCGCCAGCTGAGAAAACCTGCTTCTCAGGAGTTCTGTCTGGTTGTGGAGCACCAGTTACTACAGCCACCCAGATATCTGGATTATCTCGAACTTCGAGCCATGAATCAGACAATTTAGCGTACATATCAGGCGTCATAGCGTTAAGAGCCTCAGGCCTGTTAATTGTGATTGTCGCGATATGATTTGAAATTTCAAAGTCAATTGTCATGTTTTAATCCCCTCAGTCGTACCAATGCGCTCCCAAGAATTATGAACCACTTCTAATATTTAGTAAGTCTCTGGCCATAACTATTCGTTGAACCTCGGATGGTCCTTCTCCAATCCTACGAATTCTTAATTCTCGATACCACCGTTCAAGCGGTAGATCCTTACTCATTCCAAGTCCACCAAAAATCTGCATGGAGCGATCAACAACCCGACCAGCTCCTTCAGTGGCCACAAGCTTAGCCATCGAAGATTCAAATCTAAATGGTTCACCACGTTGAGCAAGATCGGCTGCTTGAAGGCACGCCCACCGACCAGTTCGTATATCAATTTCATTATCAACGAGCATCCATTGGATAGCCTGTCGGTTGGCAAGTGGTTGCCCAAAAGTCTCTCGTTGTTTGGCCCAATCCATAGCCATTTCATGAGCAAAAATTGCCACTCCCAGCCCTGTGGCAGAGTAAGGAATGCGTTGCATACTTAGGTAATCATTGGCAAGAGCAAATCCGCCTCCTTCTTCACCAAGAAGATTTTGGCTTGGAATGCGCATATCGGTAAATGAGAGCTCGGTCGTATAGTGTGCCCTAAGCACTTGTACGAGTCGTTCAACTCGAAAGCCAGGCGTTTCGGTATCCACAATGAAAGCGCTGATACCGTCTCTCCCCTTGGAAGGATCAGTGCGGACGTAGACAATTCCGAAATCCGCAGTATCTGCTCCCGAATTCCAGAGCTTTCCTCCGTTAATGACCCAGTCATCACCGTCTTTTATTCCCCGAGTTTTTATTGCTCGTGCCGGATCTGAACCACCGCTAGGCTCACTTAGCCCGAAGAATGAGCTCTTTTCGCCTCGAATTACAGGCCATAAATATTTCTCTTTTTGTTCTTCGGTGGCGTTGTACAGTTGGCCAGGAGGACCATGCCCAAAAACACCATATGCTGGAGCATAGAGGCCTGCTCGGTGCTGTGACAATTCTTCAGCGACTAGAGTCCGAGTGACCAAATCAATTCCTGGACCACCATATTCTGTGGGAACGTCCATCTGGTAGAGTCCCATTTCTTTGACCATAGAAACCAAGCGGTCTTTTTCAGAGGGGGGAAGAGAAAATGCGTCTGGATCTAGATCTTCTTCTAGCGGCCTTATCTCTTCACGTATTAATCTACGGACGTTATCGATAATAAGTTTTTGCTCATCACTGATTCTAAAATCAACCATTCTAGTTCTCCATTCCGCTCTCTTTAGTTTGCCAATGGTAACGACCGAGTTCTGGGATAACTTCTGAGTCTTCTAAATTTCCAATTGGTAGTCGGCCATGATCCTCATTAAAACGCGTAAGAATTTCGATCCAGCGACTATAATACATATGATTTACCTCGTAACGGAAGTAAGCTGCATGCTTTTGAATACTGGGAAGCGGTTGACCCATTTTGGGGTGAATCCAGTTCTTTCCATCAAAATCGCTCTTATCTCCGAAACAGAGAAATAATTCACCTCGAAGTCCGAAGGGTGATTTCCCGGATGCTTTTCCGATATAAATTGTTTTTTGTTCACTATCAGCAATTTCAAAAACACCCATAGCTCCCGGCAATGTTTTGTAATTGATTGCATCATCCCAGGCGGTCCAAGGTTTTTTTATACGCATATCAAGACCCTTCTAATTCATACGTTAACATTGACTCACTAGCAGTAATTCTCTCAATACGTGGCGTTACTCTATCCCCTATTTCCACCTCGGTCGTAAGCTCTAGCATTGCACATAGTAGGCGAGGACCTTCATCTAGCTGAATCGTTGCGACCGTGTATGGGATAAATGGTTTAAATGCGGAGTGGTAGGGCTGGTGGACCTTAACGAAGGAATATATGGAACCCTGTCCCAGTGATATTTTGTGCTCTAGTTCAGTAGATCCGCACTCATAGCAAAATGATTCGAAAGGGTATTGATAACTACTACAGCTCTTGCATCGCTGAAGAATGAGCTCTCCACGACTAAGCGCTTCTCTGTACGGCGCATTTAAATCGGTGAGTGGGGGAATCAACTCTTCGAATGCAGCAAATTTATCAGCTATAGCAGGCTCGTTCATTGGTGCACTCCTTGGTTTGACAACAGCATAGTCGCGTGGGTCGTCATAATTCCACCTTGTTGACTGACCAGACCAACTTCTGCATCTTTGACTTGTCTATTTTCACCTTCGCCTCTGAGTTGTCGGACTGCCTCTACAACCAGTTGAGTCCCAGGCATACCTGTTTCAGATAATAGACCTCCGGAAGTATTGCACGGTAGCTCACCACCGATGTGCGTCCTCTGTTCCTCATAAAATGAACCTCCTTCACCTTTATTGACAAACCCATATTCCTCAAGGCTTATAAGCGGCACAATTGTGAAGCAATCATATATTTCACAGAAATCAACGTCCGTTGGCTGGAGGCCCGCTGATTCGAAAGCCATTTTTCCAGCGATTTTTGCCCCGCTTGTGGCTAATTCAGGTCGGCGATAGAAATCCCAGGACGGGTGTGCCTGACCGATACCCTCTATATAGACTGGCAATGCTCTAAGTTCTTTGGCCTTTTCTTCCGTGGTTATTATGTATGCTGCGCCACCATCGGAAACGGGACAACAGTCAAGCAGTCTGAACGGTTCCGCGACCCATCTGGATGACATATAGTCATCAACCGTGAAAAGTTCCTGAAATTGGGCATTTGGGTTCATATTTGCGTGTGTTCGGTGAGCAATTGCAACATTAGCAAGCTGTTCGTTAGTAGTTCCATATTCATGCATATGGCGTTTTGCAACCATTGCGTAGCTCGATGGTGCTCCAAACAATCCCGCTAATGCATCATCACCTCTCGGTCGTGCATATGATGCACGGGTACCTGTTCGCGGATTATCTCCATAGGAGATTGCTATCACCTCTGCTTGTCCCATCTCAATTGCACTTATAGCGTACTGAATTAGACCTATATTGCTTGCGCCAGCCTGATCAAGGGTTGCAGTAACTTTTGGTTGAATTCGCAACGCTTCAGCAATTTTCGGCCCCCAGAGCATGGGGAAAGTTGAAGTAGGAGCTTTGGTGAGTACGCCATCAAGATCCTGAGCACTTAGACCTGCATCTTCCAGAGCTGCACGAATTGCTAATACATTATGAGCGATTTGCGAAATGCCAGGATTCTTGCCGTAGGCTGTATTTCCGACACCGACGATGCAATACTTTTGTTTGAGACTTTTCATCTTGATATTCCTTCGTGCTCTATGCAAAAAACTAATTCTCGGAAGTTTAGTCTGGAATGAGTCGGAAATGTTGAGTTCCAAGGCCCATTCGCATAACGGAAGGATTTGAAGGTAAACAACCTTTTTATCCCTTATAGTTATGAAGCTCAGTATAGAACATTAAGAGGTTTCTTTGAAAATACGATTGTTGTCTCTACTATTACCTCTGTCGCTTCAGCGGCCCTCCGTTGCATAGAGCAAACGGGAGGGCCTACCTCGTATTTTTCAATTTATACTAAGACTGAAGGTTAAAAGACAATGAGTAATAACAATAGCGATAAAGTGTATATTTTCGATACAACTCTTCGAGATGGCGAACAATCTGCAGGCATTTCATTTACGAAAGAAGACAAAGTTGAAATTGCTAAGCAGTTAGCAAAACTTAATGTAGATATTATCGAGGCGGGTTTTCCTGCTACGTCACCAGGCGATCTGGATGCGGTAGCCTCAATAGCACAGGATGTCCGCGGACCAATAATCGCCGGGTTAGCGCGAGCTGTACCAGAAGATATTGATGCGGCGTGGCAAGCATTGAGCCAGGCAGAATCTCCTCGCATCCATGTATTTCTTTCGACGAGTGATATTCATATGGCTCATCAACTAAGAAAAAATCGTGAAGACATTATTGAAATGGCTCGGGCTGGCGTCGCTCGAGCGAAAGGTTATGTCTCTGACGTTGAATTTTCTCCAATGGATGCGTCCAGGTCTGACACGGATTTCGTTTATCAGATTTTGGAGGCAGCTATTGAAGAGGGTGCTACAACAATTAATATTCCTGATACTGTCGGGTATGCGATACCAGAATCCTTTACCACTTTTATTAAATCAATTTATGAGAATGTTGCCAACATTCATAAGGCACGAATTTCAGTGCATTGTCATAATGATTTAGGCATGGCAACTGCAAATTCGATTGCTGGTGTACTAGGAGGTGCACGTCAGATTGAAGGTGCTGTTAATGGCATTGGTGAACGTGCTGGTAATACTTCCATAGAGGAAGTGATTATGGCTATTGCTACCCGCCAAGATATGATGGGTGTCTATACCGACATTGAGCATACCGAGTTATATCCTGCTTCCAAGTTAGTAGAACGATTATCTGGAATGCAAGTTCAGAATAATAAGGCAATTGTGGGTCGCAACGCATTTCGGCATTCATCAGGGATTCATCAGGACGGTGTACTAAAAATGCGTGAGACGTATGAAATTATGAGTGCAGAGTCCGTAGGGCAACCAACAGGTGAATCTATTGTGCTTACTAAAGTATCTGGTCGTCATGGCCTGTCAGCGCGCCTACAAGACCTAGGAATCGACCTTGAAAGCATTGATTTAGATAAGGTTTTTGCAGCTTTTAAAGATGTTGCTGATCGAAAAGCGGAAGTGGATGATCGAGACCTAATTGCTATCATCTCTGAACACACGTCATTTGATGTTGACGAGCTATGGAAGTTAGACCTTGTTCAGGTTTCTACAACAGATCATGGGAGACCTACGGCGACTGTTCGTTTGATTGATTCAGCGGACGAAGTATTTGAGGATGCGGCTGTTGGTGAAGGTCCTGTTGATGCGATTTACAACGCGGTCAACAGGGTAACTGGTGCAAAGAATACTTTAACCGAGTACAGCGTCAAATCTGTGACGGAAGGAATCAATGCTCAGGGTGAGGTAACTATTCGAATCGAATCGAATGGGAACAGCTACATGGGAAGAGCTGCCGATCCTGACATACTGGTAGCTAGTACACGTGCCTACATTCATGCAATGAATCGTTCATTAAATGACCACATGGCTTCGCAAAAATGATTTGAAGTTAACGTTGTGAAATAAGTAGAGGGGTTTGGCAATGGACGCAAAAAAAACAATTATCGAAAAAGTATGGGAGCAACACGTTGTTCGCTCACAGACTGGTGAACCAGATCTACTTTATATCGACTTACATTTGGTCCACGAGGTCACATCGCCTCAGGCATTCGAGGCTCTACGCCTAACAGGCCGTCCAGTTCGTCGTCCTGACCTTACGTTGGCTACTGTTGATCACAACGTACCTACTCAAGGTAGGAATCTTCCCAACCCGGATCCGCTTTCTACTCAACAGATTGAGACTATGCAGA
>JAQWLS010000080.1 GCA_029247135.1 Dehalococcoidia bacterium | reverse complement strand
ATAATCACTAGATAGCCACCGTATCAATTCGGTGGTCGCATGCTGAAGTGCTTGATCTACTGGTCTGGCATTGCCAAGAGCTATTATGTGAGTATTCGTCTTCATTCGAGGCCATCGTAACTCTACGTTTTTGCAAACCTCAACTCTGAAAGACACATCCATTGAAATTTCTATCCCTGTGCCTACGATCTCACCATCTCCCTGTGCTGCATGGCCATCTCCAACAAAGAACAGAGCACCTGGCGCAAACACTGGAAACGATATCGACACGCCTGCAGTAACGGCTCGGTAATCCATGTTGCCACCGTAGGGGCCTGATGTCGCGGTCGAGATAGCTTGTCCAGCAGGAGGAGCCACACCGATACAACCAAGCATCGGAGCAAGTGCTACCGTGAACGTTGTTGGCTCAGCGAGTTGATCATTTAACGTTGCTATCCCACTGGACGAATCAACAGCCCAGCGTACTTTTGAACGCGTCGGTAATTCGTTAACAAAATCACCATCCACGATATGTGGAGCTACGCCGCTCATCGTGTATCCATGATCACGATTGGGAACAATCGCCTCGATCAGCACCACAAGTTCATCGCCAGGCTCTGCATCTTCAACGAAAAAAGGGCCTGTGAGAGGATTCCCAGGTTTAGCAACAAGGTCGCCTTCCCTACCATTGCCAAACGCATCAGCAGTCGAGGTGTGCACCAAATCGCCTGAAGAGATTCTCAGAATCGGATCGTACGATCCGAAGTTATTGTGGTAGGTAGTTGGTTCGAAAGTATGTTCCATATGTGAATATCCTTTAGCAATTTAGCACGTAAAGTTGTCATTTCAAGTCTACGAATCTGTCGTGACGTTTGTATCTACGAGTCCTTGGTATCAAGGCTTAGCTGCAACTTTGCCATATACCCACATGATCCCAGAATTAATTTAACTTCGAATACAAAAGCGATCAGACTAAGCTATATCGATGCGACTCACATCTCTCCGTGCGATTCGGCTTTTCAGTGGGCTGATCATCTTTGGTATTGGCTTAGCCGTGATGCTCGAAAGTCAATTAGGTGTTGGTGCATGGGAAGTCTTTCATGAAGGCCTTGCAAGTCATGTCAATTTAGAGATCCAAATTCATTCGTTCTCGATTAATCTCGGAGGCGTGGGTGTCATAAGTATATTCGGCGGTGGTATCGTTCTTCTCTTATGGATTCCTCTCGGTGAACGACCCGGTATCGGAACCATATTAAATATGGCTGTGACTGGTGTCGCGCTGGATGTCACTATGGCGCTAATCCCAACTATTAACCAGCTTGGTGTTCAAATCATGATGGTTCTAATTGCGCCGAGTGTCGTTGCCGTCGGGACAGTACTTTACATAGGAGCGGGACTCGGGCCGGGTCCACGCGATGGGTTGATGACAGGGCTCGCAAGAAAAGGTATCCCTATTCCTATTGGTCGTACATTGATCGAATTAAGCGTATTAATGATCGGATATTTACTAGGCGGCACCGTTGGATTAGGTACCCTATGGTTTGCTTTCACCATAGGTCCACTCATCCGGCTCTACGCGCGGAGGATAGACCCAGACCTAGATTCCAGTCTAAGACGCAGGCATTACCCCAACAGAACTTAGGTTACCAAGTGTAGTTGCTAGGCACCGGCAGCATCTGCTTGCGCCGCCGCACGAGCTTCAGCAGCCTTAGCTGCAGCAACCACCTCCGGTGAATATCCAGCTGGAATTTCATCGTCGACATCGAACGGCGAATCCAACTCAAGTTCCTTGCCCATCTCACGCACCGCTGGGAGCACATCCGATCCAAATAAGCGCAAAGAGCGCATCGCATCATCGTGGTCCATCGCGCCATCTCCGTCCCAGAAAATAATCGATCCGGGTCGAAGTGTTTCAAGTACATGGCGAATTTTCGGAATCACAGTCTTTGGCGTCCCGTAGACGATCCCCATCTTGTCGCTCTGTTCTTCAAATGTGCCTCGCATATCACTCTTCGGTGCATCTTTCAGTTGGTCTGTCTTTCCGCGGGCACGAGCAGCTGACGCCACTTGGCTGGTTGGAAGTAGATTCGTGCGTGAGGTGAGACCTGGTAGATTTTGAATGAAGCTGCGAACGTTTCCCTGATTTCCTTCAAGGAATGGGTTACTCGGTCCCTGTATATATTTTCGTGCTGTGGCTTCAGCAAGTTCTTCAGTTTCGTCTACATGGACCTTCCACAGATATCCTCTATGCTGGGTCCCCGCCTCATATCCTGCTTCACGGGCGCATTCTTCGTAGTACTTAAAACTCTCTACAGTCGGTCCGAGCTCCGTCGCGAGCATGACATACGGGTACCTGTGCTCCGCAGCCCACTTAACTGTGTTACGCGACATTACGCCAGGAATCCAGATTGGCGGATGGGGATTCTGATAGGGACGGGACCACGGATTCACATATCTAAATTGGTAGTGATCGCTCTCCCATCTAAAAGGTCCCGGTTGACTCCAGGCCTTTACGACTAGATCATGTGCTTCCTGAAAACGTTCCCAATTAAATGGTGGTGGTGCATTGTGGGCAACTGACTCTCGACCAGTTCCGCGAACCCAGCCCGTTACAAGTCGTCCACGGGAAATCATATCGATTTCTGCAAGTTCTTCGGCCAACCACAACGGATCTTCCCAAATAGGAAGCACATTCCCGAGTAACACTATTTTTGCCCGTTGTGTAATCCTGGCAAGGATAGATGCTTCAACATTCATTACTCCGCCCATACAAAAGGGAGTGGAGTGATGCTCATTGAGCATGAGCCCATCAAACCCCATTTCCTCAGCGAATACCTTCTCATCAAGGTACCTGTTGTATAGGTCTGCACCCAGCTTTGGATCATAGTCACGATTTGACATCGATAAATCGGTCAAGTCACGCCCAGTCGCCCCAAAATAGCCAGAACTCTTGTCTTGATACGGTCTCTCAGTGAAATAACCTACGAACATTCATATCTCCCTTTCAACTCAGTGTTGGATATCTTCTTAATCAACAATCACCTTCCGATAAATTCACTCACCAACTCAACAAATTTGCCTGTTTCCTCGTGTTCTACGCAATGGCCAGCGTTTTCAATTACTTGCAGACTGGAATTCGGTAGAGCATCACGATATTGCTCACCACAAATGATTGGAGTAATCCTGTCCTCTGCTCCCCAAATAATTAAGCTAGGAATATTTACAAGTTTTAACAAAGGTTCAAGCGACTTATTGTACATCCAGGGTTTCCACGTAAGCCGCGCCGTCATCTCTCGGCTGTAGTCCCAAAGTTCCTTATAAACCTCAGCGGCATCTTCGCCGTATGTCTCTAGATAATTCTCCGCACTCGAGAAACTCAACTGCACATATTCTTCCCAGTCCATCATGATTTGGTCTTCAATAAATCCTTCGTTTGGCTTAATTCCAGGAGCACCAGAAACAACTAGGTTTGATAATTCAGTGTCGTACATGGTAGCGAGCTCAGCTGCTACCCAGCCACCAAGCCCACATCCAATCAGCGTCACATTTTTTAGTTGGAGTTCCTCGATGAAGCGTTTCATGAGAATTGCTATATCGCGGACTGATCTCGCCCATACTGGTCGATCAGACTGATTATAGCCAGGCAAATCTGGCACAATCAGATCGAATTTTTCGGCTAGTGCATCATCAGATGCCATCCAGCCTGGATTACCGGTCGAATGATGAAGCTTAAGCGCGACCGGGCCGGAACCGCCTCTAAAGTATCGGACACTAAGTCCAGCCACCTCTACTTGCGTTTCTGACGGGTTGATTCCCATACGTCACCTCCGGTGCTCTAGTACCATTTACGTCTACGCTATGCGGAGAAGGTATCAGATCTGAGGAGATTCTGGTGTATGCCATTGAAAGCTGAATATCACACGATAGTAGTTGGCGGGGGGCCAGCAGGAAGTACAACTGCGTCCTTACTGGCTATGAAGGGCTTAAGCGTTCTACTCTTGGAGCGTGAATTGTTCCCTCGGGCACATGTGGGAGAATCGCTACTACCCGCGTCGCTCCCGATTTTTGACAGCCTAGGTGTGCGTGATTCAATTGACAATGCGGGGTTTGTCAAGAAATACGGTGCTGCGATGGTCTGGGGCAATGAGCGCTCTATCTGGTCGTGGTTGTTCGCCGAGACTAAGGGGCCGTACTCACATTCGTATCAAGTTACTCGTCCTGAATTCGACACGATACTCCTAGATAATGCTCGAGCAAAGGGTGTGCACATCCGCGAACAATGTCAGGTCCTCGGTCCTGTGTTTTCAGAGAATGATTCAAAGGTCACTGGTGTTGAATTTATCAATCAAGATGGCAACCATGAACGAACTACCGCGGAAATAGTAATCGACGCATCTGGGCAACAAACGTTGTTCGCAAATCAATTTGACCTGAAAGATTGGGATACCGCATTTAAGCATCTAGCAATATATGGTTATTATTCGGGTGGCAAGCATCTCCCAGCTCCCGATCACGGAAGCATCCTAATAGAATCCTTCGAAAATGGCTGGGTTTGGAAAATTCCTCTTCATGATGGTTCGACTAGCGTTGGTGTTGTTATGGATGCAGAATGGGCTCAGGCTGAGATCAAAAAATCATCGGCAATTCAGGTATTCGAAAGCCAAATCGGCCTCACAAACGAAATCGCAAATCTCATTAGCGAAGCCACTTTCAACGAGGAGATTCATCTCATAAAAGATTGGTCATATGTCACTACAAAAATGACTGGTGACGGTTACGCTCTCGTTGGCGACGCAGCGTGCTTTATAGACCCACTTTTTTCCTCAGGTGTGCATCTAGCACTGCAATCAGGAGTGTTAGCCGCAGCTTACGCAGCTACTGTCGTTCGCAGTCCAGATCTTGCCAGAAGCGCTGCACGGCAGTATGAAGCCACCTATCGCCGAAGATATGGTTACTTTCACGAACTGGCTCGATTGTTCTATGGCAGTAACAAATCACTCGATAGTAAATTTTGGCGAGATCGGTCTTTAGACGAAGAGAATTGGTCAGATACATCTAGAGAAGAATTCATAAATGTCGTAGCGGGAAATGCGCCTGAAGGGTACGAACGAGTCGTGATTGATCAAGGACATGCACCTGATAATTTCATCAACGCTATTGAAGAAGCTGAGACTAGTCGCGTTGACCGCGCCACACTATCGCAGCAGTTCAGCAATAGCGAGCTATTACGGAAGTTACCGAAGCTTATCGATCAAGCCCGTCTTGTCAAAGGAGCGACACTTGGAGACGGAATCTACGAACTCGGTTATTTACTGCAAACTCCTGCAAGGCCAGAGGGTTACCCGGTGATTCCACCCATTGCGCTGCTACTAAATCTCATGGACCAAACAAAAACTGTGGGCAAACTGGCGAAGGAAGTGGCATCAACTCTGGAGCTTGATGATTTGATAACCGAGGAACTCGTACTAGTCGCCATCCGTAATCTTGCAGCTGATGGCCTGATAGATCTCTAACTGATACCGAACTAGTTTTTTGCCACGATGGCCCGAGCCGCGGCCATACCATCCGCCGCTGAGCCCAGCAGAAGTCCGGAACTCCTCTGGCGAATGTCACCCACAGCATAAAGGCCCACCACGCCCGTCGACATGTAATCGTCCACCGCTACGTGGCCCAAAGCATCCAACTCGCACCAATCTTGCAGAAGATTCGTCTGAGGGTTGCTACCCACATAAACGAATAACCCCGTGCAATCGAGATCTTGAATTGACCCGTGCTCGTCTCGCACCGAAGCTCCAATCAAAACGTCATCACCATTCAGTCCGACGATCTCGCTATTAGTTAGCATGCCTACATTTGGAAGTGCTTGGACCCGTGCGAGTGTGGCTTTTGAACCCGTCGGCGAATCACCATGATGAACTATAGTCAAGGAGTTTACAATTTCAGCTAACACCAAAGCCTCATCAAGTGCCGCGTCACCTCCGCCAGCAATCAGGACGTCTTCATCCCGAAAGAAATCACCATCACATGTAGCACAGTAGGATATTCCATGACCGTACAGTTGCTCTTCATTCGATACCCCGAGTCGCGCTGGTTGAGAGCCGGTAGCCACAACAAGATTAGTGCTCACCACGCTACCGAAGTCACCGGATAGCTCCCATCCATCTTCACATTGATGGATATCCATCACAGATCCAAATACAAATTCTGCACCCGAAGCCGAGGCTTGGCCTGCGATCATCGGACCTAGCTCATAGCCACTGATTCCATCAGGAAATCCTGGAAAATTCTGAATGCTGTCAACATTAATCAGCACTCCACCTGACACACCTTGATTGTCAATTATCGTTGTAGTCAAGTTCTCGCGGGCGGCAAAAAATGCAGCCGTTAAGCCAGCTATTCCGCCCCCTACAATCGTGACGTCGCGCTTGTTCATATCTCAGTTATCAGTCGTTACTAATCAGTGCCACTACTGAGAAGAATTGGGACGCCCTGCTGGTATGCATGCTTCGCGCGTTCAAGCAGCTCTGCTTCATTACGACTCCCGATTGGATGCGCAACTAGCGCAAAATCGAATTCTGGTAAACCCAATGTTCGAGCAGTTGACTCACTGGTCAGCTTAAACGGATCGGTACAAATAGTAAGCGTAGGAACATCGAGCTTCTCGAATGTGATGCCATCGTGCACACTGCACGTACTACATGAGCCTCAGTCCCCAACCGCGGTGATCATAAAGTCGACATCAGCCTTAACCACGGTATCAACCAAGTCATCCGGACATGGCCGTGAGGCGTTTCCTTTATTTAATTCCAGCACAACTTCGCCGCCGTGATCCTCAATAAATAAATCAGCAGTCATCTGTATCAACACATTGGCATTATGTTTACCATTGGACAATAGGCCGATACGAGAATTCTTCAATGTGGAAAGGCGAGGCGCCATCGATGCGATTTCCACTCGTTGGTCATCAATAACCGGCGTGTACATTTCAATCACCATTGACTCCCCTAACCTTTCTTTATTGGCACAATAACTTCACTTTGCATAATTGAATTACGACCACGGCTCCAGGACGGAAGGAATGAGGAATGCGCTCCAGCATCTCCACCGCCTACGAATAATAAGATATCGTCGGCGCTCAACCCGCGATGATATCTTTCCGTTAGCCCTTCTTTCACTCCATCGTTGCTGAATTTATATTTTGACCGATCGGCATCGGTATCCGTCGGTCTGCCAATTCGTTGTAATGCGTCGTTCTCTCGATACGCGTTCTCAAACAAAAAATTTCGAACTCGAGACTTCGTCCAAAATGCGTCTGCCGCGACGATTTCAGCAGTTTCTGGAGACAACACCACGACCGATTGACCATGTGTTAGCGAATCCAAACATGACATTGAATCAGCCACTGTCAGCAATGCTTGCTCGGGCGTAGCAGCAAAATGATTCTCTACATTGTGAAACCCACCGGCCGCAAATACAACCACAACCGATTCATCAGGGTGTCCCATTTCTTCGTTCAGAAGAGGCCATGGATTTCTATCGGATCGTTCTGCCACACACAGTGAATACTTACCGGGATTTCCTTGAGTAGATTTATCTGTGACATTAGGTTGCATATGAAACACATTTAGATGAATCAAACGAATGGTTCTACCAATCGCTGCATTTGCTCGATTGCCCGAACCAAACAGATTGCCGGTCGCATTCATATCGATCTCATCGGTGATTGGTCCACTCACAACTATCAAATGACCAGAACCGCCGGTGCTCGCGGTTGAGCCGTGATAGTTAAAACCAGTTTTTGACATGGCTTTCATTGCAGCTATCACTATCGGAAAATGAGCTGGAAGACATCCCGCCATAACCGCATTCACCGCCGCTGCATGAGCGGTACAGGATCTTCGCGTAGTAACGTGCTCACCTATCACAGTCAATGGATCCAACTCAACCGCCTCAAGCATCGCATCCACGAGTTCCACGGTAGGTGGGACAACTGGCAGTCCATCAGTCCAACCAGCCTCATAGCAATATTCGATCGCTGATGAGACATCATCAACGCGGATAATTGTCTGTCTAGATTCCTTACTCGTAACCATGATGCAATTTTAGCAGACCTGTAATTTTGTACAATTGTCTCTACTGATGACCAAAGTTGACGAAGATGTGAGGTTACACTTATGCCATGAGC
The DNA here is from genome assembly GCA_029247135.1 of Dehalococcoidia bacterium. Classification (GTDB taxonomy): domain Bacteria; phylum Chloroflexota; class Dehalococcoidia; order UBA2979; family UBA2979; genus UBA2979. Next base: position 7,690 of record JAQWLS010000080.1, on the reverse strand, counting down.
TGGTCAGACAAAACTATTGCGGCGTTCGATTTAGAAACCACTGGATTGAGTCCATATGCGGATGAAATTGTTCAGATTGCCTTCATCTACCAAGACGGTGCAGGAGCTATCTTGCCAGAGAGCTGGACCACAATCGTAAATCCGGAAAGAGTTATCCCGTCTAATGTAAGTGCCATCCACGGAATTACCACGGAGCGAGCCATCAAAGATGGTGTAAATTTAGCGGGGGCGATCGACGAATTGTTCCAACGGTTACACGACATTGCGACAAGAGATATTCCACTTACCATTTACAATGCTCCATTCGATCTTGGGTTCATGCAGGCTCGAGCCGAAAGACGAAGCACGAATCTACCGAGTTTAAACATCATCGATCCTTTAGTCTGCGATCGGCACCTCGATAAGTATCGCCGAGGTGCTCGTAGTCTGGAATCCGTCTCTCGGCACTATGGACTCTCGCCTGAAAATTTACACGACGCTAATGTCGACGCCCAACTCACAGCCTCGCTCGCACGAGTCATGTCTGAGAAATATCCAGAAATGCGAGACTCATCCTTTACAGAACTTCACGAAAAACAGATCGCGTGGCATAACGACTGGGCAGAGAGTTACGCAAAATTTATGCAGAGCAAAGGACGTAGGTCTAACGTTGCTAGGCGAACCTGGCCCATCTAAAGGCCTCACGAGAACATTAGAGAGTAATCAAATTCGGCGCCTACTAAAGCCTACCTATACCTCCCACAGAGCTTACCAATTATAGAATGACTCCCTTCGTCTTCAGCTCTGCAATTGTTTCCCAATTAACGCCCAAATCGTCTGTAAGAATCAGCTCTGTATGAGCCCCGAGTTGCGGTGCTGGTGTCTCCGGTGCCCAGCTACTCACGCTGAAATCAATTGGAGATGCAACCATATCAACGGTCCCGCCTGATCCGTCAGGAACTGCCACTATACATCCCGCATCAAAAAATGCACTATCTCTCAACACATCATCGATCTCCTGAACTGGCGCCCACCAAATATCATCGGCATCAAATTCGTTCGTCCAATACGAAAATGTCTGTCGAGCTAAAATTCCATCCAATAAAGCTGTAAGGGTCGAACAGTTAGCAGCCCGTTTCAGCGAAGACTGGAACCGATCATCCTTGGCCAATTCAGGTGCGGCAATAACATGCACAAATCTCTCCCAAAAACGATCACTCTCCAGCATTAAGAGCCAAATCCAACGCGCGTCCTTGGTTTTATAGGCGTTCATCAAGGGATTTCTTTGATCCTCCCGCGGAACCATGCGGGGAGTAACACCAGTGCGAATTGCTTGATTCATATCCTGCCCCAACTGATATGCGGCCGTTCTGGTTAGCGAAGTTGACACAAATTGTCCACGGGTCAGACCTCGTTCTCGAGCTAAAAGCGCAGCAGCAATCCCACCAGCCATATTCGCACCAGTGGCATGATCACCCATAGCCCCCCTGGGAGTAGTTGGGCTTCCGTCGCGTTGCTTCAAAAGCGCCGCAAATCCTGACCGTGCCCAAAAAGCACCCACATCAAAGGTTGGCCTATCAGAGTCATCAGATTCAAGTCCAAAGCCACTAACATGTCCGAAAATAAGATCTTGATTAATGCTGCGAAGTGAGTCGTAGTCAAACCCTAAACGTTCTAGGCCTGAATACCTAATGTTGCTAAAAAATACGTCCGCGGTTTTTATCAACTCATAACCCAGTTCTTTTCCTTCAGGCTTAGATAAGTCAATCGCCATCGAACGTTTACCGCGATTATCTAGCTCGAAACCTGATGAAAGCTCTCTAGTCTCCCCCGCATAGCTGAGTCCACGCAGAGGATCGCCTATCAACGGCTCTATTTTTACTACATCTGCTCCCCAGTCGCTTAGTATCCCTCCAATAGCAGGACCCGCAAACCATACCGCTAATTCGATCACTTTAATGTTTGCAAGTGGTCCCGGCATATCTAATTCCTTATATTTCGCTGAGCTGCCTCGACCGATCTTGAAGTACGGTAAGTCACTAGTCTCGTCAAATTAGCAACTTAGAGAATCTCAACCGCCGACGCACATCCTTAATCCTTCTCGCCAAGATAATATCGATTCCGCATTAGTGCGTCGGGTCTATTATTTCTGGGTGGATTTTGGTCCTCAACATCGTCATGCGGATTCACATACCCCTCTCCATAGCCAAGTTCACGCATCAAGTTGGTCTCGGCATTACGAAGATGCAACGGGACCTCAGAGTTGGGAGTCGCACGTGCATCTTCAGCAGCTCGGCGATATGCCTGGTAGGTACTGTTAGATTTATTAGCCAAGGCTAAGTACACCGTTGCCTCCGCCAAGGGCAATCGAGCCTCGGGCATACCGATGAAATGGGTCGCCTGTTGAGTCGCCACCGCCATCGACAGTCCAGTTGGATCACCCAATCCCACATCCTCACTTGCAAATATCACTAGACGTCGTGAAATGAATTGCGGATCTTCCCCCGCCTCTAACATTCGCGCCAGCCAGTACAACGCACTGTCCGGGTCGGACGCCCTCATAGACTTAATAAATGCCGAAATTGTGTCATAGTGGTAATCGCCTCGCCTGTCATAGAGCATGGTTGGTGCCTGTATCGCGGCTTGAATATCGGTTATTTCTATCTTATGTACAGAATTCTGTTCTCCACGTTTCACTGCAATGCCATGAACCGCCTCAAGTGTATTGAGTGCAATCCGGGCGTCGCCTGATGCAAAACTAGCAATAACTAAAAGCTCTGCATCTTCAATTACTACCGAGCCTTGTAAATTCATATCGCGATCCACGGCATCTCGAAGTATCGAAAGAATATCTTCCTCTGTGAGTCCTGAAAGCTGGAATACTCTGCAGCGCGAAAGTAGAGGAGCAACCAAATAAAAAGACGGGTTCTCTGTAGTAGCGCCTAAAAGTGTAATAGTGCCAGCCTCGACATGTGGTAGTAATCCGTCCTGTTGAGCTCGATTGAAACGGTGAAGCTCATCAATAAAAAGTATCGTGCGGTGACCGCCCGCAGAGATCCTCTTTTCAGCGTTTGAAATTTCTTCACGTAGATCGGCAATATTGTTTGTCACTGCGGATAATGTCACAAAGTGTGCATCGGTCGCGGACGCCACAATCGACGCCAATGTTGTTTTACCTGAGCCGGGTGGACCCCAAAGAATTAAAGATTGAGCGCCACCTTGTTCAATAAAAAAAGAGAGGGCCCCCTCCTCACTCAAAAGGTCTCTGTGGCCACGAACATCGCTCAGCCGTTCAGGCCTAACCCGAGCAGCAAGCGGTACATTAGGGTTTCGTCGCACAGCCGACTCTGCGTCAAACATCCCTTGTTGCAGACCTGGTGTTACATTCCGGTTTGGATTACTCATCAGCTAAGAATACGGTCTTAAGAGACTCGTGTGTGTCCATCACAAGGAATTTACGAGTCGTTTATCATTTACGCATGTTCAAGCGCTCCGTCAACAAACTAAAGCCACAAGTCTTAATAGACTGTGATCCTGGTATTGATGATGCGATTGCGTTGGTAACTGCAGCGAAATATACGGAAATAATTGGGATAACCACCGTTGCCGGAAATGTTCCACTCGAATCAACTGCGAGAAATACTCTTGCGCTGTGCGAGCTTCTCGAACTTGACGTGCCCGTACATACGGGTGCGGCGCATGCACTGCAAGGACAACTTGTCACAGCGGAAGAAGTTCACGGCGACGCTGGATTAGGTACTCTCACACTGCCTACACCTAGAAAAGCCATCTCTTCAGATGATGCTCCTGCCTATATTATTGATTCGATTGGCCGTCACGAAAAACTGCACTTAGTGGCGCTAGGGCCCCTGACCAATATCGCTCACGCGATTCAGCGCGACCCGAATATTGTTCATCAGATAGTAGATCTCACCATCATGGGAGGAAGCGCGCACGGAATTGGAAATATTACCGCGGCGGCTGAATTCAATATATTTGCAGATCCAGAAGCGGCCTCAGTCGTATTTTCATCAGGTGTTCGGTTAAATATGATTGGACTTAACCTAACGCATCAGGTGCAGATGGGACTCGCCGAGTCAAAACGTCTAGCAAGTAAGAATACTGTTGTCAGTCGGGCTGTCGCTGAACTACTCCTCTCATATCAAACGCTCATATATGCAGGAAATTTATCCAAGACTGTTCCCATGCACGACCCCTGCGCAATACTCGCAGTCAGTCATCCTGAATTATTTACGCTGACCCACCGAAATGTGACTGTAGAGACAAATGGTACCTACAGCCGTGGACTAACATTAGTTGACGAGCGACGGGTGCCGGCAGAGTCAAATTGCCGAGTTGCATACGAGGTAGACTCAAAGCGACTTATAAAATTAATCTTGAATGCGAGTATGATTTGATGGCGGCACCGAGCTCGAACCAAATATCTCCAAATCAAAATCATACGTAGAAATTTATTATCAAACTCGATTGTTCGATGTGATCAGTTATGATGGAAAAGGAAAGAAAAAAATACGTTCTACAACGTAGCTAGTTAGGTGGACCCAAAAATGCTGATTATTATCGCTGGAGTTGTGGTTGCTCTCTTATTATTAACACTTATCCTATTCGCCATAATCTATAAGCGGTGTCCATCAGACAAAATTTTAGTTGTCTACGGAATGATTGGGGGAGATGAGTCAGCGCTCACAATTCATGGTGGTGGAAAGCTTGTATGGCCGATTATTCAAGATTACCAGTATCTTGATCTCACACCACTACCGATTGAGATTCGACTCGAAGGGGCGCTTTCACAGCAAAATATTCGTGTCAACACGCCAGCAACTTTCACAGTCGGCATATCCACCGAACATGAGGTTATCCAAAACGCCGCAGAGAGACTACTTGCCCTTCGACTGGAAGAAATCGAGGAGCTTGCCCGAGACATCATATTCGGTCAAATGAGAGTCGTCATAGCGACGATGCCCATCGAAGATATCAACACGGATCGTGAAAAGCTGGTTGATAACATCACAGAATCTCTCGAAGTCGAATTGAGCAAAGTAGGACTTCGACTTATCAACGTAAACATTCAGGACGTAACCGATGAATCCGGCTACATCGACGCGCTTGGACAACAGGCCGCAGCTCGGGCTATTAACGACGCAAAAGTGCAAGTCGCTCAGCGTGAACGAGATGGAGAAATAGGGCGAGCGGAAGCTGAACGAGAACAACGAATTCAGGTCGCTGCGGCAAACGCAACGGCTACTGAGGGTGAGAACTCCGCTGAGGTAACGGTTGCAAATTCAAATTCCAATCGGCGCCAGGCTGAAGCCGAAGCTGAACGTGCTGCAAACGCAGCCGAGCGTGTAACTGTTGCGCGTGCGGAAGAGGAAGCATATCAGGCAGAAGAAATTGCAGAAAAGCAACGGGCAGAGCGTGAAAAAGCCAGCCAGTACGCTGACATCGTGGTACCCGCAGAAATTGAACGAGAAAAAATCCGAACTCTCGCTGATGCGGAAGCTGATCGAATTAGACGAATTGCTCAAGGTGAAGCGGACGGACAACGCGCGATAATGGAAGCTGAGGCTCTTGGACTACTAGCCCAACTCACCAAACGAGCAGAAGGTATTGGTGAGATGGTGAGCAAAGCGGGTGGAACTCCAGAACTCGCATCTTTACTCATGGTCACCGAGCAATTACCAAAATTAGTTGAAGAACAAGTGAAGGCAATTTCGAACCTAAAAATTGATCAGATTACGGTTTGGGATTCCGCCGGCGGATCGAAGTCTGGACGGGGTAACTCGACAGCGGACTTCCTGTCAGGCTTAGCAGGCTCATTGCCACCAATCCATAAACTCACTGAAAACGTAGGAATCAAACTCCCCGCATTTTTAGGGTCAATTGGTGAATCAGCGGAGGACTTGGAGAACTCAAATGAGTTCCTCGATTCGGTCAATCAGATTGCTAAGAGACTTGGTGAAATCGAAAGTGAACTAACCAACGTAACTGAACAAGATACGTCGGACGAGACACACTAGTCGATTAATTATGCCGGTGGCTCCAGCCGACAATATGAATTTCTGATAGTCACCTCATAGGAAGCTGATGACAATTTAATGTCGGACGACCCGAGTGCTGTCTCGACAACTGCTGTCATTCGACAAGTACGAGCATTGTTCCGCTAAAACTTTTGCGTACCTCAACTTGCTAACTGCGGCCTCAACTCCTACAGGTGGTGCTAGAATCAGCCGACACCACAAGGAGGATATTCATGAAATACGACTATGTCATAGTTGGAGCAGGATCAGCCGGTGCCATACTTGCCACGAGGCTCTCAGAAAATCCCGATATTAACGTCCTCCTGCTTGAAGCAGGTCCTGATTACAATGGCATCGAGGACCTCCCTGAAGAGGTCAAGTATGGCTACAAATCAACCACATCAATTTGGGATAGTGAACACAACTGGCAATACAAGGCCACTTCCATCGCGGGAAACACGATTGACATACCGCGGGGTAAAGTCACCGGTGGCTCAAGCGCTATCAACGGAACTATTTTCTTACGAGGTATCGAAGAAGATTATGATGATTGGGCAGAAGCTGGGAACGATAAATGGGGATTTCAGGATCTCATGCCGTATTTCAACAAAATCGAGACCGACAAGACATACGAAGATAATCCTGGAGATTTCCATGGAAGTAGCGGGCCCATTATTTGTGTTCGTTACCCAGAAGATACATGGCTGCCCGGCTCTCGAGCCTTCACTGACGCTGCACTCGATGCAGGATTTCCGTTTTGTGAAGACGCCAATGCTCCTGATACCACCGGAGTTGGACCTCTACCTCTAAACAGTCCTGATGGAATTAGATGGTCCACTGCTATTGGATATCTTGGGCTATCTCGACATCGGCTTAATCTAACAATCCGAGCAAATGTGTTAATAAAACGCGTACTCTTTGATGCAACCGGTGATACTCCAAGAGCAACAGGGGTCATCGCAGTGTCAGATGGAGAGGAATTCACGGTGCAAGGTGACGAAATCATACTCACTGCAGGCGCGATAGGCACTCCACAGTTATTAATGTTATCGGGAGTCGGTCCGCAAGCACACTTAGAAGAATTTGGCATAGAGTGCATAAAAGATGTGCCCGGTGTTGGCCAAAACCTGGCAGACCACCCCCTAACTCAGGTTACTTGGAAAACAAAACCTACTGTTGAATTAGACCCCGTGGGACCCCGACTTCAGGTGTTACTTAGGTATACAGCCGAAGGATCAGAGATCGAAAACGATATGATCGTGTATATGCAGCATGCTGCGAGTCGAGCTCGTGAATTAGGTGACAGTTTCATCGATCCCATTGGGATTTCTGCCGGCTTAGGCCTCAATCTCGCACTCTCGAAAGGCGAACTTAAACTCGGTTCTGCTGATTACAGAGACCCCCCTGTGCTTAATTACAACATGCTGGATGACGAGGAAGACATGCGCAGGTATAAGGATGGTATCCGGATGCTTGTTAGCCTAGAGAATCATCCGTCGATGAGGGAAATTATCGAAAGCCGACCGTACTTGTTGGATGCCGACCTAGAGTCCGACGAAGCGCTAGAAAACTGGATCAAGAAGAACGTCGGCACAGGACATCACATTTCGTGCACCGCAAAAATGGGCCCGGCAACAGATCCAATGGCAGTAACTGACCAATATGGCAAAGTC
>JAQWLS010000071.1 GCA_029247135.1 Dehalococcoidia bacterium | reverse complement strand
GCCGATGCTCGCCCAATCGCTTGGTTCGTCGGTCAGGAATACAGTGATTCTTGCAATATCGATCGACGAACCTCCTTCAGATGCAACTATGGCGTTGATATTAGCGAGCGCTTGTGCGTACTGGGCTTCAAGTCTAGTGATAATAGTTCCATCCATTTGATTTCCGATCTGGCCCGCAATAGCCAAGATACGTTGGTCGCTTGGAATAATTGCAAGAGTTCGGTACCCACCTGCCGGTGCTGGTGAGGTAATTGGATCAACAAATTTTACGCTCATTATTTAATTCCTTTCAGGTGTGCAATAGTTGCCGGTATGTCGTGGGATGATAATACAGTTACTCTTCCGATGAATTGATTTAGTTGTGAGGTCGGATTCAATCTCTTCAGTTAAAAGTCATTACTAATTAAGTGTTAAAAGTTACGAGCGAAGGGACAGAAAATGAAGTTTGGGGCATCGGTATCAAGTTATACAACCACCTGGGATGAAATAAGTGGTGCCATCGGCACCATGGAATCGGGTCGTTGGGAAAGTATCTGGTTTCCAGATCATTTTATACCTCCGGCCGCATGGAAAGGCGCGGAAGATCAGCCTATTTTTGAATCTTGGTCACTTCTCGCCGCCGTTGCTGGCATGACGACAAAATTACGGATGGGACACATGGTAAGTGGAAATACGTATCGGAATCCTGGTTTGGTGGCAAAATGGCGACTACTATCGATCAGATTTCTCAAGGGCGATTTATTTTGAGTGTGGGTGCAGCTTGGTTCAAGCGCGAGCACGAAGCCTACGGTTGGGATTTTTTCTCTTTGGGTGAAAGATCTAATCGGTTCGAAGAAGCCTGCCAGTTAATACATGAATTATTTACTGCTACTGGACCTGTAGATTTCAATGGCAAGTACTATACGTTAGACAAAGCACCGCTTTCCCCAGCTGCAGTTCAGAATCCCCATATACCGATCATGATCGGTGGAATGGGTGAAAAAAGGACATTGAGGACACTGGCGAAATATGGTGATATTTGGAATTTAGACGGTTTTGCGGTAGGTAAGGAGGAGAATGAACGTTACGGTGGCATGTCGCTTGAGTTATACAAACATAAAGTAGAAGTAATTGAGAAGCACTGTGAAGACGTCGGGCGCGATCCATCTGAAATCAAGTATACGATTTCGATGCCGATAAAACTCTCTGCAAATACTGAGGAAACTGAACTATTTATCGACCAGGTAGGGTCTGGAACTGTTGCAGGTACTGCAGACTACATCATACATCGCGTCGGCGAGTTCATTGAGGCAGGGGTGGACGAAATTATGTTTTCACCTCGTCCTAGTAACTCCGATTCCTTGCAGAGGTTAGATGAAGAAGTTCTATCTGCCTTTGATTAGACCTGTGAGCTTGGAAGGTGATCCGTTATTGGTGAACTCGGCAAAGCTTTGGCCAATAACGGATCACTCACATCTTAGAGCTTGTGCGACTAAACAACCATCGGGCAAGATCGGGACAAGCTTCTTCAAGCTTTCTTTCCGTTGTAGGCCTCATCCAACTCCGACCACTTGGCTCGTCCGTTCCGTTGCTCCCAGCGAGCAATAGCATCTCGTTCTGACTTTTTGGATTCTGCCTGTTCTCGTGCATTGTCTTTAGCTTTTTTTAACAACAATTTTATTGTGGCTGGATCAGCCTTATTAGACATGTTTTCTCCAAGCCTGCTAATAGTTTTATGATTTCATCTCAAACTTTGGCATCAAGCTTCATCCGTAATAAATATCTGAATTTTTTAGACTGGCACTGCCACGAATACCGGGATGGCACGCGAAGTTTTCTCTTGATATTCCTCATAGGGTGGGTATGCGGCTACTGCGATCTTCCAGAGTCGCGCTTTTTCTACTGGGTCAGTAACCTCGTGTACCGACATTGGCTGCACTTTGTCGATATCTCTAATTTCTACACTTGGGTCGGATTTTAGGTTGTAGTACCAGACTGGGTGTTTTGGCGCACCACCCCATGATGCTACTAGGACATAATTATCTCCATCTACAACCCGCATTAAGGGTGTTTTCCTGACTGCGCCTGTTTTGTTGCCGTTGTTGGTCACAATAATGCACGGCAAGTCAAATAACGTTGTACCTTCAGCGCCGTTGCTACTTTCATATAGTTCTACTTGATTAGCAACCCAGTCAATTGGGTTTGCGATGTATTCACTCATGATTCCTCCGTCAATCTGCTTATATAAGAGATGTAGTGTATTTGATTTTAGGTATGTAGCGATAAATAGAGAAATTATTTACCCAGAATAAATTTAACTGCTATAGAAAGTGAGCTTGCTCGAAAAAAGTATTTTTACGCGAATACGTTGTCAGGCCTATCTAAGCCATAATGGTCACGTAATGTATTACCTTGATATTCGGTCCTAAAGATCCCTTTTTTTTGTAGTAGTGGAACCACCTCATCGATAAAAACGTCTAACATTTTAGGTAACACGGGCGGCATAAGATTAATACCATCAGCTACACCATCAATGAACCAATCTTCAATAAGGTCGGCGATATGTTCTGGGGTACCTGAAACGACATAATGGCCACGTGCGCCCGCTAACTTCGACAGTAGTTGCCGCATTGTAGGTCTTTCATTTCGAACTACTCCAAGAATTACTTCAGTACGACTGCGCGCAGCCTCTACGGTGGACGGATCCGGAAAGTCGTCTGGCGAAAGTGGTGTATCAAGCGGAAGATGAGAGAAATCTGTACCGCCAAACCTGGCAGAGAGATTAATTAGACCCTCCTGGGGATCGGCTAGATTATTTAGATCATCTCTGAACTGCTGTGCTTCCGCATCAGTAGAGGCAATTACTGGGCTCAGACCGGGTAATATTAGACATTGTTTTTCGTTACGACCTTCAGCTTTTACAAGTGATTTCAGATCGCTGTAAAAGGCCTTTGCTGAAGATTTTTCCATGTGAGCTGTGAATACGGCTTCCGCGTGTTGGGCCGCAAATTTGCGACCTGTGTCCGATGAACCGGCCTGTACAAGTACCGGCCAACCTTGAGGCCCACGAGGAACATTAAGTGGGCCCGCGACGTTGTAAAAAGTTCCTTCGTGGCCACCCTCCCGAACACTATTTTGCTTTAAATATTTTCCATTTGCTCGGTCATCGATAATTGCGTCATCAGACCAGCTGTCCCACAAACTCCTGGTTACCGCCATAAATTCGTCAGCACGAGCATACCGCTCAGCATGGCTAATCTGACTTGCATAACCGTAATTTCGTGCAGCAGGTGCAGACCAAGACGTGACAATATTCCATCCAATCCGGCCGTTACTAATATGGTCGAGCGACGCGAATTGTCTGGCTAGATTAAAGGGTTCAGTATAGGTAGTTGATGCTGTAGCTATGAGTCCAATGTTGTTAGTGGATACTGCGAGCGCTGCCAGAGAAGTTAAAGGTTCCAAGCTGAGCGATGCGCCACCGCCTCGAAACGCAAGTTGATCAGCTAAAAAAATTGAATCAAATAAGCCCTCTTCAGCTCTTTGCGTAAGTCCTTGTAAATAATTAATGTCGGTCAAAGCAAGATCTGATGCATCTGGATGTCGCCACGAAGCTTCATGGTGGCCTCGACTATTAATGAATAAATTCAGATGTAGTTCACGACTCATATTGATTTTCTATCTGGCAAAACATATGTGAGTGGCTCATTCACTTTAGCGACTAAGCGCGCTGGGCTCTTAAAACTATAGCGCAAGCATTCTTATTAACTTTGGTTGGTTTTTTCTATACCTGTCCATATGGTTCAAGAACGGGTATTTGATCATCTGTAAGCGGAGCAAGAGGTACTTTCCTATCAAATGCTTCCTGAATGAAAGGTGCGAGCTCCTCGTTCTTACTTCGAATTCGAGCCTCTTCTTCCGCATGAAATTCCGGCATTACCTCTTGTGCGAAAAGACTCAAAGAGTCACAGATGTCGGAATGTTTGTTCTTGCCTCCCTGTTGAATGAAAATCGCTTGATCAACCCCAAGATTCGCAAACGCTCGGAGATTCGACCGTACTTGATCTGGCGTACCGATCGCGCCTCGACTCGCGGTAATGTTTCCTTTTTCACCTCCGCCGGTTAAGTCAGGCGCTACAATTCCGCTCCGAACATTCATATAGTTATCCCATATGTTTGTCCGACCTGGTTGGTGCTTTCCCTGGACATAATAGTGGCCCAGTGCATATTGGAAAAAACGGAGTCCATCAATTCCACGCTCTATAGCTACTTGTTCATCCTGATGAAGTGAAAAGCCCATTACAAAGGCAATATTTGGATTAACGGCATGGCCAATTGGAATGCACTCGTTCTTAAACGTATCGTAATAGTCATCTACCCATGGCTTTGCTTCGTCCGCGTCGACAAAGCTAAAGGTCAATGCTCCAATGCCGTGTCGTGCAGCCATTTTTATGGTTTCGCGACTTGAACAGGCAACCCAAAGCGGCGGGTGAGGTTTTTGCAGGGGCTTTGGGACCACATTTCGTGTGGGCATGGAGAAAAATTCACCGTTATAGCCGGGGTACGGATCCATAACCATCATATTGGTAACTTGTTCGACTGCTTCCTCCCACTGTGCACGTTTGGATGCTGGATCTACGTTATAACCCTCTAACTCTGTACGGGACGCAGATTCACCGGTACCAAATTCAACTCTCCCATTCGAAAGCAGGTCTAGCGTAGAAATGCGCTCGGCGATTCGCGCGGGGGCGTTGTAGCCGGGTGGCATCAACGTTATGCCGTGCCCCAGCCGAATTTGTGATGTTCGCTGTGAAGCAGCACCAAGAAATACTTCGGGTGCCGAGGAGTGAGAATACTCCTCCAGAAAGTGATGTTCCACCTCCCATGCGTAATCAATGCCAAGCTTGTCGGCTAGCTCTACTTGATCCAGTGCTTCGTGCAGGAGTGTTGCTTCGCCTTGCTCTGTCCAAGGTCTTGGATACTGATGTTCGTAAAATACCCCAAATTTCATAGCTACCCCTTGCCCGCAAAAAATGCAGTTTGTAATTTGTGCACAGCATAGCACTGGGCTCCTAAAGTAGAGATGTGTAGTTTTGTAAAAATCATTTTCTACCTTCTCAAATAAGGTGATTTGATTATGCTGTTTGCTAGTGAGGGAGTCAGTATGCCTTTTTATGAAAGAGAGTCTGTTCGTATTTACTATGAGGAGGTTGGATCGGGATTTCCTCTTCTTATCATTCCGGGTGGTGGACTTAATTCTTCCTTATCCTCGTTAGAAACCTCGGTCCCTTTCAATCCAATGGATCGGTACAAGAATGATTTTCGATGTATATCGGCGGACCTGCGAAATTCAGCATCTGGACAATCGACCGGACCGCTAGAAGTTGATCGTCCTTGGGATGCCTATTCCGACGATCAGTTGGGCCTGATGGATGAGCTTGGAATTCATGAATTTTTAGTTCTAGGTTTTTGTATCGGCGGACCGATGATTCACAATCTAATCAGATTAGCTCCAGATCGAGTCGTTGCTGCGGCACTTATGCAACCGAGCGGTTTTAGTCCAGAGTACCCTGATTTGTTTTATCAAAATAATACAAAGAACTGGGCCCCACCCCTTTGTGAAAAGCGACCTGAAATAACAAGCAGCATGGTTCATGATTTTCTGACAAGTATGTACACCGATCGTGCTGACTTTGTTTTTACGGTGTCGCGCGATTTCGTAAGTTCCATTCAGACGCCTTTATTGATAGCCCCTGACGACGTTCCAGCACATCCATATGAAGCAGCAATGGAAGTGGCTGACCTTGCCCCGAATTCTGAATTAACAATTTTTCCCTGGAAGGATTCGCCGTCACATATAGATCATGCGGTATCACAGACGCGTGCATTTCTACGAAAACACCAGCCCGCCGATTAGCCAGTAAATAAATCTTCTTCGAGATCAGTATTTTTGGCGGCATAGTCAGACAATTCCTGGAGGTTAGACTTGGTTTGATTTCTCTTTAATTTAGAATTTTTGCGCGTTATCTTGATCTGATTAGAGCTATTAGTTGATGAGGCGATTATCTTGGAGGTATCGGTAGATTTTTGCTGGCGGTCCCTGACTGACTGCCACGGGCCTTTCGGACCCTCCCCAGGTTTACAAACGAGGCATTCTCGATACCCATTTTGTCTGGCGTCTCCCAGACTTTTGAAATGCAGCCGATGTTCCGGTTTTGTCCGCCTTCCAGGCGGGCAATTTGGCCGACATACGATTCTGGTCGTAGTGCATGCATTAAATGAAAAGTTATTCATCAGCGATTTTTTTATGAAGTGCCGAAAGAAAGTAAGTTTTCAACTGGAGTGTAGAGTTCTTCTAGATAATCAATATCTGTCTGGTCTAATGTTATTTTGGTTGAATCAACAAGCTGATCGAGCTGTTCTAATTTCGATACTCCCACGATAGGCGCGGTAATTTCTGATTTGTTAAGAAGCCAGGCTAGAGCAATTTGTGCGGATGATTTTTCATACTTGCTTGCGACTTCACCCACCCTTTCAGCGATACTGAATACGTGGTCTCCATGGTACAAACTTTCAGTGCGTGCTCTGTCTTGGCCTTGGGATCTATCTGTACTTCCTGCCTCAAACCCCCCTTTATAAGCTCCTGCCAATATGCCACGCGCTAATGGTGACCAAGGGGTTAGAGCTACCCCCGACTTTTTACAGTATGGGTTCATTTCACGCTCCTCTTCACGATAGACGAGGTTATAGTGATTTTGCATTGAGACAAACTTTTGCCAGCCATGTAGCTGAGCTGTTAGCTGAAGTTCTGCGAATTGCCAAGCAAACATTGAGGAGGCACCAAGATACAAGACCTTTCCAGCTTTCACGACGTCATTCAACGCTTCCATAGTTTCTTCGATTGAAACTTCACTTTCCTGCCCACGTATTCCATGGGGGTGGCGATGGATTAC
>JAQWLS010000065.1 GCA_029247135.1 Dehalococcoidia bacterium | reverse complement strand
CAAATTAGCGAAATATCCAAGAGATGAGTCTTATAAGACTCATCTCTTGGATATCGTTACCCCCGCATATTTTGATCATTTAGGTATCCATGCTACGTTTTCTTCTGGTACGTTTCACACTGATATTTATCACCCTTGCCGTTGTCTCACTTGCGATTTTTGGCGTTACTGAGGTTTTGCCAGGTGACGTGGCTGAAGCCATTTTAGGTAAGAGTCGTACACCGGGAGCGCTCGAAACCCTACGCGAACAGATGGGACTAGATAGACCCGCTTGGCAGAGATACGTTGAGTGGATTTTTGGAGTAATACAAGGAGACTTGGGCAACTCACTAGTACAAGACAGACCTGTAACTGAGATACTCGGCAGCCGTCTACAAAACTCACTCGTGTTAGCAGTCACGGCATTTCTTATTTCTGTGCCAAGTGCCATCTTAGTTGGCGTCTGGGCAGGTGTGAAACAAGGCTCAAATGCTGACCATACCGTAAGTGTAATTTCCTTGGTGGCGATTTCGCTGCCAGAATTCGTAACTGGTTTCATCTTAATAGTAGTATTTTCCTCTACTTTGAATTGGTTACCCTCCTCAAGCCTTGTGATGCCAGGCAGCTCTCCTTTAGATCGACCAATCATTCTGATTATGCCTATTGCAACTATGACGGCCGTCCTATTTGGTTACATCATGAGAATGACGCGAGCGAACGTAATAGAGGCATTGAACACAAATTACGTCAGAACAGCAATACTGAAAGGCTTGCCGAGGTGGCAAGTTATTTGGAAGCATGCGGTCCCAAATGCAATGTTGCCCACAATTAGCGTCATCTCGATCAATGTCGGTTGGATGCTAGGTGGTCTAATAATTGTTGAAAGCGTGTTCGCCTATCCAGGTTTAGGACTTAGCTTGATAAATGCAGTAAATCGCCGTGATCTGCCAATGCTACAGGCTATATCGTTATTAATCGCTGCAACTTACGCTATAAGCAATCTATTCGCCGATCTCGCTTACGCATGGCTAAATCCAAGAATCAGGATTTCATCATGATCGAGAAAGCCTCAGTGACACCCCCTTTATTTGTTCGTATCAAGGACATTTTCAAGCCGTTCACCAACGCGTTCAAAACACCAGCAGGACGAATTGGCTTGCCACTAGTTATATTGCACGTGCTTTTAGCCGTATTTGGATCATATCTGGCACCGTATAGCCCAACAGACTTTTCCGATGCGACTTACGTTAGACCGTTCACGGACGCGACTGAAGGATCCATCCCGCATATCTTAGGAACCGACCAGTTCGGTCGAGATGTATTCAGTCGTCTACTTAGTGGAGCTCGCTCGATAATTCTAATTTCGGCAATTGGTTCCATCCTTGGAGTGGCACTTGGTACAGCTATTGGAATGAGTAGTGGTTATCTTGGTGGGAAGTCTGACGAAATAATTATGCGCATAGCTGACGGACTGATGTCATTTCCCTCTTTGCTATTGGCGCTTTTAGTTCTATCAGTATCGGACTCACTCGTGTGGCTTGATGGAGTTTCATCAGTCTTTGCGACTGGCAAAGAGTCGCTTCTTGTCATAGGTACGATGGCTATCGTTCACGCGCCTCGAGTAGCCCGTGTCCTGAGGTCCGCAACTCTCACGATCAAAACACAAGAATATGTCGATTCTGCAAGACTACGCGGAGAATCCGCTTACTATATTATTTTCAAGGAGATTCTTCCGAATGCGTTGCCCGTACTTGCGGTTGAAGGCTCTGTGCGATTCTCCTACGCAATCCTTTTGGCGTCTTCTCTCGGATTCCTTGGCCTTGGAGTTGAACCCCCCTCACCAGACTGGGGTGCGATGATCTCAGACAGCCGATCAATTCTAACCCGTGCACCGTGGGTTCCACTTGCACCGGCTGCAGCAGTCGCGTCACTAGTTGTTGGCGTAAATTTATTAACTGAAGGCATCCGTGATGCCCAAAAACTACCGACGGAGCTACCAGAATGACCAGTGACTCAATTGACAAGACAGACTCAACTCCACTACTAGAGGTTAAAAATCTAGGAGTAAGTTTTTTCACACCACGTGGAACTGTGCGAGCTGTCCGAGATGCATCATTTACAGTCCGTCGAGGTGAAGTGGTTGGGCTTGTTGGGGAATCCGGTTGTGGTAAGTCAACTGTTGCCTACTCGATTATGGGGTATCTTCCAGGCATCGTACAAGTTGATGGTGAAATCTTGTATGACGGTAGGGACTTGGTCGGCATTGATGAGTCTGAGCTCGAATCCCTGCGTGGAAATCGAATAGCAATGGTCTACCAAGATCCTCAAACATCATTAAATCCCACGATGAAAATCGGACCACAGATGGAAGAAGTGTTGAAAACACATCTTAATCTTGGAAAACAGGAAATTCGAGCAAAGGCAATTGAACTCTTTGAATCTGTAGGCTTAGCTTCTCCCGATACGATTGGTGAAAGATATCCGCACGAACTCTCGGGCGGAATGCAACAACGTGTTGTCATAGCGCTCGCGCTCGCCTGCGAGCCTGATTTACTAATTATGGATGAACCTACGACCGGACTTGATGTAACGACTGAAGCCACAATTCTTGACTTGATCGTTGATCTAAAAGATCGTGTGAATGCTGGCATTCTCTTCGTTAGCCATAACCTAGGCGTAATCGCTCGTGTAGCTGATCGCGTGACCGTCATGTATGCATCACAAACGGTGGAAGATGCCCAGGTAAGAAGCATCTTTAATTCTCCACAGCATCCGTATACTGCAGGACTACTTTCATGTGTCCCAAAGCCTGCGAACGAGCTCGGCATCACACCTCGACTGAAAAGTATACCGGGATCAGTTTTCGAAGCCCGACTTGAAGCCGGCAATGAATGCCTGTTTGCCCCAAGGTGTCCGATTGCGAAGGATGAATGTACGCAAAATGCTCCTCAAATAAGTACTACTGATGATCATCGGGTGCGATGCTTCTTTCCCGAAGAAGTTACCCCGGACATATGGGGAGAGCTAAAACCACGGCGCGATTTCGAAGCTGACGATGATTCCGTCGTTATTCAAGCTGATGATCTCAATGTTCGGTATCGCTCACGACAAGGAAAAAAATACATCCTGTTTGGAGATGAAGCACAACCGCCGGTCCGCGCCGTAGTTGACGCGAACTTTAAGGTTACGAAATCAAGAACCTTAGGAATTGTTGGTGAGAGTGGATCAGGAAAATCGACAACTGCACGAGCCCTAATAGGACTGACCCAAAAATCTTCAGGCTCAATGCGTCTAAATGGAGATGAACTCGAGACCGATTCAACAGATCGCACCAGTGAGCAACGCGCAGACTTACGTATGGTGTTCCAGAACCCAACTGCATCGCTAAACCCAAAGTTACCAATAAAACATGCAATTACGAGATCTCTAAAGCTTTTCGGAGACTTAGATAATCAAGCCGCATACGATGAAGCGCGCGCTTTATTAGAAGCTGTTGGACTTAATCCTGACTACATAGAGCGGATTCCGAGCGAACTATCTGGTGGAGAACAACAGCGAGTCGCGCTAGCATCCGCCTTTGCTGCAAATCCTAAAGCTATACTGGCAGATGAAGCGGTATCGGCCTTAGACGTATCAGTACAAGCACAAGTGTTAAATTTGCTACTCCGCAATCAACAGGAAAATGAAACTAGTTTCGTGTTTATTTCACATGACCTAGGCGTAGTCAGATACGTGTCCGACGACATTATGGTGATGTATGCGGGACATGTTGCTGAGCAAGGACCTGCTGATGACGTCCTCTCCTCACCCTCTCACCCATACACAGAAGCGTTACTGTCCGCGGCACCTGAGCCCGACCCAGACGCTACCCCCAGCAGAATTAGATTAGATGGTGCAGTCCCCACGATGCGCGAGCGATTCACTGGTTGTTTTTTCGCTGACCGATGCCATCGGAAAATTGACAATCGATGTGATGAAGTAGAACCACCTGCCCAAGCAGGTAATTCTCCCGACCATATCATCAGATGTCATATTCCAGTTGATGAGCTGGCAACCTAGTATTTGATGGCTTATCGCTTCAACTCAAGCCGAAATATTGATATCTTGTTGATAGTCTCGGCGCGGGGATAAAAACAAGTAGCCAACACTGCTTTCCTTAGCGGAGCCTACAGAAAGAGGAGTTGAGTATTCCTTGACTCCTCTTTCTCATAAACACCCTGCCCATAAAAACGGTAAACTCTGGGTAATTAAATCTAACAGCAAAAGAGAAAAAAATGCCACAAATGATTGAGACCACCGGGACATTCAATTTCCGTGATTTCGGCGGATATACCACTTCAACAGGTCGACAAATAAAATCAAATCTTTTATTGAGATGCGGTTCACCAGATCTTATTGAGACAGACGAAGCCAGAAGCCTGCAGGAAACATTCTCTATTCGATCGATCATAGATCTTCGACATCCAGATGAATTAAGACCCACCAGGGGTGCACTCGTTCCGTTAGTTGATAATAGATATCATCTTTCAGTTATAGATGATTCTCAAAGCATGAAATCCAATACAGCTGCACTGGACGTTGCATACGGCATTGGGCAATCAGGACCACGCTACTTTTCACTGCTTGAGCGTGGAGAAGCCATGTGGCGAGAAGTAGTCAGCGTCATCTTAAACCCTGACTCTTATCCAATTTTGGCTCACTGTACCGCCGGAAAAGACCGGACTGGATTAACAGCAGCTTTACTTTTAGACCTGCTCGGTGTCGATGCCGACACTATTGCTGAAGACTATGCGCTGAGTAGCCAAAGTGCTGACCGCCTTTACGATTATCTGATTGAAGGGGGCCGAGAGCTTGAAGGAACCCGGCAAGAAGCAATCGAACGAATGCTCACACCACGAAAGTATATGGATGACTTTCTCTCTTTACTATACGAAAATTATGGCGATGCCGAGGCATATGTTAAAAAATTAGGCTTTACTGAAGCTGATATCAACGATATACGCCAGTTCCTTCTCCAATGAGTCAGTCCCCTGTAATCAATGAAGGTCGTGAATCGGCTCTCGACTTGCGCCGAAAGGGAGAACCCCTACTCGTCATTACAATCCTTAAAAGTTGTGGCCGATTTATTAAAAGATATCCGCTCGGCGCGGTCGGAGGCGTAACGATAATACTCCTGGTATTAATGGCGATTGTCCCACAACTCTTTACCCCACTGGACACGCAGTCATCTGATTACGTCATCGGTGTTCACATATCAGACAGATTTCTTAGCCCGAATAGCACGGCATGGTTCGGAACTAATGGTTTGGGCCGCGATATGTACGCCAGACTGATTTACGGTGCACGCACGGCAATCATGATAGGTTTCGGGGCCGTCTTATTGGGAAAAACGTTGTCCACAACTTTGGGAATTGCATCAGCATTTCTAGGTGGTTGGACTGATGCAATTCTTCAGAGGTTCGTTGAAGTTTTTCAATCTATCCCTACCATTTTATTCCTGATAATAGCCGTCGTTGCATTTGAATCAAAAATCCCAGACTTTGGCCCATTGTCATCAGACATGCTGATAATAGTGATTTGCGTGTCCATTGACACCGGATTTCAAAGCTCACGAACAGTCCGCGGAGTTGCTCTTTCACTTAGAGAAGAAACCTATGTAGAAGCAGCCGTCTCTCTCGGTGCTAGCAATACGCGCATAATGCGACAACATATTCTTCCGAATTTATTTCAGTACGTAATTGTTTCAGCATCACTTTTTGTGGGATCTGCGGTACTTCTTGAATCCGTACTCTCGTTCTTGGGATACGGAGTCCAACCCCCAAATCCCTCGTGGGGACGTGAGCTTAATGATGCGAGAGAAGAGCTCGCTAGATATCCTCATCTCGCATTCTTTCCGGGTTTATTTATTTTCCTTACAGTCTGGTCGTTCAATATGTTCGGAGATTCACTTCGAGACAAATTAGATCCTCGACTTCGCGGAACTAACTGAGCGCAAAATCGGCAAGAAACAAGACATCATCTGCCGTCTCACAAACATTGTTCATCTATCTAGACCGTCCACAGTGCACTCTCCTCAACGGACAAACATAATTTTATGTCGCAGCACGTAGGCTGATATGGCCTCTTGCATACTTTTCAAGATGTGGTTTTGCCTTGGCGATTACCAGTCGACTAGGGCTTTTAACGATTGGTGTTTGTGGAATGGCTTGATATGAAGGTCATATCAACAAGCAAAATCAAATTCTGCGAAGCTGAGTTGAAAGGGTCAGGGCTGAAAAAGCCACAAAAAGCAAAATAATTCCCGCGATCGAAAGAGATATCTGTATGCCGTAGGAATCAGCAATTATTCCCAGTACTATCGTCCCGATCCAACCAGTTCCTATGGCCACATTCCACCAACCCAGAACTCGCCCGCGCATATCCGAAGACACAGCAGTCTGCAATAAAATCCACTCGAGTGAATCAACCAATGCACCCATACCACCCATACAGGCAAGCAGCACCCATGACACACCTAAAATAGTTGACATTCCCAGTAATATCTCGAGTACACCAAAACTCCCAATGATCACAAGTAATAGCAAGCCTCTGCGAATCGCACCATGATAAAGAGTTAATCCAAGCACGCCAAATAATCCCCCCACCGCAGTGGCGGATGTCAATAATCCAAGACCCTCTGGCCCAATATGTAGAAGATCATCGGCGACAACCGGCAGGAATCCGTTATACGAAAATCCAAACATCTCTGTAAACGCCATAAGCACCAATAGCACAAGTACGGCCCGTCTGCCTCGAATCACTTCAAGTCCTTCAAGCATGTCAGTAAAGAATGAAGTTACTTTCATTTCTCGAGAGAAATTAGGAGATATTGTAAGAAAAACTCCAGCCGATATTACCAACGGCATCGCGGCAATTACAAAGATCCAGGCTGGGCTGATAGTTGCAAGCAGTATCCCCCCCAATAGTGCACCAACCGCGCCAACCGCTCTTTGACCCAAGGCTGTAATAGTCACACCATTTGCTAATTTAGTATCACCTACCACCTCAGCCGCCAACGGCTGTATGACGGCCATTTGAAGTGTGGTGCTTGTACCACCGATCAATGCAAGTATCAAAAGCGCGGGAAGTGATTCTTGCCCTAAGAAAAAGAGTATGCCAGTAATCAGCATTGCAATTGCTCTGACGCTTGCGTTAATGGAAAGCGTCCGACCTCGGGGATACCTATCGGAAATCACACCCATGGCAGGGCCAAACAATAAGTTCGGACAGAAGCGAACAGCCCATACTAAACCAGTCAAAAATGCAGACCCAGTCATGTCGAGTACGAGCCAACCTACTATGGTTCTATCGAGCCATTGACCCATTGAAAACAAAACAGCACTCGACCACAGTCGCCTAAACGAGCCGATAGAAAAAATGTCAAAAGCCTGGTTGAATTCGCGATTCCGTATGCTGCCAAGCATTAGCTTAGTTATCTGGACCAAAAATAAAAATTAGCGGCCCACAAATTTTGCAGCTCGTTTTTCTCTAAACGCAGCCACACCCTCAGCAACATCTTCAGTTGCAGACGCTCTCGCCTGTTGAAACTCTTCGGCAATCAACTGAGTACCATAATCCTCTGTTAACCCTGCGTATACCTGATCTTTAATAAGTCCGTATGCCACGGTTGGTCCTTTGGCCCATTTTTGAGCCAACTCGATGGCCTCCTCTAACACTTTCTCGTCAGCCACTACAAGATCTGCTAAACCTGTTTGGAGTGCTTCCTCAGAGTAAATACGGGATGCGTCCCACATCCATCTCAGTGCTTTCGCTGGACCTACCAACCGTGGAAGCATCCAACTAACTCCATTGTCAGCTGCAAGACCACGATCGGTAAAAGCAGGATAAAAATAAGTACCCTCACCCATCACTCGTATATCGCACGCCAAAGCAATTCCGAAACCTCCACCCACGGCTGGTCCATTAACGGCTGCAATAACAGGCACTGGCAATTTATGAAATAATTCGAGCCATCCAAATCTTGGAGCCGGCCGTGATGGAAGAATGTCTTCTCCTGCAGATTTATCACCAGAACTCAGATCCGCACCCGAACAGAAAGCCCTGCCTTCTCCAGTAACGACCACTGCACGTATTTCAGCATCATCACGAACACTCAAAAGAAGATCTCGAAATAAGATCTTCATCCCATCTGTAAGAGCATTCAGACGCTCCGGGCGATTCATCGTAATGACGAGCGTGGAATCAAGCATCTCGCTTTTCAGTAGTGAGGACTGAGTCCGATTTGAAGTCATATCGAAATTATAGCGAGATCACTTGATCTGGAGCAGCAGGCCCTAGGGCAGCATATAGGTCAGGGAAACAACCAACAGTGACACCTTCTACAACGCCAGCCGGTACGGCGTTCCCAGCTTCACCTGTCGCTAAGCCTCTTTGAATTGCACATTGATCACACATC
>JAQWLS010000050.1 GCA_029247135.1 Dehalococcoidia bacterium | reverse complement strand
AATTTCGTTTGCGAGAGCACTTGTAGCTGATCCAGCGATCCTAGTTCTTGATGAGGCAACGGCGAACATTGATACCGCTACGGAAAAGGTAATTCAGGAGGCGTTGGCTACAATGCTGAAAGGAAGAACCTCGTTTGTGATTGCACATCGTTTATCGACGATTCGCAATGCTGATCGAATCGTAATGATGTCCGAAGGCGAGATTATCGAGATCGGTAATCACGAAGAGCTGATGAATTTAAATGCTAATTATGCAGATTTGTATCGTATGGGTTTTGAAGATGTGTCTGGCGAAGATGCATTATCTGAGACAACTCAGGGCTAGAGGGGATTGTGGCTTTGGATTCAGCTGATTTAAAAAGACGACTAGAGTCGGACCTGGTTGCCTACTGGCAGTTGCTGGGGATAGAAATTCATGAAGTGTATGGTGCTGGAGAGGTCTCGCTTGTTATTGATATGAGAGATCAGCTTGCTACTCGTCTTCCAGATATTATGCACGGAGGCGCGATATCTTCGCTAATTGACTCGGCTGCTGGAGCTGCTGTTTCGACAATACGGACTGAGGACGACGCGACCTGGCAAGGACAAGCGACTTTAGATCTAAACGTTACTTTTTTGCGCGCGGCCAAAGGGCGGGCGATTGCACGAGCGACAGTCTTGAAATCGTCGCGCTCACTGGTCTTCATATCAGTAGATGTCAAAAATGACTCTGATGAACTTCTAGCAACCGGTCGTGCTACATATACGATTATTCGGTCCCGCTAGATTCGCGGTTCCCAAGAAAATCGTTTGATTGCAATTATTAGTCCTGCAAGCCCCCAGATAGCCACGATAGCCATGTGGCCGAATTCATAGCCTGATCCAGCAACGAATGGGTCAAAGGCCGAGAGAAACATCCTAGCCAGATGTTGTACCGGAAATATGGCACTTATGTATACCATCCAATCCGGAGCATTTTCTAGAGGAATGAAGACATCTGATACGAAAAGTAAAGGGATTACTGATGCGTTTACTATGGCGGGTGCTGCGTTCGCGTTTGGTATGACAGTTGTGATCGCCAGACCGAGTGAAGAAAATGCAAAGAGCCCAAGAATCATGCTGCAGAGCGCAGCTACGACCGTATTGCTTGGAAGAGTAACTCCGTAAAGCAAGGATCCAAAAAGGCTTACTATCACTATAAGGATCAGACCAACAAAAGTTAGATGGATGATTTTTGAGCTTAGAAATAGCCAAACTGGCAAAGGTGTGCCATAAACTCGCTTAAGAAATCCGCTGTCTCTGAGGACTGTAACCTGCATTGCGAGTCCTGTATAACTGCTATTAATTACTGACAGCGTGATGATTGCTGGTATGTAGAAAGTAGAACCGCTTGCAGATATACCGCTTGGTGTGGTGATGACATCATTTCCAAACATCGAGGTGAATACGACCAGAAATATCAAAGGAAATGCGAAGGTGAAGAAAGCAGCTGCAGGATTTCGCCAGAATGATCGATTGTCATATATTAACTGAGATCGGATTCGGCTAAGGGTTAATTTCATCAAGCAACCTGATTTTTCTCATGTTTGTCGAGTATGGATAGATAAATATCTTCGAGCGTAGCTTGCCGAACAACTAAGTTATTAAGTTTAAAACTGTTGTTGATGGCCAGCGACGTTAGCTGATGTAGTGCGGCTGTTGGGTCACTGGCGCGAAGGACAAACATATCCCCAAGTAACTCCACCGAGGCACCATCTACCAGTTGTGATTCACTAATGATTGAGTTGAACTGTGGATCCACATGAAAACTTATTTGTGAACCTGTATATTTGCGTCGTAAATCAGCGGTGGTCCCTGAGGCTATAACTAGACCGTCGGCCATGATTGCAATTCGGGTCGCTAAGAATTCTGCCTCTTCCATATAGTGTGTGGTCAGCACAACTGTGCAGCCGAGTTCTTCCAGCCTCTGGATCATATCCCAGGCGGCTCTCCGCGCTTGCGGATCAAACCCCGTAGTAGGTTCATCGAGAAATAGTACTTCTGGATTTCCAATTAGTCCGATCGCAACGTCTAGCCGTCTTTTTTGTCCACCGGATAATCTTCTGGCAAGAGATGTTTTCTGATTCTCAAGTCCAACGAGCTCGAGAATTTCATCCGTATTTCTGGGTTGTGAATAATATGAGCCAAATAAATCCACAGTTTCTTTAACTGTCAAATATCCGTCTACCGTCGTTTCCTGAAGGACAATTCCTATTCGTTCTCTGAAATCATGTGCTCTATGATTTGGTTCAAATCCTAAAACTGATACATTTCCACTTGTAGGTGCTCGATGCCCTTCCAAAATCTCGATGGTTGTAGTTTTTCCTGCGCCGTTTGGCCCTAAGAGTGCGAATATTTCGCCTGACTGAATCTCGAGATCGACACCCTTTAGAGCCGCTACGCTCCCATATGTTTTGTACAAATTTTGTATAGTGATTACCGGTGAAGTGGTCATGCGTGTTTTCGTTGCTAGAAGAGTAATGATGAAAGTCGCCGTGTGTATTCACGGCTGATTTCGTGACTATTTCCCAAAACATTAAACACGTCGAGCGCACCAAGTCTGCCACCATCGTTTCGAACTGAGCGATCAAGTCGAACGGTATTGAGAAAATGTTCGAGCGCTGTTTGCCATTCTCCCTGTAATGCAGTTCGGCAACCAAGCACGTAATGTGCCTCTGCTTGTTCACTACTCTCGTGTGTTTCAGACTCCAAGATCGTCAGCGCGTTAGCAACGGCTTCGTCATCTGAGCCATCTCTAATAAAATGAATTCGAGCGAGCTGTCGTGTAGCACTCGGCTCTTTTGGGAATTGTTTTAGAATCGATTCCGCATCGTCAATTTTGCCTTCTTCAATAAGCAAGGCGCCCATACCAGCATTAGCTTTAGGATGATTTGCGTCATGGGCCAGCGCTTCCTCAAACAAGCCACGCGCCTGTTCAAAGTCACGATTTTGTAGGGCTTCGGCACCTTTCATCATAGATTCATCGGCAGGCGAGGGCGCGAGCTTCATAAAAAAGTCTCTAACCTGAGTTTCAGGGAGTGCTCCTGTAAACTTGTCTACTGCCTGCCCATCCTTGAAGGCAAAGACCGCAGGAATTGAACTGATTTCGAACGCTTGCGCAACTTGCGGATTTTCATCTGAGTTGATTTTTACCAGGCGCACTTTGCCGTTGAATTCAGTGGTAACTTTCTCCAAAACTGGACCCAATATTCGACATGGGCCACACCATGGAGCCCAAAAGTCTACGATGACAGGTATCTGTTTCGAGGCTTCAATTACATCAACCATGAAGGTTTGATCGGTGGCTTCGATGGCAACACTAGGCGTTGCTTGCTCTCCATCCAGTGGAATTGTTGTCATATCTTACTTCCTGTTCTATGGCTGATACGGGTTTGGGTTTGGACCAAGCTGGGTCGCTAGTACCCGTTGAGCCTCCTCGACAAATTCAACCAAAACTACACGAGTATCTCTGGGATCAATAATATCCTGTCCCGTCGCCTCAGCGGTCCGAAATGGCGAGGCAATAGCCTGCAGTCGAGCCTCGATTTCAGCCGTTTTTGCCGCTGGATCATCAGATTCACGAATTTCTCTCGCATATGCTGCGGATGCGCCACCTTGGATGTGCATAGATCCCCAGCGTGCACTTGGCCAAGCCCAGCGTTTGTACATTCCAGATGGTCGGTGATGGCTTTGTCCTGCGACTCCGTACATACGTCCCATCACGACCTGAGCCCAAGGCATTCTACTGTCACAGGTGACCATAACTAAGCGAGCTCCTGCACGCTCAATTCCACGCTTTTCACTGTCTATTCCGACCATAAATCCAGGCTCATCTGTCAGTGTAATCATTGGTAAATGAAACGTGTCACATAGCCGGATTAGTCTTATAACTTTCTCTCCAGCATCCACATCGGTAGTACCGCCGAATATCTTAGTATTGTTAGCCATGATACCTACTGGGTAGCCATTAATACGTGCCAATCCTGTAATCCGTGCGCGACCGTATTTCGGAGCAATTTCAAAGAACGAATCTTTATCCACGACGTCGTTTATGATCTTGTGACTGTCGTAGGTCATCCGCGGATCTCGGGGTATGGCTGATAACAGGTCTTCTTCACGACGTTCTGGATCATCAGTGGGTTCAGTTCGAGGCGCCATTTCGTTCACGTTTGATGGTAAGTAGGAGAGAAATGTTCTTATAATTTCAAAGGCTTCTTCTTCCGTATTAGCTAGATTGTCTACTACGCCCGAAATACCGATATGAATTCTATCGTCGCCAAGTTCTTCCTTGGTTACGTCATAACCTAGGGCAGCTTTTACTACCGGCGGGCCACCTGGAAATACCTGACTTATCCCTTTCACCATGACGTTGAAGTGTGCTAGGCACGTCTCAACGGCTGGTAAGCCGGCGACAGATCCTAAAGCAGCTGAGACCACAGGAACGAGTCTTAGCAACTGCACATCCCGCTGTGTGTTGATATTTCCATCTGGCACATAGGTACGGCCTAGTGCCTCAAACCCACGAACTGATCCTCCAGCTGCATCCTGTAATCGGACGTATGGAATTTGCCATTCGAGTGCTCTTTCCTTGGTACCCAGTTCACCACCTAAGCCGGATTCAGTTCCTCCGCCGGACCCTCCGCGGACAGTAAAATCGCCCGCGTCTACAGCCACTTGCCGACCGTTTACTTTTCCAAAACCTTTCACTGCGCCTTTAGGTATAAAGCTTTCGAGACTGATCCCATCCTCACCGTAAGACGCGGTGCCTACGAGAGGTTGTATCTCTCGCCATGATCCGTTATCGATAAATTTTTCCACGCGTTCTCGTGCCGTGAGTTTTCCTCTACGTCGCTGTTCTGTAACTCCCGCTTCACCGCCCATTTTTGCGGCGAGCTCTTTTCGTAGTTTGATTTCGTCGACTTCGGCTTTCCAAGACATGATTAATCCTCCTTGTAAGATAGGTATGATTTAGGAGCATACTTGCTGAAGTCGTCTATCGTCATATCATCAATATGTGGAGGTCGTCTCGAGGCGAGATCGATGTGCAAGCACGGATTGATAAGGAACGTTACATGATTAGTTTAAAGAGAAATACTAAGGGCGAATTTGTTGAGGCAAAGGGTCGGCGTGTTCAGAAAAAATTTATATATCAGGCTAATCAGACAGAAGAATTCAGACTCAGTCGTGGAAAATTTGAGGATTTTTTGAGCTGTGCCCGTTGCTTTTACCTCGATCGTGTCTGTGGTTTAGTGTCGCCAGGAACTCCAGGTTGGGCACTAAACTCACTGACCGATGATCTTTTAAAAAAAGAGTTTGATATTTGTCGCGATCAGGAACTACCTCATAGATTGTTCACAAAATCAGGTTTTGAGGATATTGTGCCGTTTAAGCATGTGAACATGGATCGATGGCGTGATTCGCTTCGGCACGGTCTTGAATTTCGGCTCGAAGGCACAGCGATTTTACTTACAGGCGGGATAGATGATCTTTGGTTTAATCAGAAGACGCAGGAAGTAATTGTCCTTGATTACAAATCACAAGCTAGTCCATATCCAGTTCGTACTAGAGCGTACCTTGATGGGACATACCATCAAGGGTATAAGCGCCAGTTAGAATTCTATGCTTTTTTATTGACCAAAATGGAATTTAAAGTCGCGGCTGTGGGGTATTTTTATGTTTGCAATGCTGACAAGCATGCTTCTGGCTTCTATGGACAAATGAATTTCGAGGAAACAATAGTTCCATATACGCTTGATACCACCTGGATTCCCTCGAAGCTCGATGAGATGTTGGCGGTACTTAATGGCAAAAAACCTCCGGAGTCGAATCCAGCTTGTGAAAATTGTGCGTACTCGCGCGAGCGACTTTTAACGGAGTCAAAGTTATGAGTCAGGAGCATAACCATGATGAGCTATGTGCGGAGCAATATTTGGAGTGGAAGAGAAGCCATAAAATAGTGATAGATATGCGCGGGACGTATGCTCGCCAGGAAATCTTGGCAGCTCGAGCAGCTCGAGACGCTCTTGAACAGGTTATGAAGGTTAGAGGTTGCTCAGGCGAAGCCATTCGAAAAATTGAAAAAGAGCAGGAAATAGCGAAGCACGGGTACCCGCTTTTGTAGTTACCATTGTTGGATGATCCGAAACTTGCTGCCGACTGCCCCGGCTTTCAGCTATATTAACTACCGTTGGTGGACTATTACAAATGCAATGGGGCCTTTAGAGCGAGGTACTCAGCAGGGAATATTGGCATTTTATGTCCTAGAGGTAACTGGTTCGGCGAGTTTGATGGCAGTCTCTGTTGCTCTCCAAGGAGTATCAGCTCTTTTCATGCTGCCAGCAGGGATTTTGGCTGATCGCTTTGACCGAAAATTGTTACTTATCGGCTCGTTGGTGTCGGCGGCTGTCGTCACAATTGGATTTTGTGCGCTTATTGCTGTGGGGATCGAAAGTTATGCACTTATTCTCACTTTTGTCACTTTGTCAGGAATTTTGACTTCTGGACAGATGCCGATTTCTCGGGCGATTCTTCCGATGACTGTGCCGCGCGAGCACTTGTTAAATGGGATTTCGTTGGGAACGATAACGCAGAGTCTTCCGCGCGTGCTCGGTCCTGGTATCGCGGCTTTACTTTATGATCTGTTTGGACCGGAGGCTGCATTTTTAGTTGGAGCAGTAGTCCTTCTTTTTGGAGCACTTGCTGTGTTGCCCTTGCAGTTGGGAGAGATCGATCAGCCTGATGGAATCGAGGGTGAGACCTCCAGCACAGATCGCTCCTTCGGGTCGGACATGTCGGAAGTAGTTCATTTTTTGCGATCCAACCCAGTGATGCTTACTATTATGGCGTTAATGTGTGTGGCTGGCCTATTTATGGTAGGGCCAGTTAATTATGGAGCTCCCATTATTTTCCGGGAAATTCATCAGACATCGGCCGGTTCGTTAGGCATCGCATGGGCCATGTTATCTGCGGGGATGGTGACAAGTTCTCTTTTTATAACACGTGTAAAAGATATGCCGAATAAGGGCGGTTTTTTTGCAATGGCTATATTGGGCGGCGGATTTTGTGTGGCCGCTATGGCATTGAGCCCCACCGCTGAGATAGTAATATTTTTCTTTTTTATTTGGGGCTGCGGCGGTGGATTTTTTATGAATATGAGTCAAGGTCTTTTACAAATGCGCACACCAGACAAATTCATGGGTCGTGTGATGTCTCTGAGTAGTCTGGCAATGTTGGGACTTATGCCAATAGGGGTGGCTCAGGTCGCACTGATTGATAATGGACTTGGATTAGGGACTCAACCAGCTGTTGTGATATCAGGAATAATATGTTCGTCCGCTGCGCTCGTGGCTCTGCTTGCTCATCGAGAATTCAGACAGGCCAGATAACTCAAGCCCGACGTTACTTATTGAACTCAGGCTCTCTTTTTTGAGCGAATGCTTCAATTGCTTCGTCATGGTCAGGTAATCTTCGAGCAATTTGGTCACGAATACTCTCTCGTTCCATTACGGCTGACAGATCTCGATCCATAGGGTTCTTTTCCAACAACTCTTTTATCATCATCACCGCATCGGTCGGGTTGTTTGCAATTTCATTAGCTCTCTCAAGAGCTTTATCAAATAATTCATCAGGCGCAGTAACATCAGATACAAGTCCCATTCGAAGAGACTCTTCAGCCCCGACAATTCGGCCAGTGAGGCACATGTCAGTTGCATGGCCCAGACCAACTAATTCCGACAAGATTCTTGTGGATCCCAGCTCCGGCATTAGGCCCATTTTTATAAAACGAATACTTAGTTTTGCCTCAGTTGATGCTATTCGGATGTCACATGGAAGGATCATTGTTAGTCCGATTCCAACGGCATAACCGTTGATAGCGGCGATCGTGGGTTTCGATTTTCGGAGCATAGTTGGGTACTCATACGCTCCTGTAACTCCCTGAACGATTTTTTCACCATCTCCTTTTTTATTCGCTTGAGCACGATCAGCAAAATCACCTAAATCTGCACCTGCACAAAAGGCTCGTCCTTCACCCGTCAAAATGATGGCTCCAATGGAGTCATCATCGTTCCAAAGTGTGATTTGATTTCTGATTTCATGAGACATCTGGTTGGTCCATGCATTGAGTTTTTCGGGTCGATTTAACCGAATCACCCCAACTCGCCCTATAGTCTCTGTTAGTATTTGTTCATTGCCCATGATTAAGTTTCTCCTACACTTTTTGAATTGCCTAGATACCAGACGGATGAAGCACACTTCGTGCTACTTCTCCTACTAACATGTCATCAAATGCTTCATTAATTTCATTCAAGGGACGGCGTTTCGAAATCAATTCGTCGACCATGATTTTCCCATCCATGTAGAGGTCCACTAATTTGGGGATGTCTCTTTGCAGGGAGTTAGAACCGTAGAAGGATCCGATTAGTTTTTTCTCTCTCAAGAAGGCTCGACCAGGCACTGTAATATCTTGTCCTACAACACCTACGACTACAGCAGTTCCGCCATCACGGACCATGTCGAACGCCTGCCTACAAGTCGCTCCCAGTCCGATTGCCTCAAACGCATAATCAATGTAACCATTAGCGATTCCACGTGCTTTTTCGACCGGGTCACCTTCACTTGCATTGACAAAGTGTGTGGCGCCGAAGTTCGCGGCCATGTCAAGTTTGTTATCCATGGTGTCGATTGCGATGATTTTACGAGCTCCCGCCAATCGAGCTCCTTGTACGATATTAAGACCTACTCCACCCATACCAATTACAGCGATATCGGATCCAGATTGAATTTTTGCCGTATTTATAACTGCTCCAACTCCGGTAGTGACAGCACAGCCAATAAGACAAACGGTCTCAAGGGGCGCGTCATTACGAATTTTGATGGCAGCTCTTTCCGGCATTACCGTGTATTCGGAGAATCCGGCGACACCAACTCCTTGCATGATTGGCACGCCATCTTGGGAAATGCGTGGCTGTTCACCCGTATACGCTCGATCTGGATCATCAGGTCGCTCGCAGAGCCAGGGGGTGCCATTGATACAGTAAAAACAATTTCCGCCACAGTTTGGTCGAAAACCAACCACGACGTGGTCTCCTGGGGCCACAGCTGTCACACCAGGACCGATCTCTTCAACTATTCCCGCAACCTCATGACCGAGTATTGCGGCCTTCGGTGCGACTATGCCCGCCGGCAGGCTATTGTTTCTGAAATTATTAATCCAGTGCAGATCAGAATGGCAGACACCACATGCTGCAATCTTTATTAGCACTTCACCTGCTCGAGGTTCAGTCAACTCAACGCTCTCCACAGCGAGTGGATCAGCGCTTCGTAACACAGCAGCATTCATTTCAGGCATTTGCATCTCCTCAAGTAGATTAATTTGGTTTGCAGTGTAACGGTTTGTGCTGTTGATTGGACCTATCAGCATATCTTTTTCTAAAATTGATTAGTTATTTTTGTTTGCTTTGCTGGCTAGGTCACAAACTTTCTAAGCTTGTTAAGATTTTCTTGTGGAGTCGAGTCGTGGTTGAAGACAGCTGACCCTGCTACCAATATGTTCGCACCTGCATCGATACATAATTTAGCGTTATCCGGCTTTACTCCGCCATCTACCTCGATATTCAACGATAAGTTCAACTTAGTGCTAAGTTCTCGCAACTCTGTAACTTTATCCAGTAATTCTGGATTCATCTGCTGTCCACCCCATCCCGGTCGTATCAGCATTACGGTCACCTGTTGGATCTCTGGAAGAAGCTCTTCAATCTCGGCGATGTTAGTGCCGGGATTTATCGCTATACCTACTTCACTTCCTGTTTCTCTCGCTCGAAGTATGGTCTCGCCAAGACCGGGACCCCCAAGATTTGGAGCCTCCATTGCAGCCTCGTAATGGAATATTAGGCGTGATGCTCCTGCCTCTACAAAGTCATCAAAATGTTCTGTAGGGTGGGCGACCATGGCATGCACTTCAACTAAGTTGTCTGTCAATTCTGATACCGCCTTGATGATTTCAGTTCCGAAGGAAAGCGGAGGCACAAAATGTCCATCCATTACATCAAGATGCCAGACTAGCGGTCCCGCTGCATCAGCCGCCTCTATCTGATTTGCTAATCGTCCGAAGTCAGCTGTGAGGATTGAGGGTGCAATCAGATAGCTATTCATTCTTGTGCAGCTTCTTCATTCAGCCGTGTTTGAGCTGCTTTTCTAGCATTTTCAACTGTTTGGGGTGCTGTTCCACCAGTAGCTGCTCTGGCGTTAAGTGAATATTCGATTGTTATTTCCAGAGCACCTTCGTCGAACTCAGGATGTATATTTTTCAGCTCTTCAAGTGTCAGTTCGGCGAGAGTTTTGTTTTCTCGTTCACAAAACGAAACCATACTACCGACCGCACTGTGTGCTTCACGAAAGGGGACATTTTTTTTGGTTAAATAATCAGCATAATCGGTTGCAAGAGCAAAGTTTGCCTCCGCCGCAGTCTTCATATGCTCTCTATTGAATGAACAGCTGGGTAACATCGCAACCATTATATTTAACGTATCTACAACTGTATCAACTGAATCAAACAGTGATTCTTTGTCTTCTTGCATATCCTTGTTGTATGCAAGTGGCTGACCCTTTAAGAGTGTCATTATTTGAACCATATTACCTATAGTTCGAGCGCTTTTACCGCGTGCTAATTCTGCTAAGTCCGGATTTTTCTTTTGCGGCATAATACTTGAGCCAGTGGAGAATCTTTCGTCTAGATTCAGGAATCCGAATTCAGCACTCGCCCAAAGGATAAGTTCTTCAGCGAGGCGGGAGATATGAATCATTGACAACGCAGATGCAGAGTGGAAATCGAATATAAAATCCCGATCGGACACTGCGTCGATTGAATTTTCAATAATGCCATCAAACCCAAGCAAATCTGCAGATGAAGCTCTATCAACCGCATATGAAACTCCAGCGAGTGCACCTGTTCCTAGTGGTGACTGATTTGTACGCGATCGTGTTTGCACAAATCTTTCAGTATCTCTCGCGAACATCGCTTCGTATGCCTGTAGATGATGACTAAAGAGTATTGGTTGAGCCCGTTGCAGGTGCGTGTACCCCGGCATTACTGTCGCAGCTTCTTCTTCCGCCAAATTGAGCAATACGGATCTCAAGGTACGTAATGATGTAATCACTGAATCACATGCGTCTCGAACAAATAATCTGATGTCAGTGGCGACCTGATCGTTTCGTGATCGAGCGGTATGCAGGCGTCCACCAGCTTCGCCAATTCTTTCGGTTAGCGCCGCTTCAATATTCAGATGAATATCTTCACGTTCGGGGCTAAAGATGAACGTACCTTGAGTGATTTCCTGTTCAATTTCGACTAGTCCATTGACTATTAGGTCTCTGTCTTCAGGGCTAATAATATTCTGTTTGGCGAGCATTATGGCATGAGCTTTAGAGCCAGCTATATCCTCTCGATATAGTCTCTTATCAAAAGAAATTGAGGCGTTGTACTGATCAGTAAGTGCATCAGTATCAAGCTCAAAGCGCCCACCCCACAATTTATCAGACTTGTTTTCAGTCACATTTCTACTCGTTTTCTGGTGCGGCTAAGCGCAACAGATCGCCATCACTTCCAGTAAGCGACTGTCTTTGTGCTTGGACTTGCGCCGGCAGCCCATGGAGCCGGATAAATCCTCCGGCCTGACTTTGATCAAAGAGATCGCCCTCTTTGTTATAAGTCGCTAATTCTGGAGAATATAGAGACCTGTCAGCCCGTCGTCCCATAACCGTAACCGAACCATGCCAAAGTCTGACTTTTACGTCACCTGTCACGTGACGTTGTGTTGAGACTACGTATGCCGCAAGGTCGCGATGGTGAGCACTAAACCAGAGTCCGTTGTATACGAGGTCCGCGTATTCCTGCGAAGCCGTATTTTTGAAGCGTGATTGAGCTTTGGTAAGCGTCAGATCTTCAAGTGCTTGATGGGCTTCCAGTAAGATTAGCGCTGCAGGGGCCTCATAAATCTCCCTGGATTTAATACCGACTAGCCTGTTTTCTACCATGTCAATGCGACCAATCCCATGTTGGCCACCTTGGTCAGAGAGTTGTTGGACTATTTCAGTGGGTGAGAATTCCTCGCCATCTAGTGCAACGGGGACACCCTTTTCAAATCGGATGTTGATCTCTCTTGCCGTTGAAGGTGTTTCATTCAGAGGTTTTGTCCATTCGAATACATCTTCGGGAGGCTCTAACCATGGATCTTCAAGTACACCAGCCTCAACTGATCTGCCCCAAAGATTTTCGTCAGTCGAATAGGGTGAGGCTGCCGTTTGCCGAACGGTAATGCCATATTTTGCTGCATAAGTTAAGGCTTCATCACGAGAGACAGAGTGCTCGCGGGTAGTTCCGACTATATTTAGGTCAGGTGCAAGAGTTTGAACGCCAACATCAAGCCTGACTTGGTCAT
This sequence comes from Dehalococcoidia bacterium, assembly GCA_029247135.1. Classification (GTDB taxonomy): domain Bacteria; phylum Chloroflexota; class Dehalococcoidia; order UBA2979; family UBA2979; genus UBA2979. The sequence goes on along the minus strand of JAQWLS010000050.1, from coordinate 9,114 downwards.
TTCCTTTTCCTGTACAGCCATGTGCAACGGCAGTTGCTCCTATTTCTCTAGCTTTATCGACTAGCATTTTTGCGATCAATGGTCGTCCTAACGCTGTAGCGAGCGGATACCGGCCCTCATAGACCACGCCAGCCTGCAATGCTGGCCAGATAAAGTAACGGATAAACGTATCTTTTGCGTCGATTATTTCTACCGAGGCAGCTCCAGCCTCTTCGCCTCGAGACCGAATTCCATCGAGATCTCCCAAGTTGCCAAGGTCGATAGTCAGACAGTGGACTTCGTATCCGCGCTGGTCACGCAGCCAATGCGCCGCGACGGAGGTATCTAATCCCCCTGAAAATGCGAGCACGATCTTTTGTTTTTCTTGATTCATAGGCTTAGTCTACATGCACTCTACCTAAAAGAAAAAGTTTTAGAAAGAAGCGTTCATCGGAGCACGAGTTCACATAGATTTGGGGGCACTGATTCCCATTAAATCTAAAATTCTTGCGAGCACGCTCTTTGTTGCCTCTAGCAATAGAAGGCGTGATGAGCTGAGTTCAGGATTTTCAATCTGAACTACTCGACATTGTCCGTAAAAATTATGAAAAGCAGCAGCCAGTTCACGCGCATAGTGAGCTAGGTGGTGTGGAGCAAGATCAGACAAGACACGTTCCACTATTTCCGGAAAGAGTAACAGAGACACTATAAGCTTTATTTCGGCCGGGTCAGTGAGCAATTCAGTATTCGCATTCGCGGCATCAAGTTTTTGCTCAGTGGCGAGGTCGAGGATTGAAGAAATTCGTGCATGCGCGTACTGAATATAATAAACAGGATTGTCATCGGATTGTGTTACCGCAAGCTCGAGATCAAATTCCATAGGCTGATTGGCGCCGGTTGCTAAAAAGAAATAGCGCGCGGCGTCTTCACCCACCTCGGCAACAACATTTGCTAATGTGACTATCTCACCAGCCCGCTTGGACAGAGGGACTATTTCATCACCTCGACGGAGGGTGACCAACTGGTAAAGTAAAACATCAAGCGCATCTGGCTCACCTCCGACTGAATCTATGGCCGCCTTTAGACGAGAGACGTGCCCCTGATGATCTGCTCCCCAAATGTCAATTACGCGGTCGAATCGTCGTTCGATAAACTTTTCATAGTGATAGGCAATGTCGGTTGCGTAATATGTAGGCGTGCCGTCTGATCGGACTAACACATTATCTTTTGATTCTCCTAATTCAGACGACGCAAACCAAACGGCACCGTCGCGCTCGGTGATCTGATTTTTCTCCGTGAGAATAGACATAAATTGGTCGTAGTGACTATTCTCCTCCATAAGACTTTTCTCAGAAAACCAGGAATCAAATTCCACTCCGATTTGTTCCAAATCTTTCTTGATTTGCTCGACCATAATCTCTATTCCAAGCACGCCGATTTGCTCAATAACTGAATCATTGTTCTGCTCCAAGAACTCTTCGCCATGGCGATTTTTTATTTCTTGAGCTAAATCGATCATATAACTTCCGGGATATCCGTTATCCGGCAGACTTGCTTCATTTCCATGGAGTTGGAGATACCGCGCGTAGAGCGTCTGCCCAAATATTAGAACCTGATTACCTGCATCGTTTATATAGTACTCTTGCTGCACTTGGTACCCAGTAAACTTAAAAGTGTTAGCCAAAGTTGAACCAATTGCTGCGCCCCGACCATTCCCAACATGAATTGGTCCGGTAGGGTTGGCTGAAACGTACTCAATTTGAAGGGATTTCTCTCCTTCAATTGGAATTTGTCCGAACGAGTTATCACGAGCTATCACGGAGGCTTGTTGTGCCACCCATTTGTCGTCAAGGAAGAAATTAATGAATCCAGGCGGTGCTATTTCGACTCGTTCGACCGCGTCGTGTGGAGGTATATGCTCGATGATAATTTTAGCTAGATCCAGAGCTTTAATTTTTACTAATCCTTGAATTTTAAGAGGTAGATTTGATGAAAAATTACCGTGTTCTTGGCGATTTGGATGTTCAACGGTGATGGTGTGATTTGGAACAGATGAGATGGCATCGGCATGCTCTGCTGATTTAAGCGCCTGCTCAAGTAATGAAATGATTTCGTCTCTGATTAACATGTTTTACGTACCTTGCTGTCTACTGTTAGTCTTTGAAATAATTGATTCCGAGTGCATCTCGCACATCTCTCATTGTTTCCTGAGCAATTTTTCGCGCGTGGTTGGAACCTGCTTCCAGAGCCTCTCGTACTAAATTCGGCTTACTTTCATATTCGTGACGTTTTTCGCGTGAGGGCTCTAAAAATCGGTTAATTGCATCCGCAAGCAGAGTTTTTACCTCTACATCACCAACAGTACCCGCACGATACCGTTCTTTTAAATCGTCTACTTCATTAGTATTTGGGTTGAAAGCATCATGATAGATAAAGACTGGATTCCCCTCGACACGGCCAGGGTCTGTGGCGTGAATTCGATTTGGATCAGTGTACATTTTTCGTACCTTTTTTAAAACGTCTTCCTGAGAATCGCCCAGAAAGATTGCATTATTAAGGCTTTTGCTCATTTTTGCCTGGCCATCGATACCAACCAGTCGTCCCACTCTACCTATCAAACCTTGGGGTTCAGGAAATAACTCTCGCCCTGTAATGTTATTAAATTTTCTCGCAATTTCACGGCTCATTTCGATGTGTGGTTGCTGGTCCTCTCCCGTTGGAACAAGATGTGCTTTAGGCATCAGAATATTCGAAACCTGCATCATCGGGTAATTGAAAAAAGCGAGGGGTGCTGATCTTTTGGCCGATTGATTTTCGATTTCTGTGAGTTCGGCTTTCAGAGTGGGGTTGCGTTGTAGCATTCCCAGTGGTGTCCACCACGAAAGCCATGTGGTGAGTTCCGCGTGCTCGGGTACAGCACTTTCTATTACAAAATGACTCTGTTCAGGATCAAGACCGATTGAGAGCCAATCGAGAGCAACGTCGAAAACACTTTTACGGACCCTATCAAAATCATCAGCATGGTCGGACACTTGATAGTCAGCTATTAAGAAAAAACAATCATACTTAGGCTGCAGATCGAGCCAGTTTTCCAGTGCGCCGACATAATGACCGAGATGCAGTGGCCCGGTGGGTCTGACTCCTGTCAAAATTCGCTCATGATCAGAGTACTGCGAGTTTTTTGTCATCTATCGACTTTCTAACGACTGAAGTTAATGTGTCTATCTTAATCGCGGATAGGGATATATGTTCACACTGCTCGGTTCCATTAGAGCAAAATACTCGTGGGCATCATAGGTTCTTCAGATTTATGTAAGCTATCTTTTGTCGATCGGTACGTATTCTCTATGAGCTTCACCAGTGTAAATCTGTGTAGGCCGATAAATACGATTTCCACTTGCCCATTGTTCTTCCATGTTTGCGACCCAGCCAAGTGTTCTTCCAGCAGCAAAGATGGGGGTGAAAAGCTCAACTGGTATACCAATTGCCGCAAAGACACATCCACTGAATAAGTCGACATTTGGGAACAATCCTCGATCGCCTAAACGTGCCGTAGCAACTTCCTCAACTGAGAGCGCGATTTTGTAATAATCATCAACTTTTGAACCTGCCTCAATAATGTCTGAGGCGAGTCGTTGAATAACTTCCGATCGTGGATCCTTGACACTGTATACACGATGGCCGAAACCTGGAATTTTGAACTTATCGTCTAGTTTTTTACCGATTTCAACTTCTGCGTTACTGGGGTCTCCAATTTCCATAAAAAGCCTTAGGGAGCCTTCATTTGCACCGCCATGAGCAGGACCGGAAAGTGCCCCAATTGCAGCAGAAACCACTGCTTCAGGCTCAGCTTTAGTTGAGGTGACTACTCGTGAGGTGAAAGTCCCAGCATTGCCTGCAGAATGGTCCGCCTGGAGCGTCAATAGCTGGTTCATTACATCCACATGTCCTTCTGGATGACTCTCATTTCCAGTAATCATCCGGAGGAGCATCTCTGCGTGCGATTCGTCATCGCGGGGTCCGGTGTAAGGTCGATCCGTATAAGCCTGAGCAACGACGCCAACTGCTGTCGCTACTTTCGCAACAAGAGCAAGCGAACGGTCGCGGATGGTATTAATTTTTGGTTCAAAGTCGTTATCTTTAGGCCCAAGAAGTGCTATCGCCGCCTGTATTGCGAACATTGGGTGTGTATTTTTTGCGATACTTCTGATTATTTCAACAACTTCGTCACTGAGATTGCGTTCTCTTTTTAAAATAGAGCTAATCTCGTCAAGTCTGGTTTGATTTGGTAGTTCACCATCAAAAAGAAGAGCGACGGTTTGTTCAAACGTCGCTCCAGGTAGAGTGAGGTCTTCAATTGAGTATCCTCGATAGGTCAGGCGACCCGCTTGCCCTTCGACTAATGATAAAGAAGACTCGCAGATAGGAACGCCCTCAAGTCCTGGGCTGTAACTAGGTGAGCCAGTTGTCATATTGATTCCTTTCATCAACCAAACCGTAGTTAGCATGGGGCAGTCAACCGATAGGTTTTCCCTGCCTGTTAGATCGTTAGAGAATGATATCACCCATCGCTGAGCCCTTCTACCGCAAATTATCATCCCTTTGATTGGGATTTGGGCGTGCTTGTGAGTTAGCATGTAATGGCTAGAGATTGGTCTAAAATTAATTTTTACACACTTCAGGCATTTGTTTACGTTGACTTAGAGAGGGAGTAACTATGGCTTCAGGGGCAGGACGATTTGGTCTTCCAAGAAATGACGAAAATGAAGATCAGAGCACGAATAATTTAGAAGAGATGACTCTGTCGATTAAATCTGCAAAGGCGAGGCCAGCAGAAATAGAAGGTGAGATGGATGTTCAGCTAGATACTTCACGTGGAGATGTAACGCTACATTTTAGGCCAGTGGAGGGTGCAGTGAGTGCGACTGTATTTGTAGGTGGTGCTGCAGGAGGGGTAAAAGGGCCAGCTGATGAAGTTTATATTCGATTAGCATCTGCACTTGAAGCTGTGGCTATAGCATCTATTCGGGTTGAGTATAGGGAGGCTGGAGAGTTTGAAGAATGTGTTTTGGATACTCTCGCAGCATGCTCTTTTTTGAAAGGTATCGGTGCAGAAAAAATTATTTTGGTAGGCCACTCGTTCGGAGGAGCGGTAGTAATTAAGGCTGCAGCACTGGCGGACACCGTAGTGGCTGTGGGCAGCCTTTCGTCGCAGAGATTTGGAACATCTGACGTAGACGCGCTTAATAAGCCACTACTACTAATTCACGGATCAACTGACGATGTTTTAGATAAGGCCGCATCCGAAGATATTTTTAGTCGCGCTAATGAACCAAAGGAGATCACAATAATTGAAGGTGCGGGGCACAGTCTTGCCGAGGGTGCAGAAGATGTGTTTGTTCTACTCGAAACCTTTATTAAAAAGCACGCCGATGATAGTAAAATTTAGCTATTCATTTGTTGGTGAAAATTCATGCCAGTTAGTAGCGCTTTGGTATGCGTGTGCATAGCCTATTAGATCTGCCTCTCCGAAAGCTTTCCCGATCATCTGAAGACCGATTGGTAAGCCATCTGAAAAACCACAAGGTGTGGACAGGGCAGGGAGCCCAACTATGTTTGCCGGTAATGTAAACAAATCATTCAAGTACATTTCTATCGGATTATTTATTTTAGAACCAATTTCGAAGGCTGTAGTTGGCGTGGTGGGTGTGAGAATAGTATCAACTTCATTTAGCGCTGTATTGAATTCCTTTTGGATAACGGTTCGAACTTTTTGGGCCTTTAGGTAGTACGCGTCATAATATCCGGCTGATAACGCGTATGTGCCGATCATTATCCGTCTTTTGACCTCCGGTCCAAACGCCATTCCGCGGCTAGCTGACATTACCTCTTCTGCATTTCTTCCATCAAGTGCTGAAAATCCATACTTCACACCGTCATATCGTGCTAGATTTGCTGATGCCTCAGATGGCGCTAGCAAATAATAGACCGGTAGTGCGGCCTTAATTGAGGGAATCGAGATATCCCTATTTATAATTGCACCGCTGGCTTCAAATTCGTGAATTGCGTGCTCAAATGACTCAAGAACAGTGTCGTCGACACCTTCTTGCAATAGTTCACTTGGAATCCCAATTTTAACTCCATCAAATCCATGGTCAAACGTGGATTTGAAGTTAGGGACAGGTTCATGTGAAGAAGTCGAATCTTTTTCATCATGACCGGCTATTACCTGAAGTAGGTCAGCCATATCGTTCGCGTCTCGGGAGAAGGGTCCCACTTGATCAAGCGAAGACGCAAATGCGACTACGCCGAATCTGGATACGCGTCCATAGGTGGGTTTAAGCCCCATTACACCGCATAAAGCTGCAGGTTGCCGAATTGACCCGCCTGTGTCCGTTCCAATTGAGAGCGGAACTCCTCTCGCTGCGACTGTAGCAGCAGACCCCCCAGAAGATCCGCCTGGTACTCTCGATAAATCCCAAGGGTTGTGAACCTGACCATATGCAGAGTATTCATTGGAGGAGCCCATAGCGAATTCATCTAAATTCGTCTTTCCCATGATCACGAGTCCTGCATCCTTCAGTTTTTGCACGACCGTGGAATCCTGAACGGGCATAAAGTGTTCAAGCATTTTTGACCCAGCAGTTGTTCGCTGTCCCGCGGTATTGAGCAGGTCTTTGACCGCAATCGGTATGCCAATCAATGCACCATTTTCACCTGATTTGATGCGCTGTGTTGCATTTTCGGCGGCTGACAAAGCAGCTTCGTCAGCAAAGGAAATGAATGCGTTGAGATTCTCATTTTGAGAGGTTATTTTCGCATTTACCTTCTCAAACAAATCTGTGGGTGTGTATGCATTTGATCGGAAGTTCGCTGCGTGTTGGGCAGCTGTACTACCTATGTCAGAATCGACCGTCATGCTGACACCCATATATTCATTAGTCGAGAACTCCTTTTATTCTAATGAATCCATCTTCTATTCGAGGAGCATTGTGGAGTACTTGATTGGGCGAAAGTGGTCTTTGAATCTGATCCTTACGTAGATTCTGATGAGATTCTTCAAGATCTTCTCTTGCGAGGATGATTTGTTCCCCAGACACATGTAATGTTGGGTTTACCTCAGCGGTATCTACTTCGTTCAGAGATTCAAAATGACCAAAAATAAGTGAAAGATCTTCTTGCAATTTTATAGCCTCGGCATCGCTAAGTTGAACTCGAGCTAGTGCAGCTACGTGGATTACATCTTCCTTCGAAATTTCCATGGGTCTAGCATACGATCGAGGAGACACTCAATCTAGTCAATCTAGATAGAATTTCTTCGACTTTCAAGAGTTCTATAGGAGTGGCATACTTAGAGCAGGTTACCCGACAGATGGTTATTTAGATATTTTAGGACTGGAAATGGACCAAGCTAACTTTGAACCTGTGGCATCACGTCGTGGCAACCCGTCTTACCTATGGAGGTTTGGGCAAGAACGGCGGCTAGACTTTATTAGGCCGTTTCTTGACAAACTCGACGGCTTAGTTCTCGACTTAGGTTGCGGTGTAGGCGAATATGTACGCGCAATCAAATTAACAGGTGCTGAATGTGTTGGAATAGATATCGAACGCCCTCGATTACTTGATGCAACGGCAAGAGACAAATTAGTGGACTCAAGCGAGTTCACACCTGCTAGTTATTTGCTTGCTGCTAGTGAAGCATTACCTTTCGTTTGCGATTCGTTTGATGCTGTGCTGATGAATGAAGTTATCGAGCATGTTCAAGATGATAGAGAGACTTTGCGAGAGATATACAAAATACTAAAACCTGGTGGCGTTTGTATTTTATTTGCGCCGAATAAAGGTTATCCATTTGAAACGCACGGAATTTGGTGGCGTAACAAATACATTTTCGGCAATATTCCACTTGTGAATTGGTTACCTGAAGGACTGAGAAACAAGCTTGTGCCACATGCGAGAGTCTATGGTCATTTGGAATTTGAGGGCTTAATTGAGAATCTTTCATTTGATATTATTGATCACTCTTACATTTTTCCAGGATTTGACAACATTTACAAACGATCTAGGTTTGTCGCTAATGTATTGCGTTTTGTCTGTTATCGGCTTGAACGAACGCCAATATCCAGACTTGGGCTTTCGCATTTCATGGTTTTACAGAAGGAATCAAAGTCATAATGGCGTCAAGAATTCGGAAGCTGCTGGCTTTAGAGCGCGCGAATATTTTCTCTCGCAAAGAGAAATCTCGATCGAAGTTATTTCTAATACTAATAGTTGTAGCTGGATTCCCACTCTTTATAGGCTTAGTTCTAGTTCTCACCGCCAGCTTTCTCGCGAGAGATTTCTACCAAGACGTTTCGGAAAATGTAGTCGAACCTCAATTATTGCTAAGTGAATATTCTCGTGGGTCGGCCAAAATTTATGACAGAAATGGTCAATTCTTGTATCAATTTGTGAGCCCTACTGATGGCCTTCGCCAACCGGTTCCACTCTCGGAAATTTCGTCATGGATTGTGGACGCAACAATAGCTGTTGAAGACCCATCGTTTTATACAAATAACGGACTGAACATTACAGGTATAGTTCGAGCCGCAGTGGAGAACTTACTTCCTTGGTTTAGTTCACGAACTAATCAAGTGCTGGAAGGGTCGGGTGGGTCATCAATCACCCAGCAGTTGGCGAAGAATATTTATATTCCGAAAGACGAAAGGCTCGAGCGAAGTTACACGCGAAAATTAAAGGAAACTGTGGTGGCTCTTGAGCTCACACGAAAGTATCCCAAAGACGATATTTTAGTCTGGTACCTTAATTCAATTTCATACGGCGGCCCATATGTTGGAATAGAAGCGGCATCGTTGGCATATTTCGGAAAGAAATCTGAGAATTTGACACTTGCTGAATCAGCTTTGCTTGCCGGTATCCCGCAATCACCAGCTTTGTACGACCCTTTCTCGCCGCAAAACTTCGATCCCAATACTGGACAGCTTGTATGGGGTTCTCCTGCCAAAGCTCGACAATCAGGCGTCCTCGATTTGATGGTCAGACGTGGTGCAATATCTGGAGCTCAGGCTGAAGCAGCGGCTATGGTGCCTCTGGAGTTCCAAACAGTCGAATTTGACATTGATGCCCCCCATTTTA
>JAQWLS010000041.1 GCA_029247135.1 Dehalococcoidia bacterium | reverse complement strand
ATAGTAATTTTCATAACAGTCACGGGAACCATAAACTCTTTGGCTGACACGCTCTACCTTTCTGACCACGTAGTAGTGGAGGAAACGCCAATTGCGCAACTACTTGTGTCGGTGAGAGCAATTCACCCACTGATCGCAATTATTGGCGGGTTTGCAATTATTGGATTGTTATATCTAGTAATAGAGGAACCCAGTGCTCAGAAATCTGCTTTGGGATTTGCGGTGTTCGGAGTAATTTTTTTACAGTTTTTATCTGGAGTATTCAATATTGTCCTTCTCACACCAGTCGAAACTCAAATAATTCATCTGGGTTTGGCAGATACACTTTGGATACTGTTAGTATTTTTCTCTTTATATAACTGGAGGAAGGTGTCACCTAACTTCACGTAACAGGATTCGCCACTAGTGCAGGTGATAAGTCGTTATAATTTTATGATGCGGTACAAAAAATTTATACTCTTGACACTGACCGTCGCGACGGCCTGCTACGTCTATTTTACAGGCACAGTAGAGGTAACTGCTTTAACGGAGATATACACCAAGGGATCACTAACACTTTATGAAACCGGTGCGCCCTTATTTTGCTGCGCCACATAGAATTACCTCGTCAAATCTGATTATTTATTGGTAATACCAAACGTCAATATCCTACGATGTACCAGTTTTATCGTCTGGACGAGCCGTTTGTCGATCGGAGGCTTTCGTTTTTCGATCACAATCAGATGATGGTTTGTTGTGATGTGTTACGGTTACGTCACTAAATTGTGTCACCTTATTCATTTTGACTCTGTTCCAGAGACAGGTTGATCCTGGATTTGGACTTGTGGTTTGTGATTTTCGGTCCGGATAACGAGATCGGCGTAGTTTCTGCGATTTAATTTTTGTCGGGTTCAATATCACTAAATCATCAATGAAATATAGGAGAATTCTAAATGCCACGTACTATTCGAGACTTGATGCCAATGGATTTAGAGTTTCAAATGTTTGTACTCGATGAACTCGCTGATGAATTGATTGCAGAGGGAGCTGATGTTCTTAAGCTTACTGTAGGTGTTCCAGAACTTCCGATGCCAGGTCCAGTGCTCGACACTATCGTCGAAAAACTTCATGATAGAGATTTTGTAAGGCGCATATATCCGGAGGGATTGCCAGAATTACGTCAGGCTATTTCGGAGTTTTATAACCGACGCTATGGGGCAGATAGTACGATCGATCAAGTCATAGTGAACACTGGGACGTCACCCATTTTCCGTAATATTTTTCAGCTAGTCTCTGGGCCCGAATATGAAATTCTAATCCCAAGACCTTATTACGCCCTGTATTTATATTGTGCTAAATTAGCGGGCGCACAAGTTAAGTTTTACGACATCAATAGTGATTCGGGGAGAGTTGATATGGACTCTTTTAGACGAAATTACTCTGCGAAAAAAACTTCTCTTGTGGTAATTAATTCTCCAGGTAATCCATTAGGAAATATAGTGTCGCCTGACGAAATGAAAGCAATCTATGAGATAGTCGATGGACAATCATATGTGCTTAATGATGAAATTTATAACAATACGATGTTCTATGAGGACTTTCATTCAGCTTTAAAAATCTTTCCTGAATATAAGGACAATACTATCGTGACTAACAGCTTCTCCAAGGGCTATCGAATGTACTCAAAGCGTATAGGATTTGCGATTTTGCCCGAAGAATTACAGACAAATCTTCGCGTTATTCAGCAGCACACGTTATTGTGCACAGATCCAGTTTATCAATACGGGATGATTGCGGCTCTCGCAGATGAGGAAAGCCCGGAACATCTAAGAGATGTTTATCGTGCAAGGGCAGAATATACGACTCAGCAACTGGAGAATACGGGTTGCCAACCTGTACCAGCCTTGGGCGGTTTTTACGCAAATCTGCGGTGTGAGAGCTGGAATATTGAACATGGATTTGCTTCATCCAAAGAGTTGGCCAGAGATATCCTTCAGCAGGCCCATGTAGCAGTCGTACCAGGTACAGATTTCGGTGTTCCACATGATTTGCGCTTAGCTTTCTGCAACGACAGATATGAGGAGGCCATAGATCGTCTTCGCACTTATTTTACGTCACTAGGTCAGAGAAGTTAATAACTCCGAATTGGATTCAATTATGCATTCTACGAACTATCAACTCGAATATAAAGACGGAGAAAAGCCTATTTCAGTTCGCCGCGCTGTGATTTTAGCTGCAGGAAAAGGTAACCGTATTCAGCCCTTGACGGCAGGGATTCCCAAATGCCTTATTGAGGTTGGTGGTCAATCATTAATTGAAAGAGCTTTGCATGGTCTTGCCTCACAGCACGTGAGTGAAGCAGTGATAGTCGTGGGCTATAAGGCTTCACTGATTCGCGACCGCATAGGCGCCTCCTTTGAGGGGATTAAGATCACTTACGTCGATGCGTGTGACTATGAAACGACAAACAATATTCGGTCGCTCTGGGACGCGCGAGATTATCTGACGGAAGATGTCATCTTGGTTGAGGCAGATGTCATTTTTGACTCAAATCTGATTACTGACCTGTTAAGAGAAAAGGGAAGCAGTGCAGCTGTAGCTCCCTACTCCAAAGCTCTGTCCGGCACGTTAATATACTGTGACGAGCAACGCCGCATCACCAAGTTCCTAATGAATGAAGATCTTGACCGATTGCCGGAAGATATTGATTTGTTCAAGACCGTCAATGTGTACCTATTTCGAAAAATATTACTGGAAGAGCAAATTGTTCCGAGATTAGAACAAGAGATCCAAGATGGCCACCAAAATGGATACTATGAAAGCGTTCTCCGTGATTTTGTAGCAGAAGAGTCAAAGAGCGAGCTCGTCGCGGTCGATGTTTCAAAAAACCGTTGGTATGAGATTGACGATCATAGAGATTTAGATGCGGCTGAGTTCCTTTTTTTAACGCGGACTGAGCAATTTGATCGTATTCAGGAACTACATGGCGCCTACTGGCGGTACGGCTTCATTGATCACGCCTATTTATATAACATGTACTTTCCACCCCTGGAAATGTTGGAAGTATTCAGTAAGAATTTGCCGGAAATTGTCAGTAATTATCCAGTTGCACAGCCTGAACTTGCCCGACTGGTGGCGAATTGGACTGGTGCCAATCCGGATAATCTTGCTGTTGCCAACGGAGCTGCCGAACTTATTAAAATTCTGGGGAACCAATTTATTCAGCGTCTGATTATTCCGACTCCCTCATTTAATGAATATGAAGAAGTTGTCCAGCCAGAAAAGCTCGAGCGATTTCCCCTAGATCCAGATACTTTTGACCTTGATATCGATGGATTCACTCATGCTGCTCTTCAATGGAAGGCAGATACTGCAGTGATTGTTACTCCGAATAATCCTACAGCGTTATCGGTGAAGCCCGAAGACCTGGTGAAACTAGCCGAACGACTGCGACGGGAAGAATGCCGATTAATTGTTGATGAATCATTTATAGAATTTTCGGCACTCGGTAGTAACGGAAGTCTAGAAGACTTGATCGATGAACAGCCTAATCTTGCCATCATTAAGAGCATGAGTAAGGTATTTGGCATAGCGGGCCTTCGTTTGGGATATATCCTAAGTTCTGATAGCAAGTTTATTAGTGACATACGAAATAGTTTGGCTATTTGGAATGTGAATGGCATGGCAGAGGAATTCCTACATGCGGTGGGTCGTCATCGTACAGAATTTATCGCAAGCTGTAATCAAACCCGATTAGATTGCGTCGCTCTATACGAAATGCTGATGTCGACAGAGGGTATTGAACCTCTTGAGCCTGATGCCAATTTTGTACTGTGTAAACTGACAAATCCCAGTGCTAGCGGACTCGAAATTACTCGACGACTTTATGTTGAACACAATATTTTGATAAAGGATTGTGCAAAAAAAAGCATGCCAGAGGCTGATCGGTACGTACGAATAGCGTCGCGCACTCAGGCAGAAAACAGAACGTTAGTTGATGCACTAACTTTGGTCCTTTAGGCCCCAACCGAATGAGAACGGGAGATTATTGTGAAGTCTAATCAGTTGAGTGATTCTGAAAATGCTGAGCTTATGCTCCATCTTGAACGAACTATTCCTCCTATGAACCTAGAGGATGCTGAGAGACTTCTAGGTGAAGTTAAAAAAATATTTGATCAGCACGAAGTAGCATTTTTTCTTAGGCAGGGTACTTGTCTTGGTGCAGTGAGAGATCAGGCGCTGATTGCGTGGGATGATGATCTTGATCTCGGATCAATTATTGGAATGCATGATTTCACTGAAGAGATGATAGAGCCGACCGTAGAGGATCTCAGAGCCAATGGTTGTTATGTTGAAGTACATCGTGATGGGCTCTATACGGCTGTCAAAATAATGAAATACCAAATCCGTATTGACTGGCAGTGTTATCAAGTCGTCAAAGGCACCATCGCGCATTATCCTGGCGTCCCGTTTCCGATCAAGCTCTTTGCTAATTTGACGCCGATTGATTTTCTTGGGGAATCGTATAACGTGCCCAGTCCACCGGAGGAGTATCTCACCTACAAGTATGGTCCTGACTGGATTACGCCCAAGCAAGTTGGATACGAGAAAGATGTTCTTGATAATATGCCCAGTGGCACTGTGCCAGGTCGGCCTGGCACAATCAGACAATGGTTTTTAGTTAGGTTTAAGCCAACTCAGACGGCCACTCTCGTCATACTCGATGTCGAGGGATTACCTGTGTCAGGGGCCATCGTGCTAATTGCTGGATTAAATAGTTCAATCTCTAATCGAGATGGGGAGGTTAAATTTTACCTGCCTGGACCTGATAATTATGCGGTCTCAATTACCTTTAATGATGTCGAGGAGGTGCTGTACGAAGAGGCGCTTGTACCTGGCAATAAATATATTTATCGTCCGGACCCCGATCAGCCAGCTGGGAGATATTTCGTGCTCACAGAAGACTCGATATAACGAGACGTCAGCCATGACTAAGTTGAAAGCGTCGATATCCTCATCTCTCTCTGAAGGATTGTCACTTGGCGATGATGGCCAACCTCGATGTAGTTGGGCTCTGAAGATTACCGGCTTTGTGAACTACCACGACAAGGAGTGGGGATTTCCAGTTGAGGACGAGTACAGACTTTTTGAGAAAATCTGTCTTGAAGGATTTCAGTCAGGGCTTTCTTGGAAGACCGTGCTGGACAAGCGACCTGCTTTTCGTGAGGTTTTTTTGGATTTTAATTTTGAAAAGATAGCTCAGTTTGATCAGAAAGATGTCCATCGTCTCATGGATGACGCTCGTATCATTAGACATCGCGGAAAAATTGAAGCTACGATTAACAATGCACGACAGGCCTGTAAGGCTGTGGAAACCTATGGCTCATTAGCGGCGCTTGTCTGGCAGTATGAGCCATCACCGGTCAAGGCGATTGCTGGAACACTTCCTGTCCCCTCGAAGACTGAGCACTCCGCCAAGTTTGCCGTTGACCTCAAGAAGCTCGGTTGGCGTTTTTTTGGCCCAACTACTGCCTATGCTTTCATGCAGGCAATGGGATTAGTGAATGATCATATGGAGGGCTGTATCGTACGAGATGAGTGTGAAGCGAGTCGAGCTAAGTTCGTGCGACCTGGGTATGTTGAAAATAGTGCCGATGTAGTCGGTTAAGAGAGTAACTTTAAAAATTATGTATCTCTTCAGAGTTAGAGCTGTAATTCCCAACTTAAGTACTTAGTACGTAGCCACTGTCTATCCACATTTGAATTTCATCAGTTGAATATTGGAGATCAATCATCACATCGCGTGTGTGTTCACCTAGGAATGGCGGTCGCATTTTAATTTCACAGGGTGATCCGAGAAATTTGTAAGGTACTCCAGGATATGTGAACGATCGCCCGAGTTCGGGGTGTTCTATATCTAATGGGAATCCTCGATCTACAAAATGGGGGTCCTGCATGACTTCTTCAGGTGAATAAATAATTCCACATTGAAATCCTCTTTCCTGGGCTTTAGTGAAATATTCATAGGCAGGCAATGATTTAATCAGTAATACCATGGCGGCTCGGCCTGCAGCAAAAATTGCTGCTCCCTCTTCGTCTTCTCCACTTGATATGGCCCCAAGATTAAGGAAACCCTCTCTTTGTCCTCCAATTTGTAATAAAGGAGCCTCCGGAAATTGATCGAGTAAACCTTCATCTTCGAGCCAGTCATAGGTGTTTTGAAAATCTTTTCCTTGGCGTGCTGGAACCCCTGAATTAATCCACCGACCATCCGCAGCCTGTACTTGAGTTGGGCTGGACGGACGGACCCCAGCGTGACGGCCAGTTTGTCGTTGGACTGTCTCCTGGGCCACCAGCCATGTGTATGAAGCTCCTTCTGTACTCACATTCGACGCTGCACTAGCGTTCACATCAATAAACTGACCTCGCCCGATCTGATCGCGGGCTATCACTGCTGTAAGAATCGAGATAACCGCCCAGTGGCTTGCCGTATGATATCCCTGTCCTCCTCCTCCTCGGATAGGAGGGAGTTCGTGGTCATCGTATCCACAGGACCACGCTGGGCCACTTCCAGCGAGTAGAGTGAGATCAGTCGCTGGCTCACTAGCGCGTGGTCCACTTTGTCCAAACGGAGTGACGGCGGCGTGAATCAGGGAGAGATTTTCTGAGCTTAAGTTGGCATATCCAATTCCGAGGTCTGCCATTTTGCCAGGCGGCTGGTCTTCGACTAGGATATCGGCCTGTGCTACGAGTCGTTTAAAGAGCGTTTTCCCTTCCTCCGACTGGATATCTAATGCTACTGAACGTTTGCGCAGGTTGTAATGCCAGAAGAATAAACTCTGCTCTGGGTTGGGTATGTCCCCAAGAAATGGCTCATACCAGCGAGTCTTACTGCCTTCTATGGGTTCGATTCGGATAACATCTGCCCCCATTTCCGCTAAAAGTTTCCCAGCCCAAGGGGCAATCTCATCTGTAAATTCGATTACTTTAAGTCCTGATAACGGACCAGAGGAGATCTGACTAGTCACTTAGATCACTCCCTGATCTTTGAACGAATTGATTTGTTGAGAGTTATAACCCAGTATCTCCCCATAGATTTCTTCGTTATGTTCGCCAAGGCATCCGGCCCCGTTCTCCAAATACCAGTCAGTTTCTGACAGATGTACGGGAAGTCCGTCGACTCGGACCTGTCCCATCTGCGAATGTTTTACCGTAGGCCAGAGCCCCCAGTTCTCTGTATTCGGGTCTTGATCCACTCTTTGTTGAGGTGTTCGAACCGGTGCGCACGGTATCCCTTGATCAAGCATTAATTGGTAGAGAGCCTGTTGGTCGTAGTGCTGAATCCAGCGGCTGACATGTTTGTCTAATTCTGTTTGTTTTTCTATACGCCCATCTAAACCATCAAACTGCTGATCGTATAGAGCGGGTTCGTCAATAAGATTTCTCAATTTTGTCCAATCTTCGTCATTTCGGCAGGCTAACGCTATCCATGTGTCAGGCATATGGGTGGCGTAAATCCCGTGTGGGGCCATACGAGGCCAGTCATTATGATTTGAATCTGGTTGTCCGTTTCGTCTCATTGGTCGACCATTGGCCGACCAATCTAGGATTGCCGGGCCAGTAAGACTTGCAGCCGCTTCGGTGCACGCTAGATCGACCCATTGGCCACTACCGGTGTGTCGCCTGTGAATCAATGCTGCGAGTATGGCAATACACATATAGTAGCCACCTGTGTGATTCATAAAGGAATAGCCCCAACCGGCAGATTGCTGATCAGGAAGTCCTGAAGAAAACGTGAGCCCGCTGACCGCTTGTACTATTGGTCCCCAAGTTTTGAAAGGCTTGTAAGGTCCGGATGCCCCAAACCCAGAATTAGAGACATAAATAATGTCCTCTTTTATCTTTGTGAGATCTTCATAGCCGAAGCCAAGTCGGTCCATTACGCCGGCAGAAAAATTCTCTGACACGACATCGGATTTGGCTATGAGTTCAGTTAAAAGTTGTTTACCTTTTTCCGTTCTCAAGTTAAGGGTGATGGCTTTTTTTTCTACATTGTGGTTATTGAAAGCACCACCTAAATCAATCCCTCGCCGCTCATCTACGAACGGGGCATTTCCTCTGAGGATATCCCAACGACCCTCATTTACCGGATCTTCGATGCGAATAACCTCAGCTCCAAAAGCCGCGAGATGTCGAGTAGCACCCGCGCCAGCAAGTTGGCCAGTAAAGTCGCATATGCGTAGATTAGAGAGTGCTTTTGTCATTGAGATCCATCTTCTCGTAGGACTATAAGTCAAACCGAAGGTAATTGGCGACCGCAGTTGAATTAAAGAGCTTTTTCTTTTTTGGTTAGAATTTAAATAATAGGGAATGCGGGTCAGGCACTGCCACCATTTTGGCCTTAAAGCGGGCTACCTAATCCACTCCCTAAAACATTAATCTCTTATGTAGTAAGGGAAAGAGGCTAATCAGACGAGACATAATCTTGATCGCGTACTTCTTTAAACGCAGTCCATCCGTCTTTTTCACGAATTTTATGCTGTCGATCTGCGTTCGCATCACCCTTGTCAATTAAGGCTGCTATCTCAGGAACATCCTGATACATAATTGCATCGTCAAAGCCAGCAAGTTCATAAACTCTTCGAATGATTGCCTTATTACTTCGCACCGTGTTTTGAGGGAGCTTAGATAATTTTTCAGCCCAAGTATTAGCGGTTGGCATCAGATCCTCATCAGCAACAATTTTGTTAATCAGGCCCAGGTTCAGAGCTTCTTGTGCGGTCAAGGTTTCACCAAGCATTAGAATCTCTTTCGCTTTTTTTAGCCCTACTAGAAAAGGCGTAATTAGCATAGGGATGCCAAAACCGTGTCGAATCTGAATTTCGCCCAGCTTGACGTTTTCGGATGCGATAGTGAAATCACAAACACCTGCCAGTTCAAAACCTTGTCCAACAGCGTGACCGCGAATCGCGGCGATAACTGGTTTGTTCATTTTCCAAATATATGTTTGCACGTCAGTGCCTGATGGTCCGGGTTCATCATCAGGATATAGATGTGACCACATATCACCACCTGCTGAGAAGGCTCGACCGGCTCCGGTGAGGATAACTACTGAAACGTCATCGTCAGTATCGGCTTTTTGGAGTGCATGTAGCAGGAGTCGTTGTACATTCTTATTCAGTGCATTCAAAACTAACGGCCGATTAAGAGTAATCACCCTAATGTTGTTGGTTGTCTCAGTCAGTACGTCATCATTTGACGGAGGTGGTATTGGAATGCCGTCAGGAGTTTTTTGCCAAGTGTCGGTATTCATGTCATTGGTCATAGCACGCGCTCCATCATTATTTTCCAATATTTCCACCATGTTAGCCGAATGATTGAGCAATCGCTTGGTTAGGTTGAGCCTAAATATTCGCTTATAAAAATTGTTAAGGATAGAGTTTAGATCAGTGAGATCTATTCGTGTGAACAAATGTAACTACGATACTTACTAGCAAATTCCCCTAAGGCAAGTTTCGTGAAAAGTAAGTTTAAAGATCTCGGTGTACCCGAGTCGTTGGTGCAGGTGCTTTTGGATCGTGGCATCGATGATCCATTTGAAATTCAGAAGGCGACGATTCCTGATGCCTTGTCTGGACTAGATATCTGCGGGCGAGCCCCAACGGGTTCAGGTAAAACCATAGCGTTTGGTATTCCATTGGTGGTGCGAGCGCCGAAAGGGTATTCAAAAGAACCGACTTCGTTAATACTTGCTCCTACCAGAGAGCTTGCTGAGCAGATCACTACGGCGATTAGGCCCCTAGCACGAATGATGGAACGAACTGTCCTCTCAGTATATGGCGGCGTGAACATGCGTCAGCAAATCGACCGACTCGCTAAAGGGGTGGATATTGTTGTGGCATGTCCAGGTCGATTGAATGATTTGCTGGAACAAAGAGCACTTACGCTTGAAAAGGTAGGAATCGTAGTCATAGATGAAGCAGATCGTATGGCGGATATGGGATTTTTACCACAAGTTCGAAAGTTATTGGATCAGACCCTTTCTGATCGGCAGACGGTATTATTTTCTGCCACACTTGATGGCGATGTCGCCGTGCTTACGAAGGACTATCAGAAGAATCCTGTACGGCATGAGATAGGGTCGAAGAAGCCTGATATTCATTCTATGGAACATAAATTTTGGTCTGTGAATCGGCCCGATCGAATTCCAGTAGCTGTGCATGTCGTCGAGGAGTATGGTCGAACAGTTATTTTCACGAGAACCAAGCATGGAGCTGATCGCGCGGCTCGGCAATTGAAGCAGATGGGAGTTTCGGCGGCGGCCATTCATGGAGACCGAAGTCAACATCAGCGTAAGCGGGCATTAGCTGCATTCGCTGATGGCGAGGTGCAAACTTTGGTTGCCACGGATGTCGCAGCTAGAGGTATTCACGTAGACGATGTGGAGTGTGTGCTCCATTTCGATCCCCCAGAGGACGATAAGGCCTATCTCCACAGATCTGGGAGAACTGCTCGGGCGGGTGCGAAAGGTGTGGTGATTTGCTTTGTCGATCAGGTGCAGCACAAAATTGTTAAGCAACTGCAACGATCGTTAGGCTTATCAATTTCAATTAGTAGTCCGGAAGGTAGTGTGGATAAAGCCACAAGAAACCTGATGAGCCCAGACAGAGTTTCAGAGGGACCTAAGAACCGAGGCAGTGGCCCAACGAAATCTCGCAGTAAACCAAAGCGGGGTAGTGGCCCACGATCGGAATCACGGTTCAGTGATGATTCAGTACGCGACCGAACCGGGAGTGACAAATCTCGCAGTAAACCAAAGCGGGGTAGTGGCCCACGATCGGAATCACAGTTCAGTGATGATTCAAGTAGCATCAAGCGAAACGGAAAGGCAAGCTATGGGAAACGCCTAAAGCGGAATCTTAAGGCATCTGGAAAATCTCATAAGAAAAGAAATAAACCGGAAGTATCTGTTTTTTCTTAGCCGCTTAGTTTTCTGGTCGCATAGCTATCTATTTTTGAATTCAGGTGTTCGTTTCTCCGAAAAAGCCTTAGGGCCCTCAGTAGAATCTTCCATACCTATTAGATTTTTCTCTAGATTTTCCGCGTAGCGTTGTGCTTCCATGGAGCTCATATTGGTACCTCGATAAAGGATTTCTTTTAGGTTTCTCACAGAGCGGGGAGCTAAACGAGTCATTCGTTCCGCCCATTCCATAGCAGTAGGCATTAGATCGTCCGGATCTACGACTTTGTTAACGAATCCCCAGTCGTAGGCTCTTTGAGCTGAGATACGTTCATCACCCCATAGTGTTAACTCCAGTGCATTTCCTAATCCAATAATTTTTGGTAGATGATGTACCCAACCGGCACCTTGATTCCATCGTACCTCTGCAATGCCAAACTCAGCTTCCGAGGAGGCGATGCGGACGTCACATTGCATTGCCTGATTGAATCCACCTGCAATGGTGAGTCCGTTAATAGCAGCAATCATTGGCTTCCAACAGTTTATTTTTTCAGAGAGCGGAAACATATCTTTCAGATAATCTGGCAGTTGTACCATTGGGTCGGGTAGTCCAGCCGCTGCTGCAGCATTCCGTTCAGTTCTCTCTTTCAGGTCCTGTCCTGTACAAAAAGCCCTGCCATTCCCAGTAAGTATTGATACCCAAGCGTCCTCATCATGCGCAAAATCCCAGTACGTTTCATAGAGAGCTTTTCGTAGCTCCCCATTAAATGAGTTCAGGCGCTCCGGCCGATTTAGGGTCATCACCCAAATACGACCATTAGCTTCTTTATCCAGTTGAAGTACACCATCTTTAACACGTACCATATTTTTTCTCCCGTTCTCATTGAAGCTTATTTGTGCTGGCTCACCGAGTTAACAGAAATATATCTGAATTTTAAATTTTTGTGTTCAGTGTGGAAGTCTCATTATGAATCGATGTGTGCCGATTCGAACGAGACCCGTCTGAACGCTACAAAAAAAATCAGACCGAAGATTAATAAAACAACTCCACTTGCTTGGTATAGAAGGCTAAGGTGCGCGGATGCGATCAGTGAGAGTCCGATAACCGGCCCTAGAGCAGAACCAAAATCCTGGAAGGTAGCGTAGACAGAGAGTGTTTCTGTCCGAGATATTCTCTGAGCGATTTCACCAGCTAAGGCAAGCAACTGCATGTTAAGTAGTACCCCACCAGTAAATGCAAGTATTAGGAGAATGAGCATGTTAAAGGCGTTCAGATTAATTCCTAGTCCCATAACGCAGGCGGCCGACAGTGCGAGGGTGATTAGAAGGACCTGAACGCGGCCATATTTGTCAGATAGATATCCACCCAGAGGTCCCACAAAGACCTCGGCAAAGCTCCGCAGGCCTAGGACTAGTCCGGTAAAACTAGTGACTCCTAGAGCAATGGTTAGAAAATTCAGCTCGAGGCCAAATCTGAACCGCAAGTAATGGCCAATAGTGCCTGACAATATTCCAGCCCAAATTAATCCCACCACCAAGGCACAGCAGTTAATAACCATGATTCGTGGGTTGCCTAATATGTTTTTGTACTGACGTTTCTCTTGTTTTGTTTGAATTGTTAGTTCGGAAATCTGCTTGAGTGTCTTTTTAGACCAAATGCCGGTTACTACTAGTGTGCTTAGTCCGAAAATCAGTAATGCCTCCCGATAGCCCACGTAATCAGCGAGTATCCCACCGAACAGAGCACCACCGATGGCACCGATTCTTATTATTGAGGCGTTATACGACAGGTTAAGACCCAGGTTGAATTTTGAACTATGTTCGAGTGCTGTCCATTGTGCTCCAAGCCTTAAGACCGACCAGCATGCTCCCCACAATAAGCGAGCCAGGAGTAGTAAAAAGAAATTAGTCGAGTATGCATAGATGATCAAAACGATTAGGCTGCTCCACATTGCAGATGCGAAGGGCTTCCCGACGCCAAATCTTCGAATAATCTCTGAACTTATAGGGTTAGTCAATAATCGTACGAATCGATTTACTGAGAGTAATATTCCGACTTGAGCGATTGTGAGATGCCAGAGTTCTGGTCGGGAAGGCATCACTACATATAGCATCGCGTCACCAAGCAAAGCTGCAGCGACCGCTAGGCTGGTTAACGAAATATTCGTATTAGGTCGTGTGAGACTAGTTTTAATTGGTGTGGTCTCTTTGCGAATAGTCTTTTTTAGCTGAAATTTTTTAAAAAGTCCTTAAATCTATCGAACGAGCCTTCTATTGAGTACCGCTTTATCAAATTCAACGCCCAAGCCTGGTCCGGTTGGCGGGGTGATGTAGCCATTTTCGAATATCAGTGGTTCTTGAAAAATCGACTTATGGAGTGATCCTTGATTAGCCTCCTGTATCGCAAAATTCGGACTGCATGTGTCAATTTGAATTGCTGCTGCTGCTGCAACCGGCCCACAATACATGTGTGGGGCTATCACTGCGTAGTGTGCTTCCGCGATACCGGCTATTTTTTTTGCTTCGGTGATTCCACCGCACTGACCTACGTCTAGTTGGATAATTTGGGCCGCTTTTTTTTCGAGTATTTGAGCAAATTCATACTTTGTAACGAGTCGTTCTCCGGTGGCGATAGGGATGCTAGTATGAGCGGCAACTCTGGCCATTTCCTCATAGTTTTCTGGTGGTACTGGTTCTTCAAACCAGTAGGGGTGAAACGGCTCCAGGAAGTTTGCCACTCGAATCGCACTGTAAGTGGTGAGTTGACCATGTGTACCAATGCCAATTTCTAGATCATTCCCGACAGATTTTCTAATTTCTTCAAAAATCTTTGCAGCATTTTCCATTTCACGTAACGAGATGTCTCTAGGTATTGGGTAGAGCGGCATGAACGGGTCAAATTTGCACGCAGTATTTCCTTCAGCCACGAGCTGAACCGCGACTTCACCTGCTACTTCTGGATTTTCGTTAAATTCACGCATTCGCGGCATATAAGCGTAGGCTCTGAGTTTTTCATGATATTTTCCGCCCAAAAGATTGTAGATCGGCTGTCCGGTTGCTTTCCCAGCAATGTCCCAAAGAGCAATGTCAACCGCGCTCATGGCCGGAGTGGCGTAGAGGCTTGGGTGCCGATAATCATGTCTTGATGCGTACATTCGATCCCAGATTCGCTCGATATTGAATGGACTTTCGCCAACAACATACTGATTTACTAGTTCCTCGAGCAAGCTTATTTGTCCTCGTATAAATGTGGCAGCAATGTCCGGGTCTCCGTACGAGCTTCCGACCACACGTTCTCCGATACCGGTAATACCTTCATCGGTGGTGAGCTCTAAAAAGAGGAAGTAGCGTCCTCCTATGAATGGTTCTTCATTCTCTACAACGAATGTGTTCAGGCCTGTAACTTTCAAAATTGAACTCCCTGCCGATATATAGCGATTGATCTGACTACAGTGCAGCTATTAATTGTATGTAGTCCGTAAATATTGAGTGAATAGTAGCAAGGTGAGATGAATTTATGAGTTTGTCATTCGATTAGAAAAATCCCAAGTGGTTACTGATATTGGATCTAGTCGAATCGCAACTTCAGTTTTTTTACGAGAAAGGAGCCATTTTGCGAATTTGGAGTCGCCTTCTTTTAGATACTTTGGAACGAGTTTATCTAATATTCTGGCCCCATCTGACTCATGAATCGATGCGTTGGCATGTCCACGAACTCCTTTATACGGCATATGCTCCGAAGATATCTGAAATGCACATACAGGATTTTTTGCAAGTAGCTTCAATATTTTTGCCCCTTGCTGAGTTGCACACCAAATATGGTCAGGTTCATAGCTAAACCAAAGTGAGATAAGCACTGGTAGATTGTCATCATTTAATGCAGCAATTTGGACAGGAATTTCCGTGTCCGTTAGATAGGTTCGAACTGTTTCTAATGTCCACGGCCCAGTTATTTTTATCGTCACGTATTCAGAACTCCCTAAGATATTTATGTCCTCCTAGGTTAGTTCATCTCATATCCCTGTGTCGCAGCAGAAGGTTGTATAGATTCTTAAGTACTTCTTAGAGTTTTTGTAACAAACCGTGATTAAATTAATAGGTAGGAGCTGAGAGTAGTGGGGTTTTGGTATGAAGTTTAATCAACTGCACAAACAATATTTAGCGCTATTTGTTATTTCTGTTTTTTTGCTCGGATTGCTAGCCTGTGGTGGAGACTCAGAGTCAGAAAGCGGGGTCGCTCGAGTTGGCGACGCTGAGTCGGTGCCCGCAAAAGTAGTCACCGTCGAGCAAGTTTCACAAGAACCAGTTCAGACCACAGCAGATGCATTTACATCCTGTATGGCAAATTATGGGTTTGACCTTCCTCCACCAAGGTTAAATAGTGACGGCACAATTGATATTGAAGTTTTACGCGAAGTCGTATTGTCGGATCCAGTGTTTGATCTGAAAGATGAATCTACGCGAGATGCATTGGCTGATTGTGTTCCAGAATTGGTGGAGCTGAACGATTCCGCGGTCCGAACAGATGAGGATATAACGACCGACTTCACCACCTGTATGCGTAAGAATGGATTCAGTATTCCCGATCCTCAGCTCAATGCTGATGGCACCGTGGATACAGTAGCCTTGCAGGAGAGCGTGATCCAGGATCCAAAATTCAATTGGCAGGATTCCAAGACACAAGAGGTACTGGGGGAGTGTCTGCCATTACTTCAGGGTGCGACCTTCGCGCAAGAGGACACTGCCGAAGAGCAAGTCGAATTTCAAGATAATTTATTAAAGTTTGCTGAGTGTCTTCGGGAGGATGACGTGCCAGTATCGGATCCTGATTTTTCTGGAGGCACGAGGTCGGCTATCACCTCTATGTTTGCAGGAATTGACACACAGGACAGTGCCATCCAGGCAAGTATAGCCATCTGTCGTGAGGTGTACTTCGGTCAATAGAATGAAATAAATGGGCTTCAGCTCTGCGTGTCTTAGTAATCGATTGGATTGGGTAAAGAATCAATGAAGGTACTTATAGCTATATTATTGATTGGTGTTTTTGCGGTTGCTGCGGTCTTGTTGGTTCCCCAAGAAACTCTAAGAATTTGGCAATCTGACTTACCGCAAGTTAAGTCACTTGTGACGTCAAAAGTGAGCTTGGAACGCAAGGATTTGGTGACGTACGAGGAATTTGATGGAGTATTGGAGTACGGGGAGACGGTTGCGGTTGCGACGTTTGGAACTGGCGTTCTGACCTCGATTGCATCCGAAGGTGCTCGTTTAGAACGTGGCTCTCTCGTCTACGGGTTTTATAGATCTGTAACTGACGCGGAGGTGCTGGCGATAGACCAGCAGATTGCGTCTTCAGAGGCATCTGTTTCGCAGGCTGAGGTATCTTTTGAAAAGCTGAAAGATGGACCTACTGATGCAGAAATAGCGGCAGCAGAAGTTGTTATCTCTCAAGCAGAAGTTTCGCTCGAAAAACTACAGTCTGATCCTACGCAAGCAGAAATCGCGTCGGCTAATTTGGCAATCTCACAGGCAGAGGTGAGCCTTGAGAAGTTGGAGGCTAAGCCCACTAAGTCTGAGATAGCTGCAGCTGATGCATCAGTGAGTCAGGCAGAATCTAGTTTAGTTACTGCTGATGGCAAGGTTGATACCCTATGGGACGCATTTCGAGATAAGCGAACTAAGTATTGTGACGTGGTAAACCAACGCGGTTATGAAATTTGCCCTGACACAAGCGAGGGCAAATTAATACCAATGAGTGCCGTTGGCGTAAAGAATCTGCGTGATCGAATGTATCTGGATAAAGCCTGGCTCACTGTGAGTACTAATTTACTTATAGCTCAAGAGAATTATGCCTCCGCTGTGGCCTCTCGAGATTCGGCAACCAAATCTTTAGACTCTGCGAAGAAAAAACGATCTGCTCTAAATACGCCTCCCACCGTGCTTGAGCTCGTTCAAGCTAAAAAATCTTTGGAATCAGCCCGACAGAAACGCTCTGCTTTAGACATTCCTCCTACGGTGCTTGAACTTACTCAGGCACAAAACTCTCTAGATTCGGCTAAAGAGAAACGTTTGGCATTGGACATTCCACCGACAACTCTAGAGTTAGAGCAGTCACAAAATTCTCTTTCCAGCGCTGAAGCCTCTCTGAAAACGGCTCTTCAGAAGAAAGAGGACCTAAAGGAGGGCCCGTCTGGTGCGATTCTCTTATATGGGAATCAGCCTGGTTGGCGAGAATTCAAAATGGGGATGACTGACGGATTAGATGTTTTGCAGCTCAAGAAAAATCTTTTGGTACTTGGTTACGCAACCCCAACTGACCTAGAAATCGATGAAAAATTTGACCTGAGTCTTGAGAGTTCGATTGCAAGAATGCAACGCGACTACGGATTTCAGGTGACGGGTAGGCTTGCTTTTGGCGAGGTATTATTTGTGCCTGGGCCATCTTTTGCCGAAGCTTCACAAGCCTTCCCCACTGTTGGTGCTGCGATAAGTCAGAACAGTACTCTAATGTTTTTAACTCCGATGCAATCCGTTGAGACAAAAATAGATGATGACGGTGGTTTTAGTGAGGTGATGGTCTCGTTACAGGGAGTATCAACACAAATTGATGTAAGCGATCAAGAGCTCCTAGTTGTCGGTGCAGAAGTAGAGATAGAGCTGCCAGATGACCAGATAATTATGGGAATAGTAAGTTCTGTGGGCGAAGTAGCAGTCAT
>JAQWLS010000037.1 GCA_029247135.1 Dehalococcoidia bacterium | reverse complement strand
TAGACATGCACGTCAGTGCCGCAAATTGCACTATGTGAGATTTTAATTTGAATTTCGTCGGGTTCAGGTTCAGGTGTGGGGATTTCTTCGACCACTAAACTCTGTTTGCTTTTGTATATTGCTGCTTTCATTTGGCCCCCTATTTACCTGAACGATAGCAGATTGCCTAAGATCCTTGCTTCGCATTCTGTTATTTCAATTAGGGATCTGATTAAATATCCTTGAGTAACTTATGCCTGCGATGGAAGATAGCGCCGAGCGATTACCCACTTTAAGTAAGGCAAGAAAGGTAACTATCATCAACTAAAATATGGGTCTTATACTCGTAAGGTATGTTTTGGTAGCGTGGGTACATGGTATCGGAAGGGACAAGAAATGCAGCCAACACTTTTGGAAATATTAGCATGCCCTGTATGTAAAAATTCCTTGCGACTAGAGGTTTCCAGTGAGAATGACACGGAAATACTTGAAGGTTCACTTTTTTGCGATACTTGTGCGGAAGTCTATTTAATTGAGGATGGGATTCCGAATCTTTTACCCCCAGATCTTCGATCGCTGTAGGTTTTGACAGTTTCTTATGAATATTGCAGGTATTAATCCCATCACGACTCAACAGTCCAGAGCGCTTGGTAAAGGATTAATATTCTTGGCGTTTATTACGCCTGTTTTTTTGCTGAATAAATTAAGAAAACATTTGCATTTTGTTTTGGCTTTGCCGGTTGCCGTGCTGAGTCTAGGGCTTTCGATATTTTTATTTTGGATTGGATTTACAATGGCTACAACGGTTTGGGACCGGCCAGATGACTATCCTCCCAAAGATTCTAATTCTCAGTAAACCACTCTCGATCGGATATTTTTATAATAGATTGTCTTTCGGTCAATGGCCTTAGGTCACGCAAGCTTTCTATACGCAATCCAATTTGTGGATGAATCGGATCCGGTGAAATCTCGGCTAGCGGAACGAGCACAAACGATCGTTCATGAAGATAGCTATGCGGTACCTGGAGTTCGGTGGAATTGATAATCTGTCCTGGCATAAGCAGGATATCGATGTCGATGAGCCTTTCCTGCCAGCGTTTGTTGTTTTCAGTCCGGCCCATTTGCGATTCAATTGCCTTTACTTTCGTTAAAATTTCGTGTGCGCTCAAATCTGTGGTCGCTGAGATGGCGGCATTGAGGAACTGAGGTTGCTCTACATAACCCCATGGAGGCGTCTCGTAAAGGGAAGAAAATAACTTCGTGTGGATATGATGAATTTCCAAGCACTTCACGGCTGTTCGCAGGTTATCAAGACGATTTCCTAGGTTGCTGCCGAGGCCAAGATATATTTCCTGTGAAGATTGTTTCTCAGACATTGATTGACGCTATTTCGAGTTGTAAACACATGGAATTTTTGTCACATCGTAATCTCAATGATTTCCTCTTCAATTTCACCGCCAGTCCTGATGAAAAATGCCCTGACTTCGGGGACATTTTCAGCTAGCGACACCAGAATATAATAGGTATCTGGAAACATTGGCGGGTTATTTGTTTCGCCAGGAGGAAAGAATGCCATACGTACATCTGTCGGTGATGGGTAGGCTGGCGAGGCGACATGTGAGTGATAAATCGCGAACAAGTCTTCGTTGTTTTTTTCACGTCTTTGCTCGAGTTTGAGCATCTCGATTGGTGACATTTCGTATCGATAGGGCGACTTTGCTGTATTGGTGACTTCGTCTGCTTGCATTACGTTTTTATTTTTTGATTGGCTAATTAAGCCGCAAGCCTCATTCGGCAATTCATTTTGAGCGTGTTCGACTATTTTGTTAATTATGTTTTGTGAAATTTTGGGCACTTGTTGAACTTTCAGATTCGCAGAGATTTACTTGTACAAATTTTATTCGATTTTGTGCAATATATTTGTGTCGGTTACGCAAAACGCTATCGGGCTATTTTATTTACCACCAGAGTTTTTCACTTACAGCCTCTCGAATACTTTCGTAGTCTTCAGACCAGAGGCCTGTTGAGAGGTATTTCCAGCCGCCATCTGCGAGGAGGCAAACAATTTTTGTAGAGGCTTGGCTCTCGGTGCCAGTAACTTCAATTTTTTCAGCGGCTCGCTGCGCTGCTCTGATGACTGCACCTGCAGAAATACCCGCAAATATACCAGTTTGGCGAGTTAATTCACGTGTCGTGCGGAATGAGGTTTCTGAATCTACGACTATTCTCCCGTCAAGTACTGTCTCGTCAAAAACAGGAGGGATATAACCATCTTCTAGGGCTCGAAGGCCTTGCACAAGATCTCCTGGGTGAGGCGCTGCTGCAATCACCTTAATATCTGGGTTGAATTCTTTGAGTCTTCGGCCTACTCCAGTTAATGTGCCCCCAGTGCCAAGACCAGAGACGAACATATTAATATCTGGAAGATCGTCTATGATTTCTTGCCCGGTGGTTTCATAATGAGCTTTCGGATTATTTTCATTTTCATATTGGAAGGGCATAAACCAATCCGGATTTTCTTTAGCGAGTTTGGTGGCTAATTCCACGGCTCCGTTGGATCCGAGATCACCTGGTGAGAATATGATGTCAGCACCAAAGGCTTCGAGAAGCTGAATCCTTTCGATGGACACCGCATCCGGCATTACTACTTTTACAGGATAACCTCGAAGTGTACCAATTAAGGAAATGGCTATCCCAGTATTCCCGGAGCTGGGTTCAAGTATGGTTTGCCCCGGTTGTAATAATCCTTCAGATTCGGCATGACTGATCATATATTTAGCGATGCGATCTTTACCTGATCCAGTGGGATTTTCACCCTCTAGTTTTGCCCAAATTTCAACATCGGGATTGGGAGACATTATAGATATATCTATAAGTGGAGTATTACCTACGCGATCTAATATGCCACTAAATTTCATAAGGATTACGGCTCCTTACCCCCCGGCCAAGGCCGGCAGAATTGACACCTCGTCGTTGTCGTTTAGTTCAGTACCTAGGCCACCAAGATATCTCACGTCTTCATCATTTATATATATGTTCACAAAACGACGCAACTCGCCATCTTCTTCGAGCAGTTGATTGGCGAATCCAGGAAACTCGCTGTCGATTGCTTGTATGAGCTCATCGATGGTCTTCCCTTCAGACTCGAAGGACCTTTGGCCCCCAACAAATTTTTCAATTACGGAAGTCACGTTTACTTTTATCGGCATCACATTTTCCTGATTCTGAAATTTTTATTTATTTAGCAGGCATCTCCAGAGGCAGTGACCCACAAAATATATCGTAATCAATAAGCTTAGTTATTGTAGGATTGTCTCCACATAGGGGACAGTTTGGATCACGTCGAAGCTTCATGGTACGAAACTCCATCGTAAGCGCATCGATCAGTAAAAGCTTATTAGTCAGAGGTGTTCCAATATTAAGAATTTGTTTAAAAACTTCAGTTGCTTGGATTGAACCGACTATCCCTGTAATCGCACCTAATACTCCCGCTTCGGCACAAGATGGCACCATTCCAGGCGGTGGAGGCGTTGGGTACAGGCATCGATAGCAGCATTTTCCAGGTTCGTAAACAGTTGCTTGACCATCAAACAATAAAATGGCCCCATCAACTAGCGTTTTGCCGAGTAGGTAACATGCATCGTTAACCAGATATCGTGTGGCAAAATTGTCGGCACCGTTCACCACTATGTCGTAATCAGGAAGTATATCCATCGCGTTATCTGAGGTTAATGGAGCATGGTGCTGGATAACATTTATATGAGGGTTGTAGGCTCGAAGAGTTTCTTGGGCGGACTCTATCTTGGGTTTATCAATATCATCTGTTTGATGCAGTACCTGTCTTTGAAGGTTTGAGAGATCGACTACGTCGAATTCGACGATTCCAATTGTTCCAACCCCTGCCAAGGCTAGATAAATCGCGACAGGCCCTCCTAAGCCGCCAGCACCAACAATTAGAACTTTG
Source organism: Dehalococcoidia bacterium (assembly GCA_029247135.1). Classification (GTDB taxonomy): domain Bacteria; phylum Chloroflexota; class Dehalococcoidia; order UBA2979; family UBA2979; genus UBA2979. The sequence goes on along the minus strand of JAQWLS010000037.1, from coordinate 5,218 downwards.
GCATTTTTTAGCTTTCTTTGGCCTGATGGGCCCACCTGACCCATAATTATGTGTCGGGAATAACGCATAACCTCGTCAGGGGAGAGGTTATCTGCTTTTACATTAGATTCACTTGGGCTCATACTGAATTCCATCTACTAAAGTTAAGTTTGTTTGATCGACTTAGACTTGAATATATAGCTTAATCGACATAACTCTTCAGGCAAATAGTAAACATGACATAGATGATTAAGTTAATTAGCGTCCTCCGGCTAGTGCGGGAATTATCGCTATTTGGTCTCCGGAAGTCAGACTTGTTTTGAGTCCCTGAAGAGTATGAATCTCTTGATTATTTATATAGATATTGATGTGTCTTAATATTTCACCATCTTCACCATAGAGGAGATCGGCGAATTTAGGATATTTGGATTCCAGAGATTCCAGAGCTTCCTTAACAGTATCTCCAAAGACGGAAACATGGTCGAGGCTTTCGGTTATAGCCCTAAAAGGAGTAGGTATGTAAATGCTTACAGGCATTATTGCTCGATTAGAAAGGCACGCTTAAGTAGCGTTCGCCGGTGTCGCATAACATTGTTATCACCTTTTGGTGTGGTTCAAGTTTTTCCGCGATTTTTATTGCGGCGAAGACATTGGCTCCGGCAGAAATACCTACGAGTAGACCCTCTTCTTTGGCCAAACGTTTTGTGGTCTCTAAAGCATCGACATCAGTCACACTTACGATTTCTGAATAAATAGATTGGTCGAGAATAGAAGGAATAAATGAGGCACCCATTCCTTGCAGTAAGTGTTGCCCAGCTCTTCCTCCTTGTAACACAGGAGAATTGGCAGGTTCTACGGCTACGATTTTGCAAGAGATCTTTGCCTCTTTGATAGCTCTGCCCACGCCTGTGATTGTTCCGCCAGAGCCCACCCCTGCAACAAAAACATCAAGTTCCGCATTCGTCGCTTTGAGTATTTCGGGACCAGTTGTTCTGTAATGTATTTCTGGGTTTGCCGGATTGTTAAACTGTTGTAGCATGACGTAGCCCTGAGACTGTACCAATTCATTTGCCATATGAACTGCGCCGGTCATCCCTTCAATTGCAGGGGTCATTACGACCTCCGCTCCTAGTCGTTGCAAAAGTTCTCGTCGTTCCTGACTCATGTCATCGGGCATTGTTATGACTAATTGATAATCCTTATATGCGCAGATTACCGCAAGTCCTATGCCGGTGTTGCCAGAGGTAGCTTCTATGAGCACATCGCCGGACTTTAATGTGCCATCTCTTTCAGCGGCCTCGATCATAGCGAGAGCTATTCGATCCTTAACAGAACCGGCAGGATTAAACACCTCAAATTTACCAAGAACCGTCGCTCCATTTGGCGGACTTATTTTTGCTAATTTAACCAGTGGTGTGTCACCAACTAGTCCCAAAACAGATTCGACGATTGCGCCTGAGCTGGAGTTGCTGCTACTTTCATATTTCATTTGGCGGAAGGACTAAATGAGATAACGAGGAGCGGATGAGGCTTCGTTAGTTTTTTCGACTTCGACCAGCTGACTAAGCGTTACAGACTCGAGACTTTCTCTCATTCGATCGTATATTTCATTCCATATCCAAGCCTGACCTGTTACATCGAGGTCATTGTTCAGGCTCGAAATTGGCTCAAGGGATCCTTCGAGTGTTTCAAGTAAAGAAAGCAATGTTATCTCTTCACCTTCACGGGCTAAAAGATGTCCTCCTCCAGGCCCACGAACTGATTTTATGAAACCTGCTCTTCGTAAGAGTCCAAGAAGCTGGTCCAGATACGCTTCGGGAATTTGCCGGCGTGACGCAATTTCATTTCGCGCGATGGGTTGGCCGGTATGATGGCGGGCTAAGTCAATCATTGCCCGTACTCCATAGTCGCCTTTTGTACCTATAAGCATTTCTTCTCCAGTCGTCTTAATGTCTGAGAACTAGCATAGTGAGTTCACGAAAAAATTGCAGCAGCCAGGGTAGCTTTTTTTAACCACCTGCCACTGCTGGTACGATACTTATCTCGTCGGATGCAGTTACGGTTGTGTTCAGGCCTTCGAGAAACCTAACATCTTCACCATTTACAAAGATATTAACGAATCTTCGGAGCTCATTATTTTCGTCGAGTAATCTTTCCTTCATGCCAGGAAATTGGCTTTCTAGGTCCTCAATTACTGAAACCAAGTCGTCACCATTTCCTTGAACCGTGTCTAGGCCTGAGGTTGTCACTCTAAGTGGAGTCGGAATTTTAACTATAGCCATTAGCTCAACCCTCTACTATGTCGCCAACAGTGGCGTCTGGATCGACTTGAATACCGTTAGCTTGAGCCCAAGCCAATGCTTTGTCAATTTCAGTTGTCTCACCAACGAGCCCAAGCATTACCCAGCCAATTTCTGACGTAATATCTGCCATACGAATGTTAGTTACAACGTTGAATTCATGACCCATTTGGTAAATCAAGGGGTCTTTGATCTTGTCATTTAGAAAGGTTAATTTCACGCGTCTTTCAGACATCTTAAATCCTTTGCATTCAGTAGAAATTTTCAAATGGATGAGTCTAGTGCGTGAGATTCATTTCAAATGAGTCAATATTAGGTTTTACCAACATAGCATTGTTTGCTACATCGGACACAGCTTCAATGGTTTTAAGACCTCCACCCGATATTACTGCGACGGTCTCCTCACTTTTGGTAATTTTGTTAGTTTCAACTAATTTTTTTAGACATGCAATGGTTACGCCCCCTGCGGTTTCGGCAAATATTCCTTCTGTTTCGGCAAGTAAATTCATAGCCTCGATAATTTCCGAATCGCTAGCTTGAGCGGCGTGGCCATTGGTTTCTTCCATCTGTTTCAGTGCGTAGTATCCATCAGCTGGATTCCCGATAGCAAGTGATTTAGCGATAGTATCTGGCTTCTGGGGCACAAATGTGAAGCTGTTATTTTCATAGGCAGTCGTAATAGGCGAGCAACCAGATGCTTGCGCTCCAGAGAGTCGAACTTTGGGCTCATCGATTAACCCCAGCTTATGGAATTCTTTTATGCCCTTCCAAATTTTCGTGTACATCGAGCCTGATGCCATGGGAGCAACGATGTGATCAGGGGTTCTCCATCCTAATTGTTCACAAATCTCGAACCCAAGCGTTTTTGAACCTTCGGAGTAGTATGGTCGGACATTTATGTTTACGAATGCCCAATTTTTGACCATGGAGAGTTCAGTACATAGTCGGTTAACATCATCATAAGACCCTTCAACTTTTATGAGATTTGGCGCATATATTGCAGATCCTACGACTTTTCCTTGCTCTAAATCTTGAGGAATAAATACGTAGCAGTCTAAACCCGCGGCGGCGGCATGCGCGGCTACCGAGTTAGCGAGATTCCCTGTAGAGGCACACGCAATTGCTGAAAAATTAAACTCAATTGCCTTAGCAATTGCTACAGAAACCACCCTATCTTTGAACGACCAAGTTGGATTCACGGTGTCATTTTTGATCCATAAGTGGTCGAGACCGATTGCCTTTGCGAGTCGGTTCGCCTTGATTAAAGGTGTGAAGCCGTCACCTAAGTCAATTTTGAACTCTGGATTACATGGTAAAAGAGGGGCATATCGCCAGAGCGAGCTGGGGCCAGATTCAATTTTGTTTTTGTTTAGATCGGCCTTTATATTTTCGTAGTTGTAATCGACTTCGAGTGGCCCGAAGCAAAAGTCACAGGCGAATATCGGTTCTAAGTCAAACTTTCGTCCGCACTCTCTGCATTGTAAACCGTTGCAATATGAATTCATGGTGGTTATGGTTCTCGTTCTGTAGCTAGTGTTGATTTGGTGAATAGCCTGAAAGTGTTGCTAGGGAGGCAACCTGACAGGCTAGGTCATACCCACTATGCGAGTGTATCTAACTGTAGCTAGCGATAGAGGCATTAAGTAGCTCCGTTTTAGTAATGATGAAATTTATTCCAAGCGCTGCCTTCGGTTAATGACTGAACGTTAAATGAGTGCCATGAAAGTGTCAACTAATCAAGCTTTGCAACCCGCGCTCGGATGAGCAAGAGGGATACGATGAGCAGCGCTATCGCCGAGCCGAATAGGCCAGCTCGGATGCCGATGATATCTGCAATTTGCGCAAAGAGGAAAACCCCGAACATAGTGAATCCGAATTCCATCATGTAGAGGCTGCTAACCCGGCCTCGGTATTCGTCAGAAGAGTATGACTGAACCAGTACGTTCGAGAGTGTCTGGCGGGCGGCCTGCGGCACGCCAGATAACAAAAGTACGAACGCAGTGAGTAAAACTGATTCCGATATGGCTAGAACAGCAATTATCACGCTCAGGAAAGCGGCGGCGAGAACGAGTACCCGTCCTCGGTTTTTCGGCAACATATTGCCGATCAAGAATGACCCTAGGATTGTTCCTACGCCCGTCAGGCCGTACAGAAGGCCTACAGTCAGTTCGTCAGCCTGTAATTCATTCTCCAGGAAAGGTGCGAGAAGAGTATGAAATGGCATGACGAAGATCACGATGAAGAAATTAGCTACGAGGACAGAGCGAACAGAGATATTGGTTCTAGCGTACTGGAATCCTTGAACAATATCGCCAAAGGCCGCTTTCAGTGAGCGCCCACCATTTTCAACGGAAGCCGGATAACCTTTTACTGGCATCAGGGCGAACACTGCACCGAAGTAGGCAATTGCCATTACCAGATAAACGTATGTTGAGCCAGCTACTAGGTCACCTGGAACCAGAAACAATCCGAGTGCCATCAGTGGTGGTGCAGTTGCACGGGTAATAGCCATGCCGGCTCCAGAGAGAGCGACACCACTGGTTAGCTGTTCTTTACCCAAAATTTGTGCGATTAGGGCTTGTCGCGCGGGCATCATTAAGGGCATGATTGCCCCATGTATTACTCCAGCGATAATTAGATGATAAATATCCATCATTCCCAACGCGAGCATGGCGAATATGTACAGGGAATTGAATCCATTTAGAAGCTGGCCGATTTGTATTATTTTCTGCTTAGGCAGTCGATCTGCCAGTAGTCCACCGATTGGAGAAAGCAGCAACATCGGAATGGCTCCGGCAAGGGTAACCCATCCAGCCCAGCCGTAAGATCCGGTAATTGCGTAGGCAAGCCACGGCTTTATCACCATTTGCATATTCATCGGTATGAAGTGACCATACATCGATAAGTAGAACCACCTAAAGCTGGTATTTTTTAGGGCG
>JAQWLS010000023.1 GCA_029247135.1 Dehalococcoidia bacterium | reverse complement strand
GAAAAAAAACTGTCTTCAAATTCAAATAAATTAGTGAAAATCGTTACTAGAACCACGGTGAGCCAGATGAATAATCCACCCATGGTCGGCGTGCCTGCTTTACTAGCATGACGATCGGGCAAGTCTTGTGAAATAGCTTTTCCGAATTTATATCGTTTCAGGAAATGAAGGCTAGGGCCGCCTAAGATTAACGCGACCACGAACGCGACACCACCGGACAACAACACTCCGGTCATTCTAGACTCCCAGCTCGTTCCGCGATTGCATCGTAATTCGATATTATTTTGGGAATGAAATTATTTAAGCCAAAAGCTTTAGATCCCTTTATCAACACGGTGCTGTCCGCTTTTATGGCTTTAATTAGGAAATCAATCGCCTCTTCATTAGTATGAGCGATGTCGACCTTTTTCATTCCGTTTTTTAGCGCTGCAGTTGCGATTATCTCGGCTGCACTTCCCAGAGTAATTAAGTGGTCTAAGGAGCCAGCAGCAAGCTCGCCAGCTAGCTCGTGCTCTGAATCAGAGACTTCACCCAGTTCAAGCATGTCAGCTAAAAGCGCAACTCGATGACCTCGTGTTTTTTTGAGTACGCGCAATATTGCGGCGAGAGATTTTGGTTGCGAATTATATGTGTCATCCAGGAGGACTGCTCCATTTTGGAGCGTAATCTTCTTAACTCTGTCGACGTTAGGTGCCGTACTTAAGCCTACACAAATTTCTTTAAGATTTAAATTAGAGGCAAGTCCCACTGCTGCAGCCGCGAGTGCATTCTCGATAAGGTGTATTCCTAACGAGTTTAGTTGGGTGTAATTTTTTTTGCCGTGGTGATTGATTGCGAACTGAATTTTCTCATTAGTCAATTCAACAATATCACTGGCATATAGGTCAGCATCGCTATTTCCTAGTGCAGAATAGCTTATGACTGCACCGCTGGTCACATCTTTCATTTTCCAAACATTTGAGTCGTCAAGGTTTAGTATTGTAAAACCTTGGGCACTAATTGACTTTGGTAACTCTGATTTTGCCTTTTGTATATTTTCAACGCTTCCAGCTCGAGCGAGGTGCACGGGGCCTACATTAAGAACAACACCTATTTGTGGCTTAGTTATTTGACATAAAAATTCAATATCACCTATTTCGTACATTCCCATCTCTATAACCGCCTTTTCAATTCCCGGCTTGATCTCAAGTAAGCAAAGGGGAACCGATATTTCATTGTTATAGTTTCGTGGGTTTGATGCGGTTATGTAGTATTGCTCGAGCAGCCAACTGGCTAGTCTTTTTGTGGTTGTTTTCCCCACACTACCGGTTATGGCGATGATTTCGATTTGTAAGTGCGCGCGCCAGGCCCGAGCTAATTCTTGTAGGGCAGTTAGTGACTGCTTCACGAGGACAGTAGGTAGACCGTTGAGGCCTGAATGTTTTTCTTGAATCATAGCGGCTTTTGCACCATTATTGAGAGCTTCTTTTACAAAATCGTGACCGTTTGTTCGTTTCCCTGGCAGTGCGACAAAGAGGTCACCTTCTGTGACTTCTCTTGAATCTATAACTGCTCGATTGAATGTTATGCCCTGGTCAATATTTGTTTCGATTATTTCAGATGCTAGAGAGTCAGTAACAAATTTGCCAGTAAGTTGATTAATTCCAAGATCCATATTTTATAGTCTACTTCCTGGCGATTTGGTTCGGTTCTTCAGTTGGTACGTGAAGGTAAGCCATTAGTTCGGTAGCTAGTTGTGCAAAAATTGGAGCCGCAGTTGAACCTGCGAGGCTATTATTTTTTTGTGGTTCGGTAAGTCGAATTAAGATTGCCAGTCGTGGTTTCTCTGCAGGGATGAATCCAACGAATGTCGCATCCATTTTGTCCTCAGAATATCTACCCGTACGTGTGTCATATCGGATTGCTGTGCCAGTTTTACCCGCCACCGAATATCCTTTAACTTTTGCTTGATGCCATGGCTTATTCTCAACCACGCCTCGCATTAGCTCACGCATTGTTTGAGCTGTCGAAGTTGAGACCACTCGATGTCCTCTTTCGCATAAAGGCTCAACCCGCTTGTTGCTCTCCAATATGAATGGTTCTATCAGACAACCTTCAGTATAGAAAGTGGTTAGAGCCATTATGGCCTGAATTGGAGTAACTCTTAATCCATGTCCGTACGACTGAGTGGCTTGCGAAATCAGTTGCCATGACTCGTTTTCTGGTGATATCAGATCTCCTGTTACTTCTCCATGAAGATCGATACCTGTTTTATGTCCGATATTATATAAATCTAGGTAGTTGTAGAATTCACTTGCAGGGAGCTGTGAGCCAATCCAAGCAGCTCCAGTATTAATTGATTCTTTTAGTATTTCTTGTGCGTTTACCTCTCCATAAGTTCTTTCTTCCCAATTTTGAATTTTTGAGTCACCAGTGCATTGGGAATTAAAACAAAGAATGCCTGTGTCTTTGTAAAGCGTATCAGTGGTGATTACTCCCTTGTCCAGTGCCATCGCAACAGTGAGTGGTTTGAAAATTGAACCTGGTTCATAAGTACTGGAAATAACAGAATTGATTGTTTGACTGATCAAGGTGGGACCCTTTTGCGGGTCGATGTCTTGGTAGTTCAGTTCTGGAGCGATTGCAATTGATCGAATCGCACCCTCATTATTTTTACTTAGGTCGACCACAACTATTTGTCCGGAGAGAGCTTGGTAGTCCTGTAGTCCTGCAACCAAATGTTTTTGACTCAGCCTTTGAATTTCTGAATCGATGGTTAATCGAATGTTTTTTCCTGGGATGGTTTTTTTACCAATACTTGGTGTGTACCCGAGAGTTCCACCAAGGGCGTTCTTCTCCTCAAGGGTCCATCCAGATTCACCTTCTAGTGAATGGTTGTAATCCTGCTCAACTCCCCATAGTGCCTCTCCGAAGTTATTCACATATCCCAGAACCTGTGAATTTAATGCGTCGTTTGGATAAATTCGTTGAGAGCGGGATAATAACCGCACACCGAACAGAGATTTTGTTTCGACTAAACTTCTTTGACCAAGATCTAAAGCTTTGAGTACGGGAATATTAGAAGTTTGCGGGGTGCCTGCCCACTCAATTAGCCAGTCTCGAACCTGAGTTTTAGGAATGCCATATTCTTTTTGAATGTCATCTCCAAGATAGTGGGTGAGTTCGGTGGCAGAATATTTAGCTGCTGTTGGATTTTCTTCCCAGTGGGTCTGATCTAGGTATAGATCCCATGATTCGACTGAAAGTGCTAATGGAAAACCATGAGTATCAACTATTATCCCTCGTTCTGCAGGCACTGTTATGAAACCTAATTGAGCTGACTTTGCCTGAGCACTAAGCGTCTGATGTTGAGCGATTTGCAGCTCATAAAGGCGAAATGTGATTGCGGAGATGCCCAATGCAAATAAGATGACTAGAAGACCTTGGCGCCAGTTCATTTGGCCTGCCGAATAGTTCACCTTATTATTCAGGCGGTTAAGTGAATCCTTTTCATGTCTCACCATTATTCTACCGGCCCAGATTTTTCAATTCGCACCATTGATTCCGTAACCTCAGGGGGTAGGTATTGTCTAGGAAATATTTGCCGGAATATGCTTCTCGAAGAATTTTCGTTCAAAATTATAAGAGACCGAACTCTATCTGTTTCTTGCGATATTTCGATACTTTTTGATAGGCGATAAGCTTCATCATTAGCTTTTACGAGTTCGATAGCCAAATCAGCCGCTAAAACTCTTGACTTGAAAGCCACTTCAGCAGATTGCTGTCTGCTGTCAGTTAATTTAATTGCTAATCCAGGTATCTGTGCAGTCGCTTGAATCTGGAAGATAGCTAATCCAGCTGCAAGAGAAATCAGTGCAAGAACTACCAAAAACGAGCGAGATGATTCGCGACTTTGATAAGAAAATCTAAGAAAATAGTTCAGTATTTTTTTTACGAAACTAGCTCGTGAACGTTCAGACTTCGCAGATTTGTTCTGGATGTTGTTTAAATTAAGGGAACTTTTCATTATTTAGGGCTTGCTTTCGGTAATATCTCAGCTACGCGTAGTCGGGCAGATCGTGCTCTGGGATTTTGATTTACTTCCTCTTGTGAGGCGACAATTGGCTTTCGAGTTAGTTCTTTTAGAGTTGGATTATGTTCACAAGTACAGATGGGTAATCGTTTTGAGCAAACGCATGACGACGACTCGTATCTGAAAAAAGATTTTACGATTCGATCTTCAAGAGAATGAAAAGAGATAATGGCTAATCTCGAATTATCTCCTGAGGTTTGACTTGTTTTACTTAATAGTTCAAGCGTAGTGTGGAGAACTTGTTTTAGTTCAGCGAGTTCGTCGTTCACTGTGATTCTTAAGGCCTGGAAGGTTTTAGTAGCCGGATGCTTCTGTCTTTGTTTTGTGCTTAATGATCCAACTGCTGTTTCTATAGTTCTAACTAACTCTCCTGTAGTAGTTATAGGGCGATTTTTGATAATTTGTCGAGTGATTTTTTTTGCATTCCGCTCTTCCCCATACGTGCTGATTATTCTTACCAGTTCTGCCGGTTCCCAATTATTAATTATTTCTTCGGCCGTTAGTTCTGAATTTGGATTCATTCTCATATCAAGCGCTTCGTTTCGCATAAACGAAAATCCTCTATTTGAGCGTTCGATCTGCATCGATGAAAGGCCGAGATCGAGCAAAACTCCACTGATATTGTTGAAGCTATATTCGTCACATATAGTTGCGATTTCCGAGAACTTACCAGATACCAACGTGATCTGATTTTTAAAGTCGATGAGTGTTTTTTTTGACCAATTGAGTGCGTCTGGATCCCTATCAATTCCTAAGATGCGAGAGTTAAGTCCGGCCCTATTAAGTATTGCTGCTGTATGACCTCCAGCACCAAGAGTCCCATCTACATAATTGCCTCCAGATTTGATGACTAATAGGTCAAGCACTTCGTTTACCAACACTGGTTGGTGGAGAATATTTGGGGGGGCTTCTAATCTAGCTCTCATTAGGCAGACCGTATAAGCGCTCGTCTTTCATGCATGATTAAAAAAATATTCGAGACAGCTCCGATTAATTCATCTAATATGGGCGGGGATTTATATTTGATGAAATATTTTCGGAGCCATCCCGAATTTGTTAAACTTCTTTCTTGTAACTGAACAACTGCAGAGAGCGCGATGCGAACAAAATATTCTAAGCGGAATTCTCTTGCTTTATTTTGTCGAGGGGGCGACGTCTTTGTATGAGTTTGATTCCGTTTATTTTTAAACAAATTACTCACACCGCGCTCTCTGCATTTGTCGGTCGGGGTCATTATTTTTGGCGAATCCTTTCTTCAGCAAGAAATTCGAGTAGTAGTTTTGGGCATGTGTCGGGTGACCAGATTTCAAGGTACTCACCACAGGCTGAGAGGATTACCGGCCCTGACTGGAGTCCAGCAAAATCACGATATTTATTGGGAATCGAAAGCCTACCACGTTCATCAATATCTACGCCGTAAGCATTACCAATTAATCTTCGGCGCTGCTCGCGCGCATTAATATCACGAGGATTTTCGTGAAGCATGAATGTTTTTTGAATTTCTTCGTTAAAAGCATCGAGAGGGAATAACTCTATGCAACCATCTTCTCCAGTGACTAGAACGCCGTGACCCGTACCAGTTGCCGAGTCTGCATTAAAAGACTGCAGATGCTTGATTGGAATAGAAACCCTGCCATTTGAGTCTAATTTTTGTCGACTAGTTCCGTACATGAATTACCCAATTAATATCTTATTTGCCCATAAATTAGTATATCAAACCCTATTACATCAATATATTGCATTAAAAATGTATTGTGATCCCTATTACTATATAGCTATTTTTGAATTTTTGCAAAGGGAGAGTCGAATGGTTACCCAGATAGCGAACTATCTAACGGATCAATTTCTGAGGATGTTTTAGCGACCTACAGTGCGAAGGTGATCCCTATACAGGGCTATAGGATTCCGAGTCTTTCAGAAAAGCCTTAATTCCTAGATCGGTTAGTGGATGGTTTATCATTTGAAACAGTACGGATGGTGGCAAGGTAGCGATATGGCTGCCTGCCAAGGCAACCTCAGTCACGTCACGTGGATTTCTGATCGAGGCTGACAGAATTTCGGTTTTGATTTCGGGATAAGTGGAGAATATTTCGGCACATTCTCTTATTAGTTGCATGCCGTCAGCCCCTCCGTCATTTATCCTTCCGATAAAGGGAGAAACATATGTTGCACCAGCTTTTGCAGCCAATAACGCTTGATTTACGCTAAAAATTAAGGTGCAATTAATTGCGATTCCTTCTGCAGATAAAATTGCCATTGCTTGTAGTCCAACTTCACTCATTGGTATTTTTACGGTAACGTTTGGGTGCCATGCTGCTACTCGTCTTGCTTCTGCACAGAGTTGATCTAGTTCAAGCGATATGCACTCTGCCGAGATAGATCCATCGACCACATCACATATATCCATTATTCGGCTTTTATATTCGACACCCTCTTTTGCAACGAGGGAAGGATTCGTGGTTACTCCATCAATTACTCCTAAAGACGCTGCTCTTTTTATCTCATCCAGGTTTGCAGTATCTATAAAAATTTTCATTTCAGTAAACTTTCTTTGATTAAATTCTCTCTAAAACAATTCAACACATGCTATCCACGTCATTAACGGAATCGTTAGCATTACTAATGTACCGAATACCAGAGGGACATTGTCGGCCAAAGCCTCTTCGAGTTCCTTTGTTATCATACTTTCTTTCTGCGAGCTCAGGGTTGCCCACTTCACGCGTCGCAGTGCAACTCCAAACAACGGAATAAAAAGAAATAAATTAAGGAAAAATAGAGTCTGCAGACTGATCATCCAACCGGTCGTGAGGGGGTAATTAGTTGCCGCTGCCCAAGCATATCCTGAAAACAGAACGGCAATAATCCCAGGAAGCATAGCGGATGTAAATGCTCTCTGTGCAGACAACACTAGGGCTACTTTTTCGTCAATCGATTCTACTGTCCAGGCCTTCCAGATCGGCATTATCGCTGCTCCGCAGCCCGAGCAAAAATATAGTATTGCTAGGATGTGAATAAATCGCCAGGTGGTCATTTATTTATTAATCTGATTTTTCGAATTTGATTTTGCTGCTTCTATGAATCCCTGAAACAATGGATTTGGACGGAGCGGTCTACTGGTGAATTCGGGATGAAATTGGGCGCCTACCATGAACGGATGATCCCTTAGCTCGACAATTTCTACCAAGTTTTTGCTTTTGTATTTTCCGGCTATCACGAGGCCACATTTTTCTAGCTGAGGCAGTAGATCATTATTCACCTCATATCGATGTCGATGTCTCTCCCTCACCTGAGTTTTGCCATATACTTTTTGGGTGATTGTTCCATCAATGAGATCGCAATCATACCCCCCCAATCTCATCGTTCCACCTCTTGATTCAACATTTTTTTGTTCTTCCATTATGTGGATTACGGGGTAGGGTGTATTGGGATTCATCTCTGTTGAATGCGCACCAGCCATGTCAGCTACATTTCGGGCAAACTCGATCACTAAAATTTGCATACCTAAACAATCTCCAAGATATGGAATTTTAAATTCACGTGCGAATTGGGCTGCCTTTATTTTGCCCTCGACGCCTCGTTCATCAAAGCCCGGGCACAAAACGATACCGTCTGAATCTGCGAGGATTTCGGCGGGTTCATCAGCTTCAAGTGCCTGCGCATCGATCCAATTGATTTCAAAATTTGTCTCAGAGCTCACCGCGGCATGGGAGAGTGCTTCCTGAATAGACAGATAAGCATCCGGGCCGTTTACATATTTCCCCACAACATGAATCTGTAAAGGTTGTTCAGGACGTTTGTTAATAAGTTGCTCGCTAAACTCACTCCACTTACTCAAGTCAGGACTTCCGGTTGTCAGCTCTAGTTTTTTTGTGGTTAGGTCGCCAACTCCTAATTTTTCGAGCATTAATGGGACTTGATAGATGGACTGTGCCGTCTTTAATGGGGCTACGGCGTTGACTTCTACGTTGCAGAACTGAGCAATCTTTTTACATAAATCGAGCGGAATATCGTCATCCGATCTTGTGACTATCAAATCTGGTTGTATTCCAAAAGATCTCAGAGTTCTAACAGAGTGTTGGGTTGGCTTGGTTTTCATTTCGCCAGTGGCACCAATTCTTGGAAGCAATGTCACATGAATTGAGAGTGTCTGTCCCTTTTCAGACTCATACCGCATTTGTGCAACAGCTTCAAGAAACACCTGCCCTTCAATATCTCCTACTGTCCCACCGACTTCAACTAGAACGACGTCAGCATCCAGTTTTTCTCCTGCCTCTCTGATTCTTCTCTGAATTTCGTCCGTAACATGTGGAATGGCCTGAACAGTTTTTCCTTCATAGTATTCACCGCTGCGTTCACGTCGTATGACTTCTTGATATATTTGACCGCTTGAGGATGAATTCGATCCTGTGAGATCTATATCAAGAAATCTCTCGTAGTGACCTAAATCGAGGTCCGTCTCCGCACCATCATCGGTGACGAATACTTCGCCGTGTTGGTATGGCGACATAGTGCCTGGGTCTACATTAATGTACGGATCTAATTTCAAGATTGAGATATTTAAACCGCGGGCTTTTAATATGCGCCCTAAAGAGGCCGTAACAATCCCTTTTCCTACAGAGGAAACAACTCCACCGGTAACAAACACATAACGAGTCATATTGGCCCCGTAATCCCCTACGGAACATCAGTCTACTCTATTCAAGTGAGTATTGCTATTCCGTCTTACTTATGAAGACGGGATAGGGTTAAACTTGTTTATTATGGCGAATCAAGAAAACACTATATTTTCGGCGGCGGTTTTGACGATCAGTGACAAAGGATCGATGGGCGAGAGAGTTGATACGGCTGGTCCTGCTGTATCGAAAATTTTATTGGACGCAAAATTTCAGATATCGACTGAAAGCCTTGTACCGGACGATCGAGATCAGATTATTCAATTTCTTTGCTATCAGTCTGACGAAGCAAGAGTAAATCTAGTGGTGACTGCCGGTGGCACAGGTTTGTCTCGCCGGGATATCACTCCTCAGGCCACAGAAGAAGTGATTGATTTTAGGGTGTTGGGAATGGAGGAAGCTATGCGATCTGGCAGTTTAGGCTTTACTCCACTATCTATGTTGTCTCGATCAGTTGTAGGTGTTCGCGGAAAGACCTTAATCATTAATCTTCCTGGCAGCGAACGTGGAGCTAGTGAGAATTTATCGATAGTGGTACCTGTACTTCATCATGCCTGTGCCCAACTTGCGGGTGTTGATGAAATGAACGTTCACCGGTAAATCAAACAGGAGGAAATATAGAATGCTCCGCTTCGATCTACTGACTCTTTTCCCTGATATGTTTGTGGGTCCTTTTCATGAATCTATTATAGATAGAGCCCAAAGCAAGAAGTTGATAGAAATAAAGTTACATAACTTGAGGGATTATACCCATGATGTGCACCGCACTGTGGATGACACACCTTTTGGAGGTGGACCAGGCATGGTTTTGAAACCGGAGCCACTTTTCGAGGCGATTTCTTCATTGAACTCAAACAAAACCAAGGTTATCGCGTTAACTCCGACCGGTGAAAAACTTAGTCAACTAATGGTGCGAGAATTGGCGAAAGAATCTCATTTAGTTTTAGTCTGTGGTCGCTACGAGGGTTTTGATGAGAGATTTTTGACTGAAGCTGTCGATTTAGAAGTTTCAATCGGTGATTTTGTTGTATCTGGTGGTGAATTACCGGCGATGATTATGGTTGACGCTATTTCTCGGCAGGTGGCTGGCGTCCTGGGAAGTGCTGAATCCTTGGAAGAGGAGTCGTTCAATGACTTGGGATTATTGGAATACCCTCAATATACGCGGCCCGCAGTTTTTGATAATCAGCATGTGCCAGAGGTATTGCTTTCGGGAAACCATGAGCGAATTCGCATGTGGCGTCAATACAAAAGCCTGAAGAGGACTATAGAAAGGCGCCCAGATCTTCTGCCAGATATCAATAAATCGAAAACGGACTTGGATGTGCTTGCTCAAAGAATGTCAGTTGAAGACTTGAATGAGTCGATGTAGTTGCAGCTAGACCCCTCGACTCTAATCAAAATACAAGAGAGAATCTGATGTCTGGTTAATTAATAGCTAAACGTATCTGAAATTTAAAAGGTCATAATAATGGTGGATTTACGAGAGCTCGCTGAGGAGCGGCCAAGTGATAAAGAAAAACTTGCGGAGTTTGGAGTCGGTGACAATGTTCGCCTAATGCTCTGGATTACGGAAGGTGCGGCTCGTGGCCAAGAAACTCGTAGACTTCAACCCTTTGAGGGAACTGTTATCAAGATAAAAAAAGGTTTGGCAGCTAATTTCACTGTACGACGAGTACAACGTGGATTTGGGGTAGAGCGCACCATCCCGCTAGCATCTCCTCGTCTTGAATCATTGTCAGTTACTCGACGCGGTAAAGTGCGTCGAGCAAAGTTGACATACCTTCGCGGACGAACTGGACGTGCTGCGAGAGTTAAAGAAGCGAACCGAATTTAATTTTTGGTACGATTCGGTTTATTATCAGTCGTAATGACGACCGATAATACACGCACCAGTTACGTAAAGGTCGCTGTAAATAGCAGCAGACCGAGTCATATGACTTTTTCATATAGTATTTCTGATGCTAAAAAAATTGAGCTTGGTCAATTAATCTACGTACCGTTTGGTCGCCAAGTAATTCAAGGAATAGTGGTTGATGGTCCACTGGATACCCCGGGATTTGATCCCTCGCAAGTTCGACCTATCATCCAACCAGAGTTACCAGAAGTAATACTCTCGTCAGAGCAACTACGTTTAGCCCAGTGGCTTTCTGAGTACTATTTTTCACCGCTTTGGGACTGTCTAAGGCAATTTTTGCCACCGGGTGTCGCGCGAACTTCTGAAAAGATGTTGATTAGAAAGGAACGATCTGAGCCTACCCATCAAGTGATGAGCGTGCCGCAAGACAAATTAGGCCTATTACCTTCCACTGATCAAGAGAAAATTCTAGATTCACTCTCAA
>JAQWLS010000099.1 GCA_029247135.1 Dehalococcoidia bacterium | reverse complement strand
AAAATTTGCTGACCCTGCGTTAATACGCCACTGTACACACGGAAAAAAACAAGTCTCCCTACGAAAGGATCGGTAACAACTTTAAATGCGATTGCGGTAGGCGGTTCACTATCATCAGCTTTTCGCTCAACAGTTTCATCTGATCCGACAATAGTTGCAATGACCGGCGGTACATCTAGTGGCGATGGTAAAAATGAAATGACCGCATCAAGTAGAGGTTGAACACCCTTATCTTTCAGAGCAGATCCGCAAAGCACTGGTGAGAGCTGATTGGAAATCGTAGCCTCCCGTATTGCAGATTTCAATTCATCCTCTGGCACGTCAGCACCGTCAAGGAATAGTTCCATTATGTCGTCATTATATTCAGCCAGAGTTTCTATCATATATTCTCTGGCTGACGCAGCCTCTTCAGATAATGCAGCTGGAATTTCCTCCTCCACCACATCCAATCCGTGTTCACCCCTGAAATAAAGAGCCCGCATACCAACAAGATCAATAACACCTTCGTGCTTGTCTTCTAATCCAATAGGAATCTGCAGCGGCAAAGGAATAGCACCCAATCTATCAGTAATCATTTCAACGCACCGAGTAAAATTCGCGCCTGTACGATCTAACTTATTTACGAAACATATGCGCGGAACGCTATATTTGTCGGCCTGACGCCAGACTGTTTCAGACTGAGGTTCCACCCCTGCAACTCCATCAAAACATACAACGCCACCATCAAGTACTCGAAGCGACCGTTCAACCTCAACTGTGAAGTCCACATGACCTGGTGTATCAATGATATTGATTACATGTCCAGCCCAAGTAGCAGTAGTTGCCGCAGATGTGATAGTTATTCCACGTTCGCGCTCTTGCTCCATCCAATCCATTGTTGTATTGCCATCGTGGGTCTCACCAATTTTGTGAGTTCGACCCGTGTAGAATAGAATGCGTTCTGTAACGGTCGTCTTACCGGCATCAATATGTGCAATAATGCCAATATTTCGCATTGCACCCAATGAACCCTCAACCGCACCTGATATCGTTGTAGTAGTCACTCTTGTTTCCTTCTATCCTAATTTGCCACGACTCTTTACATTACATCGAGCGATTTACATACATCCTTCAGTATCGTTCGCTAAAAAAATAATGCTTCAAAAAGAGAAAACGCTGAAATTCTTTCAGCGTTAACGGTATTGTTTACGAATCTCTACCAACGATAATGAGCAAATGCTCTATTCGCCTCAGCCATTCGATGTGTCTCATCTTTTTTTCTAATTGCAGCACCTGTCGGTTGATCTGCTGCAGCTTCCATTAACTCAGATGCAAGTTTTTCAGTGTACGAACGACCGTTCCTATTTCTGGCCGCGTCTCTAATCCAGCGTAATGCTAATGTCTCACGCCTCTCAGCCCGAATGTCGATCGGAACTTGATAAGTTGCACCACCTACTCGTCGTGGCTTAACTTCAACCGTAGGAGTGACATTTCGAACCGCAATTTCAAATACGTCGACACCGCGCCGTCCACTGATTTCCTCTATTCGTTCAAAAGCACCATACACAAGACCTTCAGCGGTGGCCTTCTTACCACCCTTCATAATCCCATTAATAAGCTTCGTAACCGTCTGACTTTGATATCGAGCGTCAGGAAGAGTAAACCTAGTTGGGGCAGTATTTCGTCTCATGTCTTAAACTCCAGAACCTAACTTTTTCGAGTGCCGTATTTACTCCGGCCACGCTTCCGGCCGTCAACACCTGTCGCATCTAAAGCCCCTCTAATTACCCTATAACGCACACCCGGGACATCTCGAATTCTTCCGCCCTTTACCAAAACAACAGAGTGCTCTTGTAAAGTATGTCCCTCACCAGGAATATATGCCGTAACTTCTAAGCCATTGGATAAGCGAACTCTAGCCACTTTCCGAAGAGCTGAATTAGGCTTTTTCGGTGTTACAGTTCTAACCTGAGTAACTACACCTCGCTTTTGCGGTGCACCGGTGGGTTCACGTAACATGCGATTCTTCAACGTATTAAAACGAAGCCTAAGCGCAGGAGACTTAGTCTTACTGAGCTTGCGTTTCCTCGGCTTGCGGACCAGCTGATTTATGGTCGGCATAGTACATTCTCCAGCAACTAATTATTCTTCAATTACATGTTACACAAACAAAATATTGTATGCCCAACGATAAAACAATTATTCGAATATTTATTCGGATACCACGCGCGTCTATTCACCACGCAGAAGAAGAATACTACTTTGCCTATTGACCTATGCGCAAGTGACTGCGGTATAAAAAACAGACTCCCTAGCAGCTAATCTATCGTCCAACACGTGATCTACCGTCGTAGAATCACTTTCTTAAACGATTCTCGCAATTTCGGAAGGTTAGCACTTTCCTCATCGGCCACACTTGCCTGTATTCGCTCTTCATACATTCGCTTTAAGCCTTCCGCATCTCTCCCACCCATCTGCGATGTATGAGCCAATAAAGCACTAATTTTTATATCCATAAATGGCTCAATATCTATGTGGTAATCCGGATCATCTGTTCCAGCAAGTAGCATAGCAGAGGGCCTATGTGGTTCTAAACCTTCATATTTTTGATCTGGATGAAATAGATGATCATCTGCCGCAGGATATATTGCGTCATATGCCGAAATACCCGTAACCCTATGATCTCTATGATTAAATCCTGGTCTGAATCCATCCCATGTAATCACAAGTTCAGGTCGGAGTCGTCTAATCTCTCTCACAAGTAGCTCTCGAAGTTCATCATCGGCATGAAGCATGCCATCAGGAAATCCAAGAAACTTTGGCTCGTTAGCCTTTAATATAGACGCTGCGGTGCGGCTTTCTTGTTCACGTTCACCAGCTAGTTGCTGTCCCGTAACCGTTGAATCTTTAGTGCCCTTATTGCCTGAGGTCGTAATTACAATATCTATAGCCCAGCCATCTAGCGCAAGCTTTGCAACTGCTCCACCGCATGTAAATTCAAGATCGTCCGGATGAGCAAAAATACAAAGGGCACGCTTTGCTGCTTTTGTTGCAACCTCCGATATTAAATCTGCTTTTGGATCCAACGCTTCAATCAAGTTTTGCTCATTTCCCGGTAAAGCTCTTTAAGCAATTGCGATCTTTCACTCCATGAAAAGCCTAGAGCTTGAATCCTAGCAGCATTGCCCATCCGTCGCATAAGTTCCGTGTTTTCTATCAATGTCGAGATGGCGACCGACAACTGCCTTACATCGCCAGGTGGAACAAGTACACCCGCTAGATCATCTAGCCCAGCAGAATCAGACGTGAACATACCAGCGAGTCCGCCAACTTCTGACGCTATTACGGGTCGACCAGATGCCATGGCTTCAAGCGCCACCATCCCAAAAGACTCATAGAGTGAGGGAACCACCACCAAATTAGCAGCACGATAATATTCCGGCAAAATATCGTGGTCAAGTGGACCCAAAAATTTTATCTTGCTCCGAATATTGGCGGCTTCAGCAACCGATACAAGTCTTGTACGCTCCTCGATTGAGGCAGGATGATCATTGCCACCGAACAATAAAAGTTGATAATCCATAGTTTTAGGCAAAACTGCCAAAGCATCTATCAAGTTATCAAGAGCCTTCAATGGTTCCATTCTGCCGCCCGCAAGAAAAATAAAACTACTCCGCGCAAGCCCCAATTTATCTCTAGATTCGCAGACATCCCCTGGGCTAAATCTTTCCAGGTCAACTCCAGGTGGAATAGTGAAAACTTTCTTCGCGGGAACAGAGTAAATTTCTCCTAAAAGTTGGGTTTCATGATCGCTCGCGACCACAATCTTGTCGAGGTGACCAATAACTTCTCTTTCTTTCTCTAATCGATCAGGTGATTCTCCGGATGAAATCCCATGTAAAAGCTTGATTTTACCTAGGGTGTGAAACATTGCCACATGTGGAGTCTTCCAATTCCGTGCGAGCTCAACGCCTGCCAGTGCTGATAACCAATAATGGGAATGTATTACGTCATATTGCATCTGATTCATATCGGCCCAAGCATCAATACCTTTGGAAAAATCAGACGCGAATACGCTCATTGACTCCTTCTCTACCCGAGATAGAGGGCCGGCCGAAATTCTAATAAGTCGGGCTCTTTCGTTAATAAATTCAACCTCTGGAGAGGTAGAGTCATCACTTCGAATAAATATGTCGACCTTGACTCCTAATTCGGTCAATCTCTTTGTCGTTTCTAAAATATAAACATTCATTCCACCGGTCTCACGACCACCTAATGGCGCGAGAGGAGATGTGTGCATCGAAAGCACTGCCAAATGAAGACCTGACCGAAAATCTAAATTAGAGTCAGATTGAACTTGAGTGATCATAAATTAAATTATTCACCAATTAATCGAAGAAATTCCTGTCTTGAATTAACATCCTCACGGAGCCGTCCGCGAAGAGCCGAGGTAACCATGCGTGCCCCTGGTTTCCTAACACCTCGCGCAGTCATACAGAGGTGCTCAGCTTCGATTATGACGCCCACCCCTCGCGCATTTAACGCAACCTCAATACTGTCCGCTATTTGTCCAGTCAAGCGCTCTTGCACCTGGGGACGCCTAGCAAACACTTCAACAGCACGTGCTAGCTTGGATAGACCAACTATCGACCCATTCGGCAGGTAACCTACATGAGCTGTCCCATGAAAAGGCAAGAAGTGATGCTCACACATCGAATAAAATGGTATGTCTTTGAGAATAACTAATTCTTCATGATTTTCATTAAATTGCACTTCCAATAACTCACTTGGATCAGCACCGACTCCGCTAAATAACTCCAAATACATATCAGTAATACGACGGGGCGTATCAGTAAGTCCCTCATCATCTCCAAGCTTAAGCTCATTTATCAGCTCTTGGACCAACGAAATAACCCGCTCGCGGTCGATATTTTTCTCTGGCATTATGATCAACTCCGTTTACTCATAAAACTTAGATCCAGTCGCAAAACGCATCTAGTGTAAATTCATCGCTTCCTCAACCAGAAGGACGTCAGCCTCAACTTCAACTCTATCAGCTGTAATGCTCAAAGCAGTATCGGGATCTTTCAAACCATGGCCAGTAATGACACAAACAGCCGTTAATTGTGAAAGATTCTCGCCATTTTGAGATCGCTTTATCAACCCTGCGACAGATGCCGCAGAAGCTGGCTCACAAAAGATACCCTCCTCGGTGGCGAGTCGATGATAGGCTCTCAGAATTTCATCGTCTGTCACGCTGTCGATCTTACCGCCCGATTGGTCTTGAGCATTAAGAGCCCCAGTCCACGAGGCAGGATTGCCAATCCTGATAGCAGTGGCTATTGTCTCAGGTTCACTAACCCTGTGGCCAAGAACTATCGGTGCTGAGCCTGCGGCCTGAAACCCCCACATTTTCGGAAGACTCGAAATCTTGCCGGCTGATTGATATTCTGTGAATCCTTTCCAATACGCAGTAATATTTCCAGCGTTACCAACAGGTATGCAGAGGAGATCTGGCGCAGTTCCTAATTCATCAACTATCTCAAATGCAGCTGTCTTTTGACCATCAATACGATGGGGATTCACTGAATTAACAAGAGCAACCGGAGATCGCTCAGTGATATCTCTAACTATGTGAAGCGCATCATCAAACGATCCTTGTATCTGAATTATCGTCGCTCCATGCACAGTAGCTTGAGCTAATTTTCCTAGAGCGATCTTGCCCGATGGAACCACGACAAAACTTCTGATGCCATGCAATGCCGCATAGGCAGAAGCCGAAGCCGACGTATTGCCGGTCGACGCACAAATAACGGCCTCTGATCCTGACTCAACTGCTTTGGCAACCGCCAAGAACATTCCGCGATCCTTGAATGATCCCGTCGGATTTAATGTCTCAAGCTTGAAGTATAAGTTTTCCAATCCCAATTCAGAACCTAATCGACTAGACCGAACTAAAGGTGTTGTTCCCTCACCTAAAGATTTTCTAGAAGTCTCGGCTGTGATGGGAAGAAATTGAGCATATTTCTCAATTAAATAATTCTGCTTCATCTCGCACCTTCTCCTCCATAAATTCAAACCTTATCCGGAGATAGGCAAGACGCTACCAATCTGGAGCACGGCTTCAGAATCACCCAATTCGTCAATAGCTTGCTCTACCTGGCCGCGACTACTGACATGCGTCGTCAAAATTAGCTCGGCTGATTCAGGCAAGGATTCCGTAATTTCGCTGTTTGTCAGAATGTCTTTTTGCACCACCGAGGCAATACTGATGTCAGCCACCGCTAAAATTTTTGAAATCTCTGCCAACACACCTGAGGTATTGGCAACGATCAAACGGAGGAAGAAACGTGAACTTAAGTCTGCAGGAGCCCTTATTGGTAAAGATTTTGGCAAAATAAACGGTAGCGGCTTCCGGCCAACGGTCTCATCTCTTACAACCTCAATCAGATCAGCCAAAATGGCGGAAGTTGTAGCTTCACGCCCGGCACCAGGCCCCTCATAGAAAAGTGTACCTACTAGATCTCCCTTATATTCTGCCGCATTTGTTACTCCGCCTACATTTCCGAGTTGAGTTGTTCTGCCAACTAAAGTAGGTAAGACGGAGGCAGACACCTCACCACCTACTGATTGAACTCGTGCAAGAAGCTTTATCGTATAACCTAACTCCAACGCGGCTTGCATATCAGCGCTCTCGATACCTCGGATACCTTGGCTGA
>JAQWLS010000098.1 GCA_029247135.1 Dehalococcoidia bacterium | reverse complement strand
GGGCTCGTGAAGCCTTAGGTTTCGCTCAGAATCTATCAGAAAATACCGGACGCCCTGTGGAATGCGGGCTCATCGGCGCAGATAACTCGTCCGCAATCGCAGACGTTACTGAGCTTGGTGCGACAAAGGTCTATACGATCGAAGATCCGCTGCTGGCTCGGTTTTCAGGAGACAATATGGTTTCCGCTGCTGCTCACATTGTTTCGGCCTCAGAGGCACGCATAGTGCTTATCGGCAGACACCCGTCAACGCTTGAATTTATCCCCAGATTATCGAGACGGATAGATGGCACCTGTGTGATGAACGTGACAGGGATTCAAACAGTAAATGAGCAGCATACCGAAATTGAGGCGGCTGTGTATGGAGGTGCTGCCAAAGCACTCTACCAAGTCGATTCTACTTCGCCTGTAGTCGTTGGTCTGCGACCAGCTGCTGCTGAAGCTCCGATACCTCACCCCGAAAACTCCTCGGATATAGTAAAACTCAATCTTGAACTCTCGGCTGACAGGGTGCGCGTTATTACTGAGGCAACAGCTGATGAAGGACCTCGTCTTGAAAATGCTGAGATAGTTGTGTCTGGTGGTCGAGGATTACAAAATGCTGAAAATTTTGGGCTCGTGAGAGAATTAGCGACCCTAATAAAGGGAATGCCTGGGGCATCTCGAGCAATCGTTGATGAATATTGGGCGCCACCCACAGAACAAATTGGATTGACCGGCACCACCGTTGCTCCTGCACTCTATGTTGCAGCAGGTATTTCGGGAGCTAGTCAACACATGGCTGGATGCTCCAATGCTCGGCTGATTGTCGCAATTAATTCTGATCCAGATGCTCCTATTTTCAAATATGCCGATATAGGTATCATCGATGATTGCCTAGCTGTATTGCCTGAACTCATTGAGCTTCTGCGTTAGAATTCACTGATTCACAAGTAGCAAAGCTATGAGGCACTAATTCTCCGTGAGCACAGATATCCAACTGAAATCCCCAAGACAGTATCGGCCTGAAGGTGGTTCTGTCTTTGAGATGCATGCACACAGCTCAGACAAATCACTAGATAGTGGAGTAAGTGTTGAGAAACTCGTAGGCCAAGCAGCTGCTCGAGGACTAGATGGAATTTGCCTAACCGAACACAACGCACTTTGGCCTGAAGAAGACGCAAAGCGGCTCAGCGAAATTTTCCAGATTAATGTCCTTCCGGCTATCGAGTTAGGAACGAACTTCGGACATGTTCTTGCCTATGGTTTCTCTCGATATCGTCCCCAATTATTAATGATAGATCACCTAATTAAGAGTGCTGAAGAAGAAGGCGCAGCTTTGATCGTGGCACATCCTATGCGCTCAACGGGAACTCTTCGTAGACCCTCTAGTAAAGAGATCCAAAGTTGGTTCACTGGTATCGAGGCGGTCAACGGCGATCATTCCGATAGTGACGATGGCTACTATGTGAGACTTGCAGAGGAATTAGGCGTAGTCGCTGTGGGAGGGTCAGACGCTCACTCAGTTCAGGCGGTTGGAAGAGCAGCCACCATATTCCCGACAGAGATCGAAACGGTTTCCGACCTCGTTTCTGCTCTTAAGCAAAAAAATGCATCACCTTTGGATTTAAGGATCCGCTGATTTTCTTCCTACCATGCATCGATAAATGGGCGCTTTTTCCCGGATCTTACTGGAGGAGATTTTGCTGCCTTGAGGGTTCCTGCAATCCACGCCCTCGATTCTGCGGGATCGATCGTGTCATCAAAACCAAAGTTCATTCCCGTATTCAAAGCTTTACCTCGTTCATATGCCCGAGCTACCATTGCTTCATATTTTTCTAATCGCTCTTCTGGATCTGCAATGGAAGCTAGTTCGTCACGATACCCAAGCTTCACTGATCCCTCCAGGCCCATTCCACCAAACTCCCCAGTTGGCCAAGATACGGTGAACTGTGGTTGGCGATAATTACCGCCAGTCATGGCTATTGCACCAAGCCCATATGCCTTTCGTAAAATAATTGACATGAAAGTCGTTTCAATATTGGCTCCATGCAGAAATAGGCGATTAGCGTGACGTACTAAAGCAGTCTTTTCGACCTCAGGTCCAACCATGATGCCAGGAGTATCGACTAGCGTGAGCAACGGGAGATCAAACGCATCGCAAAGCTGCATAAATCGAGCCGCTTTGTCAGCTCCATCCGAGTCTATAGCCCCGCCCAAATGACCGGGATTATTGGCAATAACACCCAAGCTCCTTCCCTCCACCCGGACCAGCGCTGTAACCATCCCAATTCCAAAATCAGGCCGAATCTCAAGTATGGAGTCAACATCAGCCAACGTCTTAATTACATCTCTGACGTTATAGACTCGTAATCTATTTTCAGGAACAATCTGCCGCATTTTGCGTTGGTCAGGAGCCTCCCAGATATCCACTGATCCCTGGAAGTAAGACAGGTATTTCTTGGCGACTTGAACCGCTTCTAGTTCGTCACGAACTGATATATCTACAACTCCGTTGGGTATCTGTATTTCCATCGGACCTATATCTTCAGGAGCAAAAATACCTAAGCCACCGCCTTCAATCATCGCTGGCCCACCCATTCCAATATTTGACCCTTCAGTCGCGATAATTACATCACAACAAGCGAGCAATGAAGCATTACCCGCAAAACAGCGTCCTGCCGTAATTCCAACCATAGGGACTAGGCCACTTAAAGTTGAAAAAGAAGCAAACGTCGAACTACCACCAGCTGCATGAAGCCCATCGTCTCCCGGTCTACCGCCACCACCTTCCGCAAATAGTACGAGAGGTAATTGTGAATTTCGAGCTACTTCGATCATTCGATCAGTTTTCTGATGATTCCGGTTACCTTGCGTGCCAGCTAAAACCATATAATCATATGCAATTGTCGCGACCATACTCTCGGGATCAGAAAAGAGATTCCCATTCACACTCCCTATACCAGTAATCATCCCGTCTCTTGGCGTCTTTTCAATCAACTCGTCCAGACTACGTCGTGAGAACTGATTTGCTAGAACTAGAGGCCCGTACTCCAAGAAAGTCCCCTCATCGAACAAATCCTGTACGTTTTCCTGAACTGTCCTCAGATGTCTGGAATGACGCTTAGATACTGCCTCTTCTCGATTCTCATCAAGAGTCGCAGCACGCCGTACCAAAATTTCCTCCAGATCAGGACGAATGAAGTCTAAATCAACCGAGTTGTCTCCTTCGATAACCGAACCTACGACTTCATGTGCCTCAATAATCATCAGTGTGTGATTCTCCCAAAGAGTATCGCCTGAACCAACGCCAATCACGCTGACCGAACCACTTAAATGAGCTCTGATCTCATGCTGCATCTTCATCGATTCCATTACTGCTAGTAGTTGTCCAGCTTGTACTTCATCACCAACCGACACTTCGATAGATACAACAGTGCCTTGCAAAGGCGATCTGACCGATCCAGCGACGTCGACATGTCCACCCGCCTGTTGAGAAGACGATGTCTCTGCGCTCCGAGTCGCTTGTACCCCATAATCTAGAACCGCCAAGGGATCACTGGAATCGATCGTTGCCCCAGCCTGTTCGCTCAATTCAGCAACGTCCAATAAGACATTGTCACCAATTTCCTTGGCAAGACGACTGAGTTCAGACGCCTCCGAATCGACAAAACGTGTGTGCACCTCTCCGTCCCGAAACGATGCATGACCGAGAATGGCTCTTAAAAAAGGTATATTGGTATCCACGCCTTTGATGTCAAACTCAGCCAGTGCATTTTCGACTCTAGCAATCACAGGGGCAAAGTCTCTTGAATTGGAATACCCAATCACCTTTGCCAAAAGTGAATCAAAACTTGTAGCAGTCTGGTAACCGGTGTAACCAAAAGTGTCCGTTCGCACACCAAGACCCGAGGGTGGACTGAATACTGATAGAGTTCCCGCTGACGGAACCACGCTGGACTCTTCGTTAATTCTTTCCATATTAACTCTTGCCTGAATTGCGTAACCTTGGGTCGGCACAATCGATGCCTGCAAAAGACCCAGCGACGCAAGACTCTCACCTGAAGCAATCTTTAATTGTGTCTGTACCAAATCAATACCAGTAACTTCTTCAGTTACTGTGTGCTCTACCTGCAATCTTGGATTCACTTCAATAAAAAAGAATTCGCTCGATTCTGTCTCGCTCATTGATACCAAAAACTCGACGGTCCCTAGATTTTCATAATTGGCAGCTTCTCCGATCGTTACTGCGGCCTCCAATAGTGCATCTCGAATGGTCTTATCCAGAAATGGAGCCGGAGCTATCTCAATAATTTTTTGGTGGCGCCTCTGCACGGAACAATCACGCTCCCAAAAATGTGAGACCGCGCCAGTTGAATCACCAGCTATTTGCACTTCAATGTGACGAACATTGGGTAAATATCTTTCAATATAAAGATCTGGACTCCCGAATGATGATTCAGCTTCGGTCTGTGCGGTTCGGTACGCCTGCTCAACATCACTGTCCTCTTGAAGTACACGAACACCACGCCCACCGCCGCCGTGCACAGCCTTAAGAATCGCTGACTGACCCTGTTCCAAAGATTGCATAAATTCCTTGGCTTCAGCCACAGTTATGGAGTGGTCGAGTCCTGGCAAAACCGGTACTTCGTGCTCGACAGCCAATCGTCTAGCCAACACCTTGTCACCGAAAATGTTTAGTGAGGAAGATTCCGGACCGACAAATTTCATCCCAGCAGATTCACATTTGATGGCGAAATTAAAATTTTCACTTAGGAAGCCATATCCCGGATGAATCGCACCACATCCAGCATCAGTCGCTACATTTACGATTTGCTCTATGTCTAAATACGGTTGAGCACCCTGACCTTCAAGTAAGAATGACTCGTCAGCCCTTCGCCAATGAATTGAATTAATATCTGCTTCAGAATATATGGAGCAGGTCTTTATGCCGAGCTCAG
>JAQWLS010000088.1 GCA_029247135.1 Dehalococcoidia bacterium | reverse complement strand
GATAATATAATGAATGACACACTTATCTTACTGTTGCCTGCCCT
The DNA here is from genome assembly GCA_029247135.1 of Dehalococcoidia bacterium. Taxonomy (GTDB): domain Bacteria; phylum Chloroflexota; class Dehalococcoidia; order UBA2979; family UBA2979; genus UBA2979. The sequence goes on along the minus strand of JAQWLS010000088.1, from coordinate 4,155 downwards.
GCCCGCCACGATCGCGTATAACCTTGCACGGGATCGGTCTGAGCTTGTTCGACAGATTGGCTCTGTGGTCATCTGGGGAACAGGGGTATTTATACTTCGAGTGATATTCTCTTAGAAATTCTCGATAAAGGCCGTTGACCTCTCCCACAAACGTTTTGCCATATCCATATCCCGCCCCAGGTCTGAACTCTCTTGTACGTTATTGTCGAAAAAGTATTCACCGTTAATATCCGAAACTCCAGGATGTACAGCAACGTAGCATTGTGTCGCTGCACCTTGCTCAACTGACTTGAAAAAGAGAGCACCGCCAAGACTCGCCGCTATCCGAACCAGCGGATTAAAATGTCTCACTAATTCAGTTTTGATTACACCAGGATGTACCGCAAACGCTCGCTGAGATGAGTACGGCAACCGACCTGCTAGCTCTCGAGCAAATAACAAATTTGCTAACTTTGATTGTCCATAGGCGCGCCAACGGCTGTATTCACGAGCGCCGTCAAGATTATCAAATTGAATGCCTTCAACATATGGATTCGTGTGAGCTCTACTGGATACCATCACAACGCGACCAGTCTCCGCGAGCGAATCCAACAGCTTCGTCACTAAGTTGAAATGTCCTAAATGATTGGTGAGAAACTGCAGCTCAATCCCATGTTTCTGATGACAAACCGGTAGGGCCATGACTCCAGCATTACAGATAATTGCATCGATGGGTGAATTGAGTTCTCTAACTAAATCGACCGCAGTAATAATTGACGAAGGCTCCGAAAGATCGCACAATATCGGATGTATCGACGGCCCGAGTTCCTCCTGCACTTTCAAAGCTTTTTCGTGGGTCCGTACGGTTCCATATATTTTGGCACCACGTAAAGCCAACACTCTTGCAGTCTCTCGCCCCAGACCCGTGTTGACCCCCGTTATCAAAATTGTCTTACCTGCAAGATCCAAGCCTTCGGTGACCTCCAACGCGGTCGATGCAAAACCAAATCCGCTTGGTCCAACTGGCTTCTTAAAAATTGTGAGCAATGACATTTTTGTTCTCGGATCTATTTCATAAGTCTAAGCAACGATACGGTCACCCTATCATGCTTACTCGCCCATTCCTCGTCGCAGGTCTCTCCATGTTCCTAGGTACACTGGCTTTGGGTATGGCAACTCCCGGACTGACTACTTGGGTGGCAATACTTGGAGGCGGACCAGCGGCCCAAGGAGCGGCATTCTCAACATTCGCAATTACTGAGTTATTCATGACACCGTGGATTGGACGGGTAGCTGACAGATATGGTCGAAAACCATTCTATGCACTGGGCTTGGCATCCTACGTATTTGTGGCAATCGGCTGGGTACTTTTTCAGAATGTAACCGCAGTTATTGCCTTTAGAGCGGTTACAGGCATAGGTTCTTCTCTAATTTTCACCATGTCTCTGTCCTACATAGGTGCCCTTGCACCTAAAGGACAGGAGGGGCGATACATGGGCTCATTCGCACCGTTCGTGTTTCTTGGATTCGGAATAGGTCCGCTCCTCTATGGTCTTATCCGAACTATTGGAAGCTTCGAATTACTATTTAGTCTCATGGGCCTCCTGTGCCTGTTATCCACTCTGATCGTTATTTTCTTTCTACCGGCTAAACCTCAACTGGAATCAGCAGAGGCCTCACAAAATGATTCAGTGAAGTTCGAGCAATTTGTGCCTGTACCTTGGATCAGAATAATCAAGGATTCTGGGATGCAAGGTATTTTCGTTGCTCGAGCCAGTTTCGCTTGGTCAATATCGGCATGTTTTGCATTTCTACCAGTATTCCTAGAAACCGAGCTAGGCTTTGCAGCTGTGTCAATTGGAGTCCTAATCGGAGCCCAGCAATTTGTAGGTGGCGGCGCCCAGCCAATTACTGGGCGATTATCAGATATATTTTCGAGAACCATTCTGGCAGTAATAGGGAGCATTGCTGTGGCCATAGCATTAGCCACAGTGGCGATATCAGAATCTTACCCAATTATGCTTGTGAGTTTCTTAATTTTTGGTGGCCTTGGAACCGCAGTAGCTCAGGGAGCCGTCCAGGCTGAACAGGTGTCTGTCGGACGACGACTGGGTCTATCAACCGTTGCTGGTCTGATGGAACTTGCATTTGCGATGGGAATCCTGACTGGCGGATTAGGTGGCGGCCTCCTAATTCGAGCTTTTGGAATGGAATCTATATTTCTCATTTCCGCGATTGTTACCTTATTTGGCGGTTTTGCATACGCATGGAAGTCTCGCGAGTTTGCAAAATCACCGGATACTATCATTTCGGCTTGAACGAAAAATTTTAGAATAAGTTCCAAAGGCCAGTGGCTTGTTATAATACTTAATATTGTTGATTAATTTAGTCAACATGAAAGGAAAATATTATGAGCTTGCGAATAAATGATGATGTGCCGGACTTTAGCGCAGACACAACAGAGGGTTTGATTAATTTTCATGAATGGATTGGTGATAGCTGGGTCGTACTATTCTCACATCCAAAAGACTTTACTCCTGTTTGTACAACTGAACTTGGAACCGTCGCAAGCCTCAAACCGGAGTTTGAAACAAGAAATTGCAAACTTATTGGTATCAGTGTAGACGGGGTAAGCGATCACGAAAGTTGGTCTAAAGATATAGAATCTTTTCAGGGAACTGCCGTCAATTATCCGCTAATCGGAGATCCGACATTAGAAATTGTTAAACAATTTGACATGCTACCTGCTGGTGCTGGAAGCTCTGCTGAAGGACGAACCCCCGCAGATAATGCGACAGCACGATCGATTTTCGTAATAGGCCCCGACAAGAAAATTAAAGCAACTCTGACCTACCCAATGAGTACCGGAAGAAATTTCGACGAGATCTTACGGCTTGTTGACTCACTTCAATTAACTGCATCCGAGCAGGTGGCTACACCTGCCAATTGGAATCAGGGAGATGACGTCATCATATTGCCGGCCGTTTCAGACGAAGATGCAGCCAAGAAGTATACTGATGGCTGGGAGACTCCACTACCCTACATTAGATTGGTCAAGCAGCCGTAGCTAATACCTAAATCACAGCAAAGGATGCCATATGACCAAAGGCCCAAAATGGATTTCTGACAGACTCGTCTCAGGTGGTGAAATCATCATCGACGGTGCTAATGGCTCGGAACTTGAACGCCGTGGGGTGCCCATGGACGATCGAGCTTGGTGTGGCCCCTCTGTCACCACTCACAGTCATGTTTTGAAAGAGATTCACAAAGATTACATCGCCGCAGGTGCAGAAGTGATCATCACAAACACGTTTGCCTCGTCGCGCCAGATGCTTGAACCCGCAGGCTATGGAGATCAAGTCGCGCACATGAACCAAAGAGCTGTCCAAATTGCAAAACAAGCCATTGAAGAAACTGAAGCTGAACAACAAGTGGCTGTAGCCGGTTCTCTTTCTGACGCGTCGGTGCAAGTTGCAGTGGCAGGCTCAATCTCTGATGCACGAGCCGACAAACGTGGGCTTGATGCGAAGTGGTTAAATCCAACTGTACTGCACGCCACTTACCGCGAACAGAGTGAACTGCTTGTGGAAGCCGGAGCAGATTTACTCATGTTAGAAATGATGCAAGAGCCTGAGGTAGCTATACCCGCGATCGAGGAAGCATTAAAAACTGGCGTCGAAGTCTGGGTCGGTCTAAGTTGCAGAAGTAATGAGAAATCAGGTCAACTAGCAATGTTTGACGATGCTAGTCGTCTATTCAGTGAAACACTTGATGCGGTGACTGCATTTGACGTGCAATCAATTCACATTATGCATAGTCAGATAGGCGATACCACATTAGGGATAGAGGCGCTTCAGAAAAAATGGAATGGACCCATAGGGGCATATCCCAACTCTGGATACTTCGAGAGACCAAGTTGGCAATTCGTCGATATCGCGACACCAGAATACTTTGCTGATCACATTGCGGACTGGCGAAGCATGGGTGTACAGATACTAGGAGGATGCTGCGGACTAGGAGTCGAACACATCCGCGCCATCTCCTCGTAAGTATCCACCCTACAATTCTGCTGAAAATCAAATAATCGTAAGTTCGATTACATTAGACTACTGAGCGAGCCACGCAGGGAAGGGATTCATGATGGATTTTGAATTTACTGAAGAGCAAGAAAATTTC
>JAQWLS010000085.1 GCA_029247135.1 Dehalococcoidia bacterium | reverse complement strand
GAATCGCCTCTACTCGCTGCGTCTTACTTCTACACCAGTTCGACGCTCTTGCACCAAAAAAGCCGCTGTCTGATCTAATTTGCCATACCCATCGTTAATTCCCTCAGTTGCCTCTTGTTCAGCAGCAGCGCAAAAACGAGCTGGAACATTGACATCTCGAGCCAAATCTAACGCAAGCCTCAAATCTTTTCGAGCGAGCTCCAAAGCAAATTGTACGTCATCAAATTTGCCTGGAAGTACGATATTTGGAACCGCAAAATGTACAGCGCCACCTCGCCCGAATGCTCCCCCCTGAATTGCTTCAAGTAATGCAGCGGGGTTTACCCCCGCCTTAACTCCAAGACTCATGGCTTCCGCCAGCACCATACCACTAGTAATCGATACTAAATTATGCGACAATTTTGCTATATTTCCTGAACCGATAGAGCCTAGATGAAGAACTCGACTAGGGTCTCCAAAGGTTGCTAATACCTCCTTTATCAATTCAAATTTCTCCGGCGTTCCACCAACCAACACTGCTAGAGTTCCATCCTTTGCCCCAGTCGTGCCTCCGCTCACCGGAGCATCCAACATTTCTACCGACAGTCTTTCAAAGTCCTGATGCAGTTTTTTGGATAGGGCTGGTGAATTAGTCGACAAGTCCACATAGGTCGTATCTGGTTTAATCCCCTCAGCCAAGCCTTTCTCTCCAAACGCAACTGTCTCAACTTCCTTCGGCCCGGGTAAAGAGGTAAAGATTAATTGTGACTGGGCAGCTAACTCAGCTGGGTTCTTGGCCCATTCAGCACCCAACTCCAAATGCTCCTCAGCCGCTAGTTCATCAAGATCGTGCACAATTACTTCATAGCCTGCTTGAATAATATGCCTCGCCATATGACGTCCCATATTACCCAAACCAATAAAACCTATCTTCATACTGTTACCTTTCATTCGATGAGCACTAGAATTCTATTATGACTCCAACAAATCAGATCATGCATCAAGTTCGCGCTTTGCCTAAATCGCCTGGCGTGTACATCATGCACAATGATAAAGACACAATCATATACATTGGAAAAGCAAACCAATTGCAAACAAGGGTACGATCGTACTTCGGATCCGGACGATCACTGGAACCGAAAGTTCGTGCCTTAGCGGCTGATGTTGTTCGAATAGAGCACATCGTGACCCGTAGTGAAGCTGAGGCGCTCAATCTAGAGGCCACTCTTATCAAAAAACATCGTCCTCATTACAATGTGCGCTTGAAAGATGACAAGCATTATCCGTATTTAAAAATTGACACTCAGTCGCCTTGGCCACGAGTTCAAATTGCTCGCAAAGTTGATGATGACGGAGCTAAATACTTCGGTCCATATGCATCAGCTGGTTCTGTACGACAGGCATTAGATGTGACTAAAAAACTATTCCCATGGCGTTCATGCTCAAAAGAAATCACAGGCACCGATCCCAGACCTTGTTTGGATTATTTCATTAAACGATGTATAGCACCCTGTACAGCCTACTGTTCGCCCAAAGAATATGCAGATGTTATTCAAAATACTATTCTATTTCTTGAAGGAAAATCTGATCAAGTCAAGCAACACGTTGAGAAGGAAATGCTTGGAGCATCAGAGCAGCTAGACTTTGAGCGTGCAGCTAATCTTCGAGATCAACTTCAGTCAATTAAAAACGTAGTCGATAATAAAAAAACTACTCTGACACAATCGATGGATGCTGATGTCTTCGCGCTCGCCCGAGATTCTGACGAGGCCTGCATTCAAGCATTCTTCATTAGAGGATTATCAGTTGCCGACACAGATTCATTTATCATCGATGGCACCACAGGCAATAGTGACGCACATATTATGAGTGCATTTCTCAGCCAATACTATGAATCCGCAACATACATTCCGAGACGCATCCTACTAAATGTTGATACAGATGAAAAAGAACAAATCGAAATAATGCTGAGTGCACGACGCACATACCAGGTGCGTATCCTGATTCCTGAGCGGGGTGAAAAAAAATCTCTCGTCAAGTTGACTGAAAAAAATGCATGGGAATCTCTTCATATGTACCATGCTCAGTGGATTGCCAATGAAGATAAAACCAGCCAAGCACTTACTATGATCCAGCAACAACTTGGACTCAGTGAAACACCAAATCGCATCGAATGTTATGACATTTCGACCAATCAAGGAGTTGATACAGTTGCGTCCATGGTCGTATTTAAAAATGGGCAGCCCACAACCTCTGAATATCGTCGCTTTAAAATCAAGACAGTAGTTGGACAGGATGATTTTGCATCTATGCGAGAGGTTCTCAACAGGCGATTCAAACATCTGAAACAGGATGGCAGAGGCCTGCCATCCCCTGTAAAAGAGGCTAGCACTAACAAAACCTCATCGGCATGGGATGAAATTCCTGATTTAGTGATAATTGATGGTGGGAAAGGCCAATTATCCGTGGCGATCGATGTCTTACGTGATCTTGGACGAGCAGAGATCCCTTTATGCGGACTTGCAAAACGAGAAGAAGAACTTTTTGTAAAGGATTTCTCTGAACCCATTTTGCTACCTCGGAATTCTGAGGCCTTATATCTAGTCCAGAGGATTCGTGATGAAGCTCATCGTTTTGCGATCACATATCACCGGAGGTTACGCCGCAAACACTCAGTGAAATCAGTTCTTGACACGATCCCAGGTATCGGACCTAAACGCAAAAAAGCGTTACTAAGAAAATTCGGAAATGTAAAAACCATCAAAGAAGCTAGTGTTGAAGACATTGCAGCGACTGTTGGATTCACTGAAAAGTTAGCTAGGTTGCTCAAACAATCAATTTAGATTTAGTCTGACTAACTACTAGATTTTGCAATCTCGGCCAGTAAATCCCGAGTTCGCTCTATCGACTTTCTTGGGTTCGCTCCAACCGAATAAGGCATTGCCACCAAATCCGTCACGCCGGCTGCCGCATACTCATCTAATTGGAGGGCAACATCGTTCTCCGAGCCTGTTATAGCTATTTCAGCAGGTCCGTCAACCTCACCTCGGTCCAAAATTCGCCGATAATTTTCCAGTCTTCCGTACACTTCGAACTGTTTTCCCGCAGCCTGTCTACCCGCCTGTTCGTCATCGGTGACGGCAATCGGTACCCCTGCGACTATTCTTGGGCCCGGGCGACCAGCTTGAGATGCGGCATCTTGTATTGTTGGAACGAGATAACTTCGCAGTGCAGTAAGTCCAGCCATCCACGTCACTGTTCCATCAGCAATTGCGCCCGCTGTATTAAGCATGCGAGGAGCAAGCGCTGACACTAAAATCGGAAAAGGAGTTGATCCCGCAAGCTTAAATCCTGCGGTCATACTAGTGTAATAATCACCTGTAAAGCTAACCTTCCCTTCCGTTGTCAAAGCACGAAGAATCTGCACATATTCGCTTATGTGCAGGGCCGGTCGGTCATACTTTAAACCGAGTCCCTCAGTATTAGGTTTATGAGATGGCCCAATGCCAAGGAGAAGACGCCCATTAGTGGCCGCATTCGTGGTGACAGCCTGTTGCGCCAGAACGTTTGGATGTCTGGTATAGGTGGGAATCACACCAGTTCCAAGTTCGATTTCACTAGTATCTCGGCCTGCAAGTGCCAGGGTCGTCAGAACATCAGTTTCACCAGTCTGAGCCATCCAATAACTATCGAAACCTAACTCCTCCGCCCTGATGACTTCACGTACTTGTTCTTCCAAGGTAAGACCAGTAGCAACTGCCCCAGTAAATATTCCGATCTTCATTTTTGTCTCCTTATCGACGGTGTGTGATTGTAATACTTGTTAAACATATACTCACTTTTACTAAATATTAAGGAGAAAATTATGTCCAAAATGAAATTCGGTACCTTCTTAGCCCCCCATCATCCTATTGGTGAAAATCCTATACTGCAGCTCCAAAGCGACTTAGAGCTTGCCCAACATTTAGATCATTTGGGATTTGACGAATTTTGGTGTGGCGAACACCATTCAACTGGATGGGAAGTAATTGCGTCTCCTGAATTATTTTTAGCCGCCGCCGCTGAACGCACACAAAGAATCAAATTAGGAACTGGAGTTATTTCACTTCCCTACCATCATCCTTTTATGGTGGCTCAAAGATTAGTTCAATTAGATTATCAATCCAGAGGAAGAGTGCTATTTGGATCCGGCCCAGGAGCCCTGCCCTCTGACGCACATACTATGGGACTCGACCCTATGCTTCTAAGATCGAGACAAGATGAGGCTATAGGAGTGATCAAAAGACTTTTCTCAGGGGAAAGATTCTCGTACGAATCAGAATGGTTTACTTTGAAAGACGCTAAATTACAGCTAAGACCATTACAAGAGAACATGGAATTTGTTGTAGCCTCAACATTTACTCCTTCGGGTATGACTTTGTCTGGAAAATATGAAACCGGAGTAATATCCATTGGCGGAATGGCCTCTCAAGGACTTACTGCATTAGCAACACAATGGGGATTTGCAGAAGAATCTGCAGCAAAACATGGCACTCACGTTTCAAGAGATAATTGGCGAGTCTTAATGAGTTGGCATATTGCTGAAACTAGAGATCAAGCTAGAGCAGAAGCGAAAGACGGACTTTTCAGACACGTCAACGAGTACACCACTGGAGCTCTTAACCCCGTTGATGGAAAAATTTTCAAAACACCTGATGATGCAGTTGATGCGGCGGCGTTTTCAGACGACAGTACTGCAGTCATTGGGACACCAACTGATTTAATCAACAAGATACAAGAAATGATTGAAGTCACTGGAGGCTTTGGAGCTGTAATTGGCTTCGCTCATGACTGGGCAAATAGGGAAAACACTAAGAAAAGCTGGGATTTAGTTGCAAGATATGTCATCCCTGAAATTAACTCTATGCTCGACGACTATAAGGATTCACTCGATTTCGTGATTAACAATAGGGACACATGGTTACGAGCTAAAGATGCGAGGCTGAGCAATGTATCGGAACATGAAAGTGCCGCTAAAGTCATGGAAACTGAAGGATTAGCCGGAGAAAAATCTGAAAACTAATCAACGGCTCTAAATTTATAAAACTGATTGATCTGTTCACCTAACAACTGAATCAGTATAAATAAGAGTTGAATATTTAAATTCCAAAACTGTAACTAATGCTTTGGATTAAATACTCAGAGAATTGATTTGAAGAAAACGAGAAATTAGTCAACTTTCATACCAATAAACGATAGATACTATCCTCTAAGGAATGAAACATGGACTGATATACGTCATCATTTTGGTTTTAGTATCTGGTTGCATTTCAAACCTGACTCGAAATAACCCACCGGACCACCAGCCTCAACCTAAAGCTAGTGCTCACCTAGAGACTAAGTCTCCTGATATGTCTAGAACCCCTACGATGCTAGCTAGCCAAAAATCAGAGATCCAATTAGAAGTTGCCGCGACTGAATTTAGTTTTCCAGTAACTCCCATCGACTGCAATCCAATTGGATGGTGGCGGGGAAATCTTATATATGGTGACTCTAATTACGATAAAACTGTTCTAAAGATGGAATTTAGAGACGGATTTGTGGGGGAGGTAATAAATGGGATCGTAACCAAAGAAAGTTCCGGGTATCTACGAACTGGTAACTTTCTTGATATCAAGGGAGCCCCTCTAGAAATCCAGACAGCGCCAAACTGGCGAGTATACCCACCTCAAAGCGGTTTCGCTTGGATGTTTATTGGCGACAACGGATCTCCAAGTAAAACCCAAAACTCAGGTATTGCGCTTCCTGATCGCATAAATCGTTATAAGATTCGAGCTGAATTTTTAGGAGGCTGTGATTACATGTGGGGAGATACTGAAAACTACAAAGGAGGATTAGGGATATTCTTCGCACAGCGTTTAGGATTTCCAGAGATAGCCACGGAATGGCCAATAAATAGCCGCCGATTCAAGGAAGACCTCATTAACCCAGCCTCACTACTATCCGTCACGCCACAAGGCAATCTCACGTCAAAATACGACCGTGGCGAGTGGGGCAATTGGGAGGATTCCGATGGAGATTGTCAAGATACGCGAGCCGAAGTTCTGATAGCTCAATCACTAGTTCCGGTCACTTTCAAAGACGCAAAGAAGTGTATCGTCGACACGGGCCTTTGGGTTGATCTGTTCACTGGAAAATCCTTCCAACAAGCCTCTGAACTTGATATCGACCACATGGTCCCACTTAAAGACGCCCATCATTCAGGTGCATGGCGATGGAATAGTCAGGAAAAGCAGGCATACTTTAATTATCTTCAGGATTCAAGTCATCTGATTGCGGTCTCGGCATCTAGCAACAGAGCAAAGGGAGCGAAGACCCCAGACAAATGGATGCCCGATAATCTCAACTATCAATGTCAGTATGGCAAAGCCTGGATTGCAATAAAAAACCACTGGAATTTGACAGCAACTAATAATGAACGAGGTGCTCTCAAGTTAGCACTAGACACCTGTAAATAGCTGGCAAAAGCCGAGAGTGTGAGTAGTTACTTTCTTAGTCACTCCAAAATCTTAAAATAAAGACGTTCTTGCACAAAAACTAGTGGGAAAAGTCAGAAACAAGTAAAATAACCGAATGAACACACCACACTTGAAATCAATAAACTGGGAAACCACTCCCAGAAACATTAGCCCTAACGGAATACATGATGACGAGAAAGCCAAGTCGCTAGGATTTCAAGGTGGGTTTGTGCCCGGGATTGCTTTATATGAACATGTTTGTGCCGGCCTAATAAACCAAGATATGAACTGGTTAGATACTGGTTACGTCGAGTTAAAGTTTCGGAAACCGGTTTATAGCAATGAAACAGTGACCATTGAACTTAACGAAGCAGAGAAAACGTTCAATTTGTATGGAGATAACCCGAATGACTCTCGTTGCTCGGGACTGTTTATCCAGGCAGCAAATCATCCCGAGCTTCCGAATGGAAAAATTCAAAAACAATTACAAGAACCTCTTGGGAGTTCTAATTTAGTGGGTGAAATGATGGAAATTACTAGGGAACACGACCCTTCCTCGTTTTCAGAAATCACCTCGGTTACTGGCTTCCCAAATGAAATAAATGGAAAACAGCTTGTACCGATCAGTCAATGGGGCAACCCGATCTATCTGATATACGAGTATTTCGGTTTATCTACCACCATTCATTATCAGGGTAAAATTTGGCATCATTCCCCTCTATTCGCCGGAGAGGCATCAGTTACTCGGGGTCTGATCACCGGGTTTTCTGAACGAAATGGCAACAAACTTCTTGAACTCCTCACTGAAATAAGTTCTGATTCTGGAAGAAAGGTAGCCACAGTGGAGCACTCCAGTGTCTATGAACTGGCAAAAAAATAAATCCTTCCTCGTCCAGAATTTAGGAGAAACTAGATGGAATTAAAAACGAAATTTTGGTCCGCTGATATGGACTGTGCCGTTCGATCACAAGTCATAAGCGGAGTCAATGGGTTAGATATGCATGTGCTCGAATCAGGATACGAAAATCCTGAAAACCCAACCATATTACTGCTACATGGCTTCCCAGAAATCGCCTACAGCTGGCGCAAATTATTTCACCCTCTCGCGAAGGCAGGATTCCATGTTGTTGCTCCGGATATGCGAGGATATGGACAAACCACAGGATGGAGCGATCAGTACGCGGACCCACTCGATCCCTTTTCTATGCTGAATCTAGTCGCTGATTGCGTTGCACTAATTGGCCGCTTAGGAAAAGATCATGTCGCTGCGGTTGTCGGACACGATTTTGGTTCACCAGTTGCTGGCTGGTCGGCAAGCATTCGCCCTGACAAGTTTAGATCCCTTGTACTTATGAGTGCCCCTTTTGCTGGAATACCAGGATTAGAAAAAACCGAAAGCCGATCGACTGATTATGATATCCACTCTGCAATGGCTCAGCTAGCAAGGCCCAGGAAACATTATCAACAGTATTACACCACTGAACCAGCAAACAAAGATATGCTTGACGCCCCGCAAGGTTTACAAATGTTTCTTCGATCGTATTATCACCATAAGAGTGCTGATTGGGCACAGAATAATCCCTCACCGCTCAGAGACTGGTCGGCTGAAGAAGCCGCTACGATGCCGACCTACTATATAATGGATTTGGATGACACGATGGCGGACACAGTGGCGAAAGAGGCCCCAAGTCAGAGCCAGATTAACTCCTGTGGGTGGCTAACCAATGAGGAATTAGATATCTACACAATCGAGTACGGGCGAACCGGATTTCAGGGCGGATTAAATTGGTATCGATCTGGGTCGTATAGTCCTAATCAACAAATTATGCGATCTTTTGCAGGATTAACGATCGACGTGCCTGCCATTTTCATCGCTGGCGAGAACGACTGGGGAGCTTATCAAAGGCCAGGCAGTCTAGATTTGATGCAGTCGCAAACTTGTACTGACTTCCGCGGTAATAAATTTGTCCAAAATGCCGGCCATTGGGTCCAACAGGAACAGCCCACAGTAGTAGCAGATTTAATTCTCGAACACGTGAAGCAACAGGGATAACCTATGACCACCATCGAAAATATTGAAGTGCGAGTAGAGTCTGCCAATCCAATGACGCAAGTACTCGTCCTAATTGAAGCGAGTGACGGCACAACTGGTATTGGTGAAGCTTGGTGGGGTATTCCTGATCGAGATGTGTTTGGTAGAGGAGCTCTACCGATAGCGAGTACCATTGACAATCTCATCACCCCGAAGCTACTCGGCAAAAAATCAAGTAGTATCGAAAAACACTGGTTTGACCTATGGGACTTCGGCTATCGATACGCAGATCAAGGTATATTCCTGATGGGACTTTCCGGCGTCGATATTGCTTTGTGGGATCTTTTAGGAAAACAACTTGACGTCCCCGTGGTGCAACTGCTTGGTGGACAGGTTCATCAATCAATACGGGCATATGCCAGCCTGCCTCCTCTGCGAGATTTAGACACCGTAGTGTCCGAAACTCAAAGAGCCATTGATAGTGGAATTAGGGCTGTCAAATTACATGAAGTAGAATCCAAATACGTGCATACCTTAAGAGATACCTTCGGCGATGAATTAGACATTATGGTGGATGTCAACGGACATTTCAATATACAAGAGGCTAAAAATATTGGATTAGATATGGCTTCCCGAGGCATCACTTGGTTTGAAGAACCAATCAGACCAATGAGAGATCATGCTGGAATGAAGAAAATCGCTCAGCAAACGGGGCTTGCAATTGCCGCAGGAGAAAACGAATATACGCTTGAAGATTTTCATCGTCTTTTAGCTGCAGATGTAGTGACATATTTACAACCAGAAATTACTAAAATTGGTGGCCTGACTACAGCTAAGCGAATTAACGTGCTGACCGAACTCTATAATACCGAGCTATCCCCCCACAATTTCAGAATTGGTCCGTCATTATACTCATCGATTCAGTGGGCTTTCGCTGCTCCCATGGCCACTTGGATAGAAGTTCCCTGGATACAAGGGGAGTTTGCTGCAGGAATCCAATTACCACCGATCGAGAACGGTAGAGTTCTACTGCCAACTGGACCAGGTCTAGGCTTACCATGATTCAACCATCTCACCCAATATGTGATGGTAAACTCCAGTTACCATAAAGAATCTCAACAAATAATAAATCGCAAAAATAGGAAAAGCTATGACTGAATATATCCCGAGCACCTCAGGTTGGGTTGCTGACCAGGTCGAACTTTATGAACGCACAAATGGAGCAGAAGGAGTTACGTTACGTGAAACGGGCTTGCCTTGCATTATTGTCACAAACACAGGCAACAAAACGGGTGCCATTCGTAAAACTCCACTAATGCGTGTCGCTGATGGTGATAATTATGTACTGGTTGCTTCACGAGGTGGAGCACCAACGCATCCAGTCTGGTATCACAATCTAAGGGCTAATCCTGATGTACAAATCAGAGACGTTGATATCGTCCAAAATATGCGTGTACGTGAAGTTACCGATTCGACGGAAAAAAACCGCCTTTGGAAAATAGCAGTAGAGGCCTACCCACCCTATTCGGACTACCAAGCCAAGACCGATCGAAAAATCCCGGTTTTCGTTGCTGAACCTGTCCAATAACAGTGGACGGCATGGAGACTACACCGGAACAAAAATTCAAACTGCGGGGACGAGGTTTATCTGCCACACGACCACGTCTTGAGCTTTTACACATATTGGAAAGTGACCCCCGGCCACAAACAATCGAAGAAATTATCTCAAGTAGCTCTGGCGGACTCGCACTATCTACATTATACAGAGCCATCAGCGAACTTTTGGATGCGGGATTAATCGAAACCCTCGTATCGCCTGATGGCAAGAAATTTCTAGAAACCACGGTGCAAACGACAACACACCATCATCATGTGTTTTGCAAAGGATGCGACACCGCGATTGATGTCAAATTCAGTGATGATTTGGAGAAGAAAATCGAAGCTGAAATAAAAGATATTGAAATCGCAAACGGGTGGAAAGTTAGCGGGCATTCTGTCGAAATACTTGGTATCTGCGATGAGTGCAAGATGCAGTAGCCTTGCTGACTTCGGTTTGCTCTCAAGTATCGAGTACCTTAGTAAAAAATCAGCGAAATTCGGGCGCGACTTCTTGAGCAAATAGTTTCATCGACTGACTTATTAGCTTTGGATCCATGCCACCTACCTGAAATACGCAATTAAGCTGATCGATTTCTGCAACTGATTGATATGCCTTAATTTTCTTAATTACCGTATCTGGACTGCCTGAAAGCGTCCTGTCAGTGAAAATTTCGTCAAGGCCTGGCTCATCTGCATAGGGAAGTGGGGTCGAGACACCAGAGACTACCTGTTCATTTCCACTCCGAAGGTTTCTTGCCTGCCGAGTTTGATATCGAAAGTGGGTCATCTGCTCTTGAGCAATTTCATCTGAATCAGTCACACATATCTGAGCCTGTACGCCAAGCATTTTTGGAGCACTTGGGTATCGGTCAAGTGCTTCCTGATAGTGGCTCCATCCTTCTGCCAGAGTATCAATCGTTCTGCCCGAATTTGTCGTGAAAGCATTTAATCCAAATCGTGCCGCGATTTCGAAGGACTCTTGAGTGTGCGCTGCAAGCCAAATCGGTGGAGTCGGTTGCTGTTTAGGTGCCGGAAGAATAGTAGTTTCAGGTATATCAAAATAATCACCCTGCC
The DNA here is from genome assembly GCA_029247135.1 of Dehalococcoidia bacterium. Lineage (GTDB taxonomy): Bacteria > Chloroflexota > Dehalococcoidia > UBA2979 > UBA2979 > UBA2979. The sequence continues at coordinate 17,911 of JAQWLS010000085.1, read as the reverse complement.
ACGAAAATGTTTGCTGAGTGAGCGCCATTAACAAAATCTCTAACGTTTCATCAGTACGTTCACGAGCGTCGTCAATGGTCAGTCCGAATCGTTTGAATTCAAATGGTTGGTAGCCTCGGGCCACTCCGACTTCAAGACGACCATCCGTGAGGTGGTCTGTAAGTGCTATATCTTCCGCAACTCGAAGCGGGTTCCAAAAAGGCAACACCAAAACTGCAGTTCCAATTCGAATAGACTCGGTAAGTGTTGCCGCTTTGGTAGCCATCAATAAGGGATTTGGAATATATCCATAATTAGAAAAATGATGTTCCGCAAACCACAACGAGTCAAAATTTAACGATTCTGCCGAAACTATATAGTCCGAGAGTCGATCAAATACAATTTTTGGGTCTTCAGATTCGGCCGATCCTGACAAAAAAAATGCTCCGAATTTCATTTAATTTCCCCCTCATCTAACACCTTTGATCGCAACCAGTTTAGGTCCTCATCCATTCTAGCTATTCGCGTAGGAATACGATCAGTCGTAATCCCATGCGCATCCGTAAAGATATATTCCCTGTCATCCTGAATACCCGCCAAAACCAGATCTGCAACTTGATCAGGATCCATCCCCTGACTTGCGCGTTCGGGTATCTCAAATTCATGAGACTCTCCATACGAAACTGGCCGATGTTTTTCAGATCTCCAAATATCTGTATTAATTGAATGGGGACAAAGAACTGATACTCCTATCGACTGTGGTGCAAGCTCCGCACGCAAAGTCTCAGAAAATGACACCACCGATGCTTTAGAAGCACTATAAATTGCTTGCCCCCCGGCTAATCTCGGAGCAAGTCCAGCCATAGAGCCTGTATTCACTATGTGTGCTCTTGTTGCCGAATGGAGGTGAGGAAGAAAAACTTCGATGCCTCGCACTACGCCAAACAAGTTAACCGCAAAAATCCATTCCCAATCACTGATAGTTGATTTTGCCAACTCTGAACGTGTCATTACACCGGCGTTATTTATGAGTATATTTACTTCACCGTACACTTCTAAAGTGTTTTCACACATGGCCTGTAAATCATCAATACTTGATACGTCGCATACGACCGGTAAAAACTTATTCTCATATTTGGTAAATTCTGGTTGCGTGAAGGCACTCTGCTGAGTCAGGAGATCTGCTCCGACCACGTTAGCACCGACGTGCAAGAACTTGAGTGCAAGAGCTTTACCGATACCACTAGCTGCACCGGTAATGACGACAGTGCAATCATGAAAATTATCGAATTTCAACATCTCCCCCTAAGCCTCTAATCCACTATACCTTGCAAAACTAAATCTGCTATTGCTTGATCAGAAAATCCCAGAATTTCCCTCAGTACCTCGTGTGTGTGCTCTCCGAACATCGGGGCTCGAGTTATTTCGGCAGACTGCCCATTTAGTCGAATAGGCTCAGCATCAACAAAAAGTTGGCGATCTGGGGCGTCAGGTTGTCGGACAATTCTATAGTGATTCTTTAGAGGACTCATCTCCGCACATTCTTGTAAATTCACGACGGGCGCAGAAGGAATACCTGCTTCCTGAAGAATTTCTGCCAACTCCCAAGACTCATGTTGCATCGTCCATTGGCTCACTATTGATTCGATTTCAACTTCCCTCGGCTTCAATTCGCGTAAATGAAAGTCCCGTAAATTAAGGTCGGATGACAACCGAGGCACTATCCGTCTAAGTGCATCCCATTGAGCACTTGATTCGCATGCAATCGCAACCCAGCTGTCGTCTCCCTTGGTACGGAAAACATTATGAGGACAAGCATTAGGTGAGCGATTCAGTGCCGATGGTGGCACTCTCCCCTTATCCTGAAAAGTAAGCCAAGGAACTCCAATAAAGGAAAGTGCTGATCCCATCTGATTCAACCAAATTTCGTGTCCGACACCTGTACGATGCCGGTGCTCTAGAGCTGCAAGAACACTGGTTGCTAAAATTTGAGGTGAGGTGAAATCTGGGTACGCACATCCAATGCCATGTGGCGGATCTTCGGGACGTCCCATTAGTTGATTAAAACCCGCGGCAGCAGTCAAATGTCCACCCATTGTCGGCTTATCAGCCCAAGGACCGTCACGTCCAGAACCTGGTAAATGCGCGTATATAATTTTCGGATTAAGTCTACTGACGGCCTCAAACCCTAGACCAAGTCGATCAAGTACGTGCGGTCGATAATTGTTTATTACGACGTCAGACTGCCGAGCTAGGTCGAGCGCAATCTCCTTGCCTCGTTCCGTACTCAAATCAAGAGAAATTGATTGCTTCCCAGTGTTCACGTCGTTAAACCAATAACCAAGATTTAGTGAGTCAGTGTTAGACGGAGATGGTCTTACTCGAAAAGCATCAAGCCTCTGAATCGACTCCACGCGTATGACCTCAGCACCAAAGTTAGAAAGGATCCGACCACCTATCGGGCCGGCCAATACCCAACAAAAGTCAAGTACACGCAATCCATCAAGTGGCTTCCCAGACATATTCGACTTACCAACATAAGAAGCGATTGACTTCTTTTCAACAAAGGCCTTCTCGGCCAATTCAGCAATAATTTCGGTTCGGTGCTCATTCATTTTTGGTGCGGGGCTTAGATACATTGGCCGATTTAAATCATCAAGCGGGCTCTTTGGCACCTCTATATTCCGCCCATCAGGCATTTTTACTGCGCTGAATTGATTAGTAGCAATAAAATGCTCCTCTTGAGCAACGTCCTCAAGACTATTTACGGGCATCGCAATGAGATCAAGATTCCAGGCTTCTTCAAGGAGTTGCTCTGATGTTTTCGCTAATGCGACTCGTTCAAGTCTTGCCCGAACGTACGGGTCTCTATTCAGATCCGTACGAATACGCTCCATTGAGAGGATATGGTCAGTTTCTTGCTTCGTGACGAGCCCTGATTCTGCTAACCACCTCACCGAATCTTCGATACCGTCGGGTCTTATCCGCAGAGCTACCCACCGTCCATCTGAGCACTTGTAAATAGGTGGGGCTATCCCTGGTCGAACCGGCACCCTTTCATCGATTTCCCAAAAATTAATATTCGACGTCTGCAGAACACTCATCATGAGTGCTTCCTGAGCTGACACTGAAACTGAAGATCCACCAGAATCCAAACTTTTATTTCTTTCCGCCAATGCAATTAGTGCCCCAGTTATAGCGTTTAAGCCCGCCATAATATGACTCTGTTCGCCGGGGGCAAGCGCCGGTGGTCCATTCAAAGATCCGCTTACATACAAAAGACCACTAAGGGCAGAGGTGACTAGATCTCCACCTCGCCAATTCTCCCAATATTCCTGATCATCAAAGGGCTTGATCTCGACCTCGATTAATTGATTATTGAGATTCTTGAGATCAACTAATTCCTTCCAAGCAGATAGTGAGGAAGAGATTTCTCCTGTCGTACTATGAAATAAAAAGTCTGACCGCTCTAGCAACTGCTCGAATATCTTGATATCTGACGGGTCAGTTGGATCGAGCACTATGGATCGTTTGTTTATATTTAGATACAAATGTGTCAGGCCAGTTTCGACTGATTCTTGATCATTAAGAAAAGGAGCCCTTGATCGGATTCTTCCTCCCGATGGCGGCTCCACTCGAATCACATCGCCACCCATATCCGCGAATAATCTAGGCGCAAAGGCACCAGCCTCATCGGTGAGATCCAAGGCACGCAAATGGCTGAGAGGTAATTCGGTGTTCATTGATTCGTTACTGTAACCGATCTTTAATCCTGATCTCAAATTTTTGCTTTAATTTTCGGACAATAAGTTACAACGTAGGAATTCAACGTTACTATGAGCCGATGCAAAATTAATAACTCTGCGTGTGAAAAGGCGACAAGGAGAAAAGAATGGGATACCAAGACATAACTGTGGAGCGTATAGGTGACGATGAGAGCATCATGAAGATGACTCTTAATCGACCAGAAAAATTAAATGCCCTGACATTTCCCATGCTGAAGGAAATGCGGGAAGTCTTCGAAGAGATACGCTTTGACCGCAGCATACGAGTGCTCATAATTACTGGAGCAGGTCGTGGTTTTTGCTCGGGGATGGATCATGCTGGAGGCGCAACCGGAGGTCATGTTAATCCAAAAGATGGCAACCCTAATCCTGGCGCACCTGACCCCGAAGGTGAGCGAATGAATTTTCACCATGAGACGAAGACATTTAAAGCATTACGCGAACTCGATATCCCAGTAATTGCCGGAATTAATGGACCATGTGTCGGTGCCGGTTTCGATCTTGCCTGTCTCTCTGATCTCGCTGTGGCTTCATCCAATGCTCGCTATCAAGTGGCCTATGTAAAGAGAGGACTTTATGCAGATCTAGGTGGATTCTGGGCAATCCCAAAAATCATCGGATGGCGATTGGCTATGGAGATGATGTTCACTGGCAGGTTCTTGTCCGCACAAGAAGGTCATGAAGCGGGCATCACCAATTATCTGGTAGATGAAGATCAATTCGACTCAAAACTTGAAGACTTTGCGAAGGAAGTCGCCTCCGGGCCACCGATTGGACAAAAAGTCGGTAAATTGATGGCTTACAAGACAATGAGTATGGACTATGAGCGCGCGCTCGACCTTTCAGCTATGGTCTTGCCCCTAGTGACTCTTTCTGATGATCGTGCTGAAGGTGTTCGTGCTTTCCTCGAAAAAAGAGATGGCAACTTCTCAGGTTTTTAAGCCGGTAAACTAGCACGGTTGGAGACCCAACATAACTATGACAGAGCAAACAAATGACACAAAAGAAACGGCAATCTTGGAAGGCATTAGAGTCGCTGATTTAACGACCGGCAGCTTCAATTATGCCGGTCGCTTACTTGCCGGTCTTGGAGCTGATGTAATCAAGTTAGAACCAACTGAAGGTGATCCTCTGAGGCATTGGGGCCCGTTTAGAGACGACAAAAAAAACATAGAGACCGGTGGCAGACATTTACACTTGGATGCTGGCAAACGATCAATAGGTATTGATCTCGACAGCGCGGACGGACAGGCCGTAGCCAAAAGTATCATTCTCAATTGCGACGTCGTTCTAGAAAGTTTCGATCCAGGATACTTAGATACTGTGGGACTTTCATTTGAGTCTCTTGCGTCTTCACGTCCTGATCTCATCATGGTCTCAATGAGCCACTTCGGACAGTCAGGTCCCTACAAGAATTATCACGGTAGTGAGATAGTTGATGTCGCCATAGGCGGATACCTTAGACTCACAGGAGAGCCAGATCGTGAACCCGTCAAGCCATACGATGACCTCGTCATCCAGCATACGGCACTTCATGGCGCCACGGCGACCGTCGTGGGGATCATGCATCGAGATAATACGGGAGAGGGAGACTGGTTTGATGTGGCCGCAATAGACGCGGCTCTTTTTTTAATCGGTGGGCCAACTCAAAGTTACTTCTTTAATGGCAAAGTCGCCCAGCGTAATGGGAATCGGTTGCTATTCACCGAACCGCAATATCTCTATCCTTCAACTATCAGGCCTTGTCTCAATGGGTACGTCCATGCCCACGGGAATAATCGAAATCAGGATCTTCTCGCCGTTTTAATGCCTAACATTGGTTTGGAACCATTATTTGATACTCCAATGGGCAATGCTGACAAAATTGATGACATCATGGATTCATGGCTCTCTACTAGAGATAAATTTGAAGTGGTGAAACTGGCACAGGAACTAAGATTGCCTTTCACCGAAGTACTCACTCCAGAAGAAATTTTAAGAGACCCTCATCTTGAGGAAAGGAATTTTTTAGTCAATCTTGAACACCCCATGGAACCAAATCTCCTCCAACCGGGTCATGCCGCTTTGATGAGTGAAACACCTTGGATTAATCGACGAGCCCCATTGATTGGTGAAAATACTGACGAAATCCTTGAAGGGCTTCTCGGAATCAAAGAAGAAGAAAGAACTGAATTACGAAATAAAGGGGTTATTCAATGACTGCTCGAGCCCTCAATAAAATTAGAGTTCTCGAATTGACTACAGCTGTTGCTGGCCCCGTGGCGGGATGTGTGCTTGCTGATATGGGGGCAGAGGTTATAAAAATAGAATCCCCGAGAGGAAGAAGTCTCAAAAGTCCTGGCGCTCCACCACCGATTGAAGGTGCACCAGATCATGCCTACAACCGAACCGCATTCTTCAACGAACTCCATCGTGGAAAAAAGCTATTGTCGCTTGACCTGAAACAAGAAGAAGGCAAGGATATCTTCTTGCGTCTTGTTGAAAATGCTGATGTAGTTATGGAAAATTTCTCACCGAAAATTGTCGGTCAACTGGGAATTGATTACACAGAGCTAAAGAAGATCAAGAATGACATCATATGCGTCTCCATGCCTGCATTTGGCAAATCAGGGCCATACGAATCCAGAGCCTCCTACGGCCCTGGCATAGACGCGATGAGTGGCCTTTCACATCTCACAGGGTTCCCTGACGGGCATCCTGGAAAACCTGCTCAATTTTATTGTGATCAAAATGCCGGCCTCACAGCAGCACTAACTGTGATGGGCGCAATCAGATACAGAAATCGTACGGGGCACGGACAGTACATTGAGCTAGCAATGCTAGAAGGTGAAATGCAGCTAATCGCACCTGCGCTTATGGACGTGATTATGAATGAAAGATCGCCCAATCGCACTGGCAACAAACACGAACGGTTCGCGCCTCAGGGGGTTTATAGATGCAAGGGTGACAACGAGTGGGTGGCCATAACGGTAAGAACTGACCTCGAATGGCAGTCTTTAGCTGAACTAATCGGTAAACCTGAAGTCGGAAAAGATCGACGCTTCCTTGATCTAAATGGCAGACAAACTTATCACGATGATATTGATAAACTGCTTGGAGCTTGGACGAGCACAATTACCTCGCAGGAAGCGGAGACCACTTTACAGGGGGCCGGTATCCCAGCAGGAGCACTGCTTAACCTCAACGAAGCTTTCAGCCACCCACAATTTCAGCACAGAAACACATTAGTGCATGTCGAGCACCCTGAAATGGGTACATTCCCACACACCCGAACTGCCTGGAAATCAAAAAATGAAAATGAGGGAGTTGCCGGTCCGGCGCCCACTTTTGGAAATGCAAACAACTACGTATTAAATGAGCTTCTGAATTTTTCTGCCGACGAACAACAAGAATTGAAAGATCGTAAAATCGTCTCTGATGCCCCGCTAGGCTAACTACAGACAATATACGACCGCGTACATGACTCCTGAGAGGAGCTTCGATGCCCAAAGGGAAAGTGCTTGCATGGATACTCTATGACTGGGCAACATCTGGCTATGGCGCAATCATAGGAACTTTTGTATTCAGTGTGTACTTCACTCAGGAGGTTTGGGATGGAGAGGGTGGTACTGAAGCCTGGGGGATAATGGTAACTGTAACGAGCGTATTCGTTGGTCTTGTTGGCGCTCTCCTAGGTTTAGTGCTTAATGGGGTCAGGACACACCGATTTGTCTTAGCGTTATTCGTTTTCGTCGGTGGCGTGAGTGGTGCCACCCTCATACTAATTAAGCCTGAACCTTCGTTTGCAATTCCGGCGCTACTTCTGGTCGGCCTAGGCAGTTTTTGTGTGGAAACTTCTTTTGTGCCATACAACACTTTACTGAGGGTATTTGTCCCACCTGAAAGAGCTGGTCGGACGTCTGCTCTAGCGTGGGGTCTGGGCTACGTGGGTGGTGTCATGTGTCTCGGGATAGCTGTCGGCCTCATGATGTCGGGTTTAATTCCCGATGAGAATCTTCTGAATGTCCGCATTACTAGTATTCTCGGTGCTGGTTGGTTAGTAGTATTTGGCCTCCCAATCGTCATTGCTCTATATAAGTTGCCAAAGGCAAACCTCGACCAGCCAGGGTACGCCTCTGTGGGCCTTACTAAAGAAAGAATCCTACGCCTACTCACATACCGGGGTATGTGGAAATTCTTGCTGTCACGCCTCTTCCTAGCTGAAGGCCTGACGGCCTTGTTCGCGTTCGGCGGCATATTCGCTGCCAGCATTTACGGGTTCAGCACCGAAGAAGTCTTATTTTTTGCAATCGCTCTGAATATTTCAGCTGGAATCGGCGCAATACCCGGCGGTTTCCTGGACGATCGGTTCGGACCTCGTTTCGTAATATTAGTATCACTCGTATGTCTCATAATTTCGGGAATTATAATCGGCATTATCGACCACAAGCTCACATTCTGGATCGTCAGTATTTTCCTAGGCATGTTCATAGGACCCGTCCAATCATCAGGTAGATCTTTAGCTGCTAAAAGCGTCCAGAAGGATGAAGCAGCTCAGCTCTATGGATTGCTGGGTTTCTCAGGTCGAGTCGTATCATTCGCAGGCCCCCTTTTAGTGACACTGGGTATCGCTATCACAGGAACAGACAAAATTATAGTTTGGGTTGTCGTTGCACTAATGACTGCAGCTTTGTTTGTTATGCTCACTACACCAAAATCATTAGGAGAAATCGACAAGTCAAAGATTTCTGGAGAAACCTACTAGCTTGCAAAATATGAACAGGAGAAGCCCAAATGCTGAGTTTGAAAAATTATACAGTCGCCGTCCATGATCTGGATGAGGCCATCGAGAACCATTCGAAGCGTTTCGGTATGCAGAAAGTCGGAGATAGAGGATTTAATGATGTAGGAAAATTCAACTTCCAGGCGATGGGTTATGGGGACGCAACACTGCTCCTACTATGCCAACCTACTGACGAGAGTCCCATCGCCAAACTAATGTCAGAGCGCCAGAACGGCTTTAATCCACACGGCGAGGGAATGTATCTAATAGCTTATGAAGCTGACGATGTTGATGCCTTTTGCAGTCAAGTAGAAGAAAATGGCGGACGCGTGACTCGCGTGCCCGGCGCTGCTAATGCCTGGGTTCACCCTACCTCTTCTAATTTTGTCCTTATGGAAATACTGCCAAAGTCTTAGGCATATTGCAATAAGGGAAAATGATGATGACTTGGGATCCAGAAATCGAGGAAATCAACCGGAGACGTGCTTTGGCACGTGAAATGGGAGGCCCCGATCGCGTCGCACAACAGCATACATTAGGAAAACTGACGGTTCGAGAACGTATAGAAGAACTAGTAGATTCAGGGAGCTTCCTCGAAAGAGGAATTCTCGGTGGAGTGGGTACGTACGATGAAGAAGAAAACTTGGTCGATTTTGTTCCGAAATCAACAGTGTTTGGAATTGCAAAAATAGATGAGCGGCCAGTATCAGTCACCGGTCAGGACTTTACGGCAAGACCAGGGAGTGGAAGTACAGGTGCGACGGGTACCACTGTCACTGGAGGACCACGCACAATATCAGCTGAACACATATCTCATGAAATGAAAATACCATTCATTCGTCTCATTGATGGATTCGGAGCAGACATTCGAGCTGTGGGACAAAAAAACAGGACCTACATACCAAATGGGAACTGGAAACTAGAACACGAGCTACTCTCTGAGGTGCCAATCGTGGCCGCTGCATTAGGCGCTGTCGCTGGACTCCCTGCGGCCTGGGTTCCTGCCTCACATTTCTCCATAATGATCAAAGGAAAAACTCAGGTATTCGCTGCCGGCCCACCTGTCGTAAAACGTGCAATAGGTCTAGACATTCCTAAAGAAGATCTTGGCGGATTTCGACAACATTCACGGACAAGTGGAGTAGTAAATAATGAAGCAGAGGACGAAATTGACGCGCTACAACAAATTCGCCGATTCCTTTCCTATCTGCCTACAAATGTTTGGGAACTCCCACCTTTTGGAGAAATAAACGACCCGCGAGATCGAAGAGCTCATGAATTACGCTCTATCATTCCCCGAGATCGAAATCGAGGATATAACCCAAGAGAGCTAATTTCATTTGTGATGGACGAAGATTCAACCTTCGAGCTCAGCAGATACTATGGTGGCTCTCAAATCACTATGTTCGCCCGACTTAATGGTCGACCAGTTGGGGTAATTGCTAATGACCCAATGGTACATGGTGGCGCTCAGGATGCTCCAGCTGCGAGAAAAATAGAAAAATTCGTAGATACATGCGATACCTTCCATCTTCCAATAATTAACTTTTCTGATCAACCAGGCTTCATGATCGGCCCCGCAGCCGAAGCTGCGGGCACCCTGAGAGCAGGAGTGCGAACAGCAGTGGCAATAGGACAGGCGACTGTTCCATGGGCCACAGTCATAGTGCGAAGGGTCTATGGAGTCGCAGGAGGAGCAAGACAAGATAATTCTCATTTCAATTTCCAACTAGCCTGGCCTTCAGGAGAATGGGGATCTCTTCCAATTGAAGGTGGTATCGCGGCTGCGTATAGGCGCGAGATAGAAGCTGCTGATGATCCGGAGGCATACCGACAAGAACTTGAGGAGAAACTTATCGCCATTCGGGCACCGTGGCGTACGGCGGAGGACCTGGATGTGGAGGATATCATCGATCCAGCGGATACCCGACCCATGCTTTCGGACTGGTTAGACGTTGCTTACAAGGCAAACGAAAGATTAGTCGGTCCTAAATCAAGAGGCATGCGTCCCTAATCAAATTAATCCTTCGCCAATTTGGGAAGGACTTCAGCAGCGAGAAGTTCTAGATATTTGACGATTTTCTCGTGAGCCATACCAGGTGGTATTCGTAAAATAGTGCCGTTAATTGGCACTTCAGCCTGTCGGCGACGATAGAAGTCTACTGCTTGTTCAGGATTTCCCACGAATGGTCCCGAAAGATCGGACATTGATCTCATTTCTTCGGGAGTACGGGCTGGTTCATGTCTCTTATCCAGTGGCACATTATCTGCCACAGCAGCAGCTGCTCCCCACTCGGCATATTTTGAATAAGAATAGAAAATATGGTCACGCGCATCTTCCCAACCCTGCTCAGCATCTTCACTCACCCAAAAATCACGACTATCGAATACTGGTATCGACTCAGGATCTCGCCCGTATTTCTTCATTGCCGTGGCAAACTGATCGTATACCCCGGCGCCTCCAACATAATGAAAGCCATCCGCCTCTCTAGCTACACGTTCGATTGCGGCCCCGCGCGAAGCTCCTAACCAAATAGGAGGATGAGGCTTCTGAATCGGCTTCGGTTGTACGCCTACACCTTTAACAGTAAAACGTTTGCCTTCGAAATCAAATTTATCTTCCGTCCAACATTTTTTGATTATTTCAAGACCTTCGTTCATCAACGAAGGTCTATTCTTTCGATTCACTCCAAAAATAGGGTACTCATCTGGCACGTACCCAACGGCCATGCCTAAAATAAATCTCCCGTTCGATAAAACATCTACAACTGCTGCATCCTCTGCCACACGAACAGGATGATGCATGGGCAAGAGTAGAAGTCGCGTTCCTATGGTTATTGTGCTGGTTTTTACTGCGGCGGCCCCGGCCATCACCAAAGTCGACGGACAATATCCATCATCCGCGCTGTGATGCTCTGACATCCACACACTGTCAAAGCCAAGCTCCTCGGCTAATTGAATCTGCTCGAGTGTTTCCTCATAAACTTGCTGATAAGGCTTGCGCCACAGCTCAGGATTACGCATACCAAACAATAAACCAAACTTCATAACATTCCTCCACTGCAATAATGCAGAGGATAGCTGATACTACGCCCCTTCGAGTTGGTTAGCGATAACAGATTTCAGGCCATCGATTCTTATTTATTATCAAATATCTTGACTGGGTGAATTCGAATGATGGTTCTTTCCTGAGCAGTTAACCGATCACTGAGTTCTTGATCTGATACTTCCGGCTGATCCAATACTCTTGATATCCGGCGATGCTCCCGAAGGCGCTCCGGGTCTTCACTAATACCCTCTGCTATTCCGTACACCAAAAGTTGTGCATGTCCGTCATTTATCACGAGCGCGCAATCTGGGTTTCTAATAATATTCTTCCACTTTGCCGTATATCCCTTAGCTGAAATTACAATCGTTTCACCGTCAAACTCATAATAAATAGTTGATACTTGGGGGCTGCCATTCTTTTTTGATGTCGCAAGTACCGCCTGGTAATGATCATGCAAAAAAGTTGACTGTTCCGGAGTAATTTGAATTGTCATACCTATAGCCTCCGATAGATTAATCAAAAAACGAAGTGATTCGGTCCACTCAAAAATTAAACGACCGCGGCAGCGCCGCCATCAGCGTTGATTGCCGTACCAGTTATATAACTACCACGCTCTGACACCAAAAATGCTATCAAATCTGCCACTTCCTCAGGTTCGCCTACTCTACCCAACGGAAGTGCCTGCCCCATCTGATCATAGGCTTCATCCAAACTAACATCTGGAAATCTTTTTTCGGCATTTCTTCCAATTTGACCGCTCTTTACTAGACCGATACACACTGTGTTTACGAGAATCCCATCCTTAGCCAAATCCAAGGACGTTGCTTTCGTCAGAGCAATTCCAGCGGCCCTACTTACAGATGTGGGAAGTGTGCTTGCACGAGGAGCCTTGCCTGAGGTTGCGGTTAAATTTACGATTCTTGCACTGTTTGAGTCTCTGAGGAACGGAAGTGCTGCCTGACTGAATCGTACCGCAGCCATTAGCTTCAAATCCAAATCACTGTACCATTTTTGCATATCTACATCAGGAAACGAGCCTGCAGCTGATTGACCGGCGTTGTTTATCAAAATATCAATCCCACCGAATCGAGAATTTGCCTCTGCAATAACCCGGTCGCAATCTGTTTGACTCGTGACATCAGCCGTTATGCTCACGACTTCACCGACCGCAACAGCTCGAATTTCTGCTTCAGCTTGAGACAACACATCTGCACGACGGGCACAAATCAATACATTCGCACCCTCCTGAGCGAGTCTTGCAGCAGTTGCTTTCCCAATCCCTTCACTGCCACCCGTCACAATAGCTGATTTACCTTGAAGACCTAAATCCATGTCATATTCCTTTTCATCAGTGCTTTGACCCACCACGCTGTTCCGACAGACAGTATCTCTGCTGTGAGCCCGATGCTGGTCTGATTAAGTTTCTGTGGATAAGGTATCCTAAAACTCAATAATAGATTCAAAAGAGGGACAACAATGTCAATTCCAACTAGGATACAAAACTCTGTCGAGGCTTATTTATCGAACGATGATAGCCCTGACATCTCCAATCCAATTCATTCTACTGAATTTGCTGCTCAGTTTGGATTTGCCGGTGCGCTTGTTGGTGGTGTGACTGTTTGGGGCTGGGCGACCGACACCATTCTGGAAGCCCTCGGGGAATCATGGTTAGAAAACGGATGGGCCGAATTTTCATTTAGGCAACCAACTTTCCCGGGAGATCTTCTTCTAATCGACGCAATACTTGACGAAGGTGGTGCTGAAAATATTTGGAATATCACGTTCACTAACCAACACAATGTCACATGCGTGGTGGGGAAAGTCGGGCTTGGACAAGCTGAGTGGTACTTGAACTTAGAGAAACCTTCACTCAATAATGTGGTCGAGCCAGTAAAGATTCCGCTCGTATTAGATAACGCTGACATTGGTGGAGACTGGACTCCCATGCGCGTGATATTCGATTCAGACTTAGCAGTGGATACAGCTTCAATAAAACAGCACTCCGAAAATTCCATCTTTTATGGGCCAGACGCGCTCGCCCACCCAGCGTGGACTGCTGGATGGGCCGAGCAATTACTCCGGCATAATTTTCTAGTACCAAGCTCAATGCATACAAAAAGCCAAGTACAACATCTTAAGAAAATTAACGTAGATTCAATTGTCACGGGTGGGGCTCGACTTATCGACGCATACGAGCAAAAAGCTCATCATTTTGCAAACTTCGATGTATTACTTCAAGATGAAGCTATGAACGATATTGCCCAGCTTCGACATTGGACAATTTTCAAAATTGCTACGCCTGAAGAGCGTGAAAAAGTAGAAATGGCTTCTCCAGCTAATTCGTGAAGGTCTTTCCAGTAAAGACTGGATCACGTTTCTCGATAAATGCTTGTCTTGCTTCCTGTCCGTCACCACTACCTAACGTTTTACCTATGTTCACCAATTCGTAGTGAAGTTGTTTCTCCATATCAATTCGAGTGGCAGCACGAATGACTCGTTTTGTTCCTCTAGCTGTAATTGGAGATATTTTAGTCAGTGAATCCAGGTACGAATGAAATCTATCCTGAAACTCTGCGTCTGGAACCGACTCGCTCACCAGCCCTAGCTGCTGTGCTTCTGGACCGGTCACTGTTCTGTTTTCAAGTAAAAACTTCATGGCCTGTTCATAACCTAATGCTTGCGTAAGCGTGAATGAAAGTCCACCATCCGGTGAACCGCCAATTCTAGGATAACCAGCTAGCAATCGAGCCGACTCGGACATAATACGGATATCAGTTGCCATCGCGAGTGCTAAGCCAGCCCCTACAGCAACTCCATTAATACCACCGATGATCGGCTTATCACACTCTTCGCGGAGCGTGAGAAAAAATCGACTCACCCAACCCAAATCATCAAGATAACGATCTTGATCAGACAAAGGAATAAAGTGATCCTGATTTTCCTTGGTCGTGAGATCTAAACCGGCACAAAAAGCATCAGCAGTCCCCGTCAGCCCAATAACCCAAACATCATCATCAGCCTGTGCTTCGCGTAGCGCAGTAATAACTCCCCAGGCAAGTTCAAGAGAAACCGCATTCTTCTTATCTGGTCGGTTCATCTGCACCACCCGGACGTGACCGCGATCTGTGATTCTTACTAGCTCAGTCATATATACCCCTAAGTGGCTCGCCTTTTCTGTAAAAGGTCAAAAATCTTTTCGTTTATAGTATCTGTCTGAAATGATAACAGTTTGATGAATACACGAGGAAGATTATAAATCAATAAATATCACGTACAGCAGACAATATACGATAATATTAAAGTCCATATCGTATAGTCTATTGAAAAATCACCACAAAATTTGCATTTATTAGCATTTTTACTGTTGTAGATCTTGTTAATATCCACTAATCTAATAAGAATTAGTGGATCAAAATAAATGACATACAAACATAAAATCCCAACTCCACCACTTGATACTGATTGGATCGTGCGCACAGTCCACCGTGAACAGGTAAAACGGTCATTTATTTACGACAAAGATAATGCACGAAATAAGTGGAAATATATAGAACTACCCGAAAATTACTGGCGATCATTCAGTCGTAAGAATCCCGATATATACGCGGATTATGAAGCGTGCCTCGACACAGGCACCTGTCGTTGGTGCAAGACTGAAAAGAGTATCGTCACAAGGGATGCAGATGCCATCTGTTCATCCTGTGATTACGTATACAATTCTCCGCCAGCCGACTCGGAGAAATTAGTTGGCAGATTAAGCGATGGTTTTCTGTTCAAAAACGTATCAGACACCGATGAAAATTATACGGAACTATTAGGAGACTGGGCCAGAGTCATCAGTTCGTTAAATTGGCTCCGACAAGCTTACGATCGGTATTTCACCCCTACTAATGCTGAAAAGGGAATTACATTCGATCAGGACCCTCTACCCATGGAACCCGCTCTCGACATAAAAACAGCTCAATGGCTTTCAGGTCGAGCACTGAAGGAATACATCATCCAAATAATTAAGAACGAATCCGACGACCAAAATTTGTGGACTGTTGTGCTCACCGACACTGGCCAGTTAGAGGTAGAACCGACCAATCTATACGGTTTTATGCTCACCCAAATTATCAGCAATCTTCAAAATGGAGTTGAATGGCAACAGTGTCTTGGCCCAGAAACGTCAAGAGGCGATGCATGCACTCATGATGTGCGAGTTGGTTCTAAATCTAAGCGCTTCTGCAGTCAAAACTGCTATCGAAAATGGCGACGTGCAGGCGGCGCTATTCGACCCTGGATGGTTGATACTCGTTCAACAGCAACGAAGCCTACCAGTGCAAGTAGTTTGAAAGGACAACTTGGTCTCGATATCTAGCCTAGTTTATATCCTGAAATATTTTCTGGTCGTCTGCCTATTTCGCAGGGTAACGAGAAAGTCGATTCTCCTCTGAGGTCATAAACTCCAGCAAAGCTGGCCGGCCCTGGTCCATTTCCGCAAACGCTCGTTTAAAAGCTGGAACAATTTCTGACGTATCCGAAACACGTTCTCCATAGGCACCCAGTGCGTTAGCCACATTCGCATATTCGCCATATAGCTCCGTAAATCGATAACCATCAACTGCATCTTTATAGCGCGCGGGGTAACCTGACAAAACTTGGTTATTTAAAACGATTGTGAGCACTGGAATATTGAGTCGTACACCAGTTTCGAGATCCATACCTGCCATCCCAATTGCCGCATCACCCATAAAGTTAATGAACATTTTTTCAGGAGATGCTAACTTTGCTCCTAGCACCAAGCCAAGCGAATAACCCAGTTGTGTCGAATTCCCCCACCCTAAATACCCACGAGGCACGGTTGACTCCCAAAAGGGAATAAGTTGATCCCGTGGATGACCTGAATCATGTGTGACAACTGTGTTATCGAGATCAACCGTGTGCATAAGATCCCAGATTATTCGGTAGGGATTGATGGGAACTTCTTCGGACGTTAGTAAGGGTAACCATTCCTCTAACCACTCATTCTTTACCTTTGCGACTTCTGTCACAATGACTGAATCTTCACGCCCCGTTCCACCACTCTGGCTGATTATTTCTTCTATGAGTTGATCAAGCACCAGCTGACAATCGCCGATAACCGCATGATCCAGATCGTGTTCTTTGTTCAAATCTTTTGCATCAATAGTGGTTTGAACGAGTGTCTTTCCGCTAGGGATATTCATTGATGCTAGGTTTGTCGTGAAACTCGAACCTATACCAAAGACTAAATCTGCTTCATCTACGAAGTGCCGGGCCATCTTTGTCACAGTATTTCCAGCTGCACCAAGAGCGAGTGGATGGTTTTCAGGGAACGCACTCTTACCAGAGTTGGTCGTTGCGACTGGAGCATTGATAAGTTCAGCAAGAGCTACGAGCTGATTCGTAGCTTCCGCCCATAGTACGCCCTGCCCGGCGTAAATAACTGGTCGTTTCGAAGAAAGTAAAAGCTTGGCTATCTCTTTTATATCCGTCGGATTGCCAGCACTCTTGTAGGTCTTTACTGGTCGATATTCAGAATCAATGCCAGCTATCTCCTCCATTGCCACATCAGACGGTACTTCTAAAAGAACAGGTGCACCCCGTTCGGATCGCAAGAAGGTATGTGCTCTCCGCATAAACTCTGAAATTCGACCGGTTTGATTAATCTGGCCAGCCCATTTGGTGATTCCTGAATAATTAGCCACCGCATCAAAATCAGGATTTGAGTTAATTTTGTTGCGACTTGTGCCGCCAGGAATGACAAGTATCGGCACTGAATCGGCATATGCATGAGCAATACCACCATATGCATTCTCTATACCTGGACCAGCCTGAGTTACTACTACACCGTTTGTCTTGCCATTAAGCATTCGTGTATAGCCATCAGCCATATTGACCGTCGTCCGCTCCGTTCGAGACATTATGGGGCGGATTCCAGCTGCAGCGCAAGCGTTTATTAGTTGATTGTCTGGGTAGCAGAATAAGTATTCTGTACCTTCAGCCTTTAGTATTGCTGCAATCGCATCGTTTCCACGCATGGTCCAACCTCCAGAATTCTGACCTCGCAACCATGTGTGGCAGCAATAGTCACGCTAGTGTAACCATAATTACCAGCTAAATACAGATCCAAATAAATACATCCGACCGACCAATAGTTAATCCTCCCGCAGTCGTCGAGATGTGATATTCTGCGGCCAGTGATTAGGTATCGTCGTTTTGAACTGGCGATGGATCTGAGAGGATGACGGTGGCAAAAAATATAATCGTGCTAGATGGATACACATTAAATCCAGGCGATATCACATGGGAAGGATTCGAAAATATCGGTCCAGT
>JAQWLS010000082.1 GCA_029247135.1 Dehalococcoidia bacterium | reverse complement strand
TGGGGAGTCCGGTAGACGTAGCTGATACCAGCACTGATGTCGCCGAGGATACTTCTAAACGTTAGTGATTGCTTTTGATTATTTGAACCGAGTTGGGGCGCAGCGATACTTGACGGCACTCGTAATAAAGGGATTATCGAGAATATTCCTAGGAATCCACTCATCATGTAACCCCATTCATATCCCACATCAAATCGAGTCCCGAAATGAGGAAAAAACTCGATTATTGCGACTCCAAGCATGGGCCCTACGACTCGCGACATATTCATTGACATGTTAGACACCGCGATTGCACTGCCTATCCGCTGCGGACTTACAACGGAGGCCATTAAGGGAGTTCTCGCAGGCATGCCGATCGAAATAATGCTGCCTTGGGCTATACCAAGTCCTAGCAAAGACCAGATACTGATATCTTCAGTCAAAATCAGAATCCCGCACAGTACGTTCAAGGATCCCATACTCACTTGAGTAAAAATCATTAGTGTGCGTTTGTTTACGCGGTCGACAATTGCACCTCCCGGAAGAGTGAAGAGAAGCATCGGAAGTGCTGAGCTTGCCATAAGCATGCCGGAAAGCGTGAATGATTTGGTTAGTTCCCATGCCACTAAGGCTAATAAGACCATTTGCATGTTCATTCCAAAGAATGAACATGTCGAAGAGATAAATAGTCTGCGGTAGTTAGCAATCCCGAGAACGGAAAGAGTTGTTGATAGAGAGGGTTTGCGGTTTGGTTGCATTGATATCGAGTTTAATTAAGAACATCTCTTAAGTCTGCTAATTGGCATACCTTAGCAAACCTTGTATAAAACGGTGGGAGAGTGTTGTGGTAAACGCTAGACTAACTCTTATGTGATGACGTTAAACTGGAGATTGTAAGGAAATGAGGTTAGGTATGGTTGGGGCATTAGACGATATTCGTGTACTCGATCTTTCAGAGCCTTTGGGTCATTACGCTGGCTATTTACTGGCTAATTTAGGTGCGGATGTTGTTAAACTCGAACCTCCACATGGTGATGATTCGCGCTTGTGGGCCCCGTTTTTGCCTGATCTAGACCAACCGGAATCCAGTTTGCAATTTATGCTGCTAAATGTGGGTAAACGTGGGGTGACCCTAGATATATACAGCGAAACCGGTAGAAAAGTATTTTTGCAATTACTCGCTGAATTTGATGTACTGCTTCAGTCATGGACTCCTCAGCAAATGGAAACCCTCGGTTTGGATCAGGCTACTCTTAGAGAATTATTTCCTGATCTGATTAATGCCTCAGTAACTGGATGGGGATTAGATGGACCGTATGCATCATTCGCTTATTCAGACATGGTGTCGCTTGCCATGGCTGGCGTTATGAATCTTTCTGGTTTTGAGGAAGGCCCACCGACACAGTTACCAGATCAGCAGGGTTTTCATTGTGCCTCTATTAATTTAGCCGCTGGGGTAGTGGCAGCAATTCTAGTGCGGGAAGCCTCAGGAATTGCACAGGACGTTGAAGTGTCAATGCACGAATCCTTGTTGATGGCTGAAGAGACTGCTATGCAATCTGCCGACATCCGAGGTATTGACCGTGAAAGGACTGGGGCTGCTCCCGGATTGCAGGTTATAAAGCTGCCGGGAATGGGTTTGTACTCCGCACAGGATGGCTGGGTATACGCAATGGCCGCAGGGATTGCAGGTTCCGGATTCAATGGCCTGCTTGCTCTGATGGATTTGTTAAATGACTCTATAGCAGACGACTTGCGCGAGGAGCCTTATGCATCTGTGATGGCAGAGTTTTCTAACAGTGCGGCTGCTTTTAGATTGATGGGCGATCCAGAAAAAATGAAAGAAGTATCTGGGGTATTCGCTCAGGTTGACGAATTGGTGACAGATTTCTTTCGGAAATATCCCAAAGAAAAATTATATGTGGAGGGTCAAAAACTGCGACTATTGATAGGTACAATTAATGGTCCACAAGAGTTATCCGAAAGCGAACAGTTAAACGATAGGGATTGGTTTCGGACGATTAACGACAGTGGCCGAGGTCGTGAATTGAGATATCCAGGCCCACCTTGGCAACTCAAAGCAACTCCCGCGGTATTGAGGCATCCGGCTCCACTACTAGGTCAACACAATGAAGAAATTTTTAGCGCTATTGGATTGGGTAAATCAGATATCATGCAGATGAGTGAAAATGGAGTAATTTGATGAGTACTCAATCGATCAGGTCAAGGCCACTTGATGGCTTAAAAGTGTGTGATGCCACTTGGTATGGCGCGGGACCGATTGCCACTCGTGCACTCGCGAATCTTGGAGCTGATGTCATTCGTATTGAGACAGAGAAGCGTCCCGATGGACTTCGGATTGCCCAACCTAAACCGGACGGGGAAGAGAGTCTCAACCAAAGCGGTTATTACAATAATTTCAACGCTGAGAAACGGTCCATCACTATTGACCTGACCACCGAGCGGGGACATGAACTAGGGATTGAGTTGGTGAAGTGGGCGGACGTGTTTGCCACAAATATGACAGCGAGAGCAATTCGTCAAATCGGCATGACATGGGAAAACGTTCAGGAGGCAAATCCAGGCATTATCGGTCTGTATGAGCCTATGCAGGGGATGACTGGACCCCATTCTGAATTTCAGGGCTTTGGAGCTCTCCTCTCAGCTATATGTGGGGTGAATTATTTGGCCGGGAATGAGAACGAACCTCCCATTGGAGTTGGCACGAACTATACGGACTATGTGATTAATCCGATTCATGCGGCTGTGGCCGTGATGGCTGCTGTGCGACACAAGCGTCGAACTGGTGAAGGTCAACTTATAGACATGTCGCAATTAGAGTCATCCGTTTCAGGGATGGCTGGGGCTTTATTTGCCTGGGACAATGGCCAAATTACTTATGAAAGGTTGGGAAATAGGGTGGCCTATGCTGCACCTCATGGAGCATATCTTGCTAATGAAACAGGTGACAGACCAGACCATTGGGTGGCGATAGCTTGCATGACCGACTTTCAGTGGGCGGCTTTATCAGCAGTGATGGAACAACCTGAACTTGCCGATGACGCACGATTTAATACATTACGAGATCGTAAGAACAATGAAAATGAACTGGATGAAATTGTTGGAGGATGGGTAAGTAGGTTCAAAGCTCCCGACGCGATGAATAAACTACAGTCAGCTAGTGTTCCTGCAGGGATGGTGCAGAAAGCCTCAGAAGTTTTACAGGATCCTCATCTTGCAGCGAGAGAATTCTATGCCTACCCAGAACATACCGAGGCAGGTAAACGTGCATATGATGGTCCGGGATTTAGATTATCGGAGACGCCTCACGAAATCAGGGGACCAGCTCCGCTACTAGGGGAACACACTTGGGAAATATGTTCGGACGTCTTAGGTATGGATAGTGGCGAAATAGGACAGCTTATGGCTGAGCAAATACTCTATTAGCATAGACATGGCTTGGTTAAGTGACTTGCCGCCACGATTGAGGGAAGGTAATCTCGCAGTGAGAGTTGAGTGTAAGGAATTCAATTGGCATACAAGATAGTTGAAACCTGCATAGGTTGCACGGCATGTACCAAGAAGTGTCCAGTAGAGGCAATTTCTGGCGTGCGGAACGAACTCCATGTTATAGATGCTGAATTGTGTATCGATTGTGGAGCCTGTGGAGCAGTTTGCCCTCCGGAGGCCATCCTTGATGAACTAGGTGACATAGCCAGAACATTCCCTAGACGCGAGCTGCCCCTGGCGAAGGTGGTTGAAGAAAATTGTATTGGATCTGGTTGCGAGTTATGTATCAACATTTGCCCATTCGACGCGCTATCTTTGACCGATAGTCCGACTAATCATGACTATTACGGAATGGCAACTGTAGATGACCGAAAGTGTGTAGGTTGTAGGCTTTGTGAGCAGGCCTGCGGATGGAGTGCTATCTACATTGATCCTCCGCGAGAAATGTTAAAGAGAAAAGTGTATCCGATCGAAATACTCACACCTAAAAAAGGCAAAGCACTGCAGCGATAGACGATGCTGGCTGTTTTGGCGTTCTATTTTCATCTCAAAGTAATATGATTCTTTTAAAGGAGTTGTTGTGAGTGATTTATTAGTGGGTGGGCACGTCTCCTCTTCCGGTGGCATTTTTAAGGCACTAGAACGTGGGATGGAAATTGAGGCAGAGGCGATACAAATTTTTTGCTCTGCTCCCCAAATGTGGCGTGCAACAAAACATACCGATGAGGCGCTCGAAAAATTTGTGAATGATTTTACGGCATCGCCGATTAAGTCGGTATGGATTCATAACATCTATCTGGCTAACTTAGCCACAGATAAACCTGAAATGTTGGAAAAGTCTATTGCGTCCGTAGTTAACGCTTTGACTGTTGCAGGTAAGATATCGGCCACGGGTGTTGTGCTTCACACGGGGTCTCATAAAGGGCTCGGAATTGACGCAGTTTCCGAACAGGTGATTGAAGCCTTGATAAGAATTCTGGATCAAACTCCAAGTAGTACTAAGCTAGCGCTTGAGAATATGGCTGGTCAGGGTGGAGTGATTGGCGCATCATTTCAGGAACTTGGAATGTTGTTAACAGGAGTTGATTCCGATCGACTTGGCGTGTGTTTTGATACATGTCATGCATTTGCTGCTGGCTACGATATTAGAAATTCCGAAGGTGTCGACAGCACCATGAAGGAATTTGATGCTGCTATTGGGTTTGAAAAATTATTCGTGGTACACGCGAATGATTCACTTATGGAGTTGGGTGGAAACAGAGATCGGCACGAGAATATAGGTCAGGGATTTATTGGTGATGATGGTTTTAGAGCGATGCTAGGCCATCCTGCTTTTGCAAAGGTACCTTTTTTGCTCGAAGTGCCAGGATATCCAACTGAGGAAAGCGAAAAAGGAAATGGGCCTGATTTGCAGAACGTGAGCCACCTGAAGAAATTGCGAGATGGTTAAGGTTTGTGCGTCTACGAGGGATTAATTTTTCGAGGATAGCCGGCCATTGAGCGAAATTCATCTTCCCAGTACAAGATTTCTCGTATTAAGAATTCAGTAATTGCACCTTCTTGTGTAGGAATATCCGGATCAGACTCAAACTTTTGATAAAGCAACGTAGCCATTGATTGATGCGACATCATTGGGTCGTCTTTTTCTTCTCGAATCACAAGTTCTGTCTCAATTATTAAGTCACAAAGTTCAGAGGGAATGAATCCATTGAGGTCTTCGGACGCCATTTCTGCTATCCAGTCAGCTCCTTCTTCCAGAGTACTTTTGTCGATTCCTTCGTTTGTCATGGACGGTAGCCTCCAGAACTTTAATATTATTATTGTTAGATTAACGCTCTTAATTCATGTATGCGACTATTTTGATGTGGAAGGTAGTATGGAAAATATTCAAGTGTTGAAGTTACATCCTGCAGCTCGAATCCCTGAACGCGCTACGGCTTCGTCCACTGGATTTGATCTATATGCGTGTATCGAATCTCCTATTGAATTGGAAGAGAGTCCGCAGTTGATTTCTGTTGGTATTGCTCTTTCGATTCCATTTGGAATCGACGCTCAAATTAGACCAAGATCAGGACTCACATTAAAAGGAATTATGGCTGGATATGGCACTATCGATGCAGACTATCGTGGTGAATTATTTGTAACTATGTATTTATTGGATAATGATTCTCCGTATGTGGTTCGGTCTGGAGATCGGATCGCTCAGCTGGTTTTTAACTCCACTCCATTAGTGAATATTGATCTCGTGCATTCAATTGATGATTTAGGTTCAACTGACCGAAGCTCGGGTGGGCATGGCAGTACTGGGCGATAAGTTTTATAGCTAGATAATTAGAAAAGGCCTGTAGTGATTCACTACAGGCCTTTTCCTTGCTATACATCTGCCGTGCGGCGGGGGTACGTATTTGCGGCAGATGTTATAACCAATTTATAAAGCGACAGTTAACAACTGTCAGCTGAATGTTATGTTTCTGAATTCCCTTCCGTGTTTTTTGTAATAAGTACTACGTGATACAGCAAAGCTGCTGCGAGGCTGCCGATGATAGGTCCGATCCAGTAGACAAGATGATTAGTCCAGGTTCCACTAATAAGTGCAGGTCCTAGAGCTCGAGCTGGATTCATTGCTGCGCCGGTGAGTGGCCCACCAGCCAAAATATCCATCGTGATAGTTAGTCCGATCGCCATACCACCTAATGCTGGTCCTCTGCTATCGACGGCCGTACCGAATATCACTATGACCAGGAAGAATGTAAGTATTGCTTCAATAGCAATTCCATTTATGAAGCCGATTTGACTATCAAGGATAGGGGTGCCAAGCGTACCTGTGATGTCGAGCAGACTTGCGGGTAATAATATATTAACTAGTAGCGCGCCGATTACTGCACCAACGAGCTGTGCCGCGATATATGCGACTGCAGCCATGCTTTCAATTCGCTGTGTAACCCAAAATCCAATAGTTACAGCTGGATTAAAATGGCCTCCTGAAACTCCCCCTAGTGCAGACACCATGAGAGCGATGGCAAGACCGTGAGCAAAAGCGATTGCGATTATATTCCCAGTGATAATTATTGAGGACACGCCGATGAACACAAGAGTGAACGCGCCAATTGCTTCTGCAATTAATCTGGGGAAAAGCAGCGAAGAAGACAAATGAGTTTCCTTATTTGATTGTTATTCTTACCTGCTAGAAGTATCTTTGGCTCTCGTTAAACTGTCAAGTGCCTATACAAGTGAACAGTTAGTTGGTGATTTTTTTCGGAGGAATCAGTGATTTTTTTGGGTATGGCGCGAAAACGTAACAGATGGCAGCTATTAAGAACATGCTGACGAATATGATAAATACGCCGTCGTACGAACCTAACTGGTCATACCAGATGCCAATTAAAGGTGGGCCAATGGCATTCATACCTAGCTGGACCGGTTGAAAGGAGCCTCTTATTTTTCCAACATGAAATCGACCGAAATAGTCAGCATGGATGACTTGCATGAATGTCACGTGAGACCCGAACGCGAGTCCGTTTGTTAGGGCATAGAGCAGTCCATCTTGTAGCGTAGTCGCGCGCGCAAGTAACGGAATTGTCAACGCCATGAGAACCAATGTGCCGATCATCGTTCGTCGCATAGTTATGCGCTGCGCGAGAATGCCGCCAAAGATACTGCCAGCAGCCCCCATGATCGACCAGACGGTGATTACGAGGGCTGCTTGGCCTGGCTGCAGACCATGCTCGATTAGATAAGGGATTTGGTGAAAATTTATTGATCCGCTTGTCATCATTGTGATGCTGAGTGCGATGCCAACGAGCCAATAGGATTTGAGATGTAAAGCCTCACGCAGAGTGAATGATGAGGCGCGATCCAATTCGGGAGCTGGACTTGATAGGTGGGTACTCGATTTATCTGTGACTGACGGAACTTCATCATCCGGTAGTAATCCAATATCTTCTGGTCGCCGTTTCATGAAGAGAAGGGCTGGCAGAAATGCCACGAGCAGGAGCAGCGAAAGGAACACCCATGCATTACGCCATGAATTAGTGAATTGGATAGTTAGGGCTACTGCGAGAGGTAGCGAAGCCATACCTAATCGTTGACCCACTCCGACAATACTCGCGACAACTGCTCTTTTTTTGATATACCAATTTGAAACAGTTATGTAGGAACTCGCTTGCATACCGCCCATGGAGAGCGCCCTACCAATTCCATAGAACAGGATAAGTTGCCATAAACTGCTGATTGTCGAAAGGCTGATGCAAGCGATGGCCATAGTCGTGCCACAAATGGCTATGACCCATCGTCCACCCCAACGATCGATTATTGCGCCTGACCAGGGTGACGCAATTCCGCCTAAAAGCGATCCGACAGAAATTGCACTTGCGATCGCCGCTCTGCTCCAGCCGAATTCGAATTCTAATGATTGTGTAAATGCGCCGAGTACTGGATTAAAAAATGTTACCGATGCAAAGGATGTTCCGACAGCACTGACAACAATTAACCATCCATAGTGAAATGTCGGGAGCCGGCTTCTATTATTCTTCATTTCACTGCTTAACTAATACCGAATATCATGCGTGTATAGTGTGTGAGTGTATGTATTGATCTTGACTAGCGCATGCACGAGTGTTTTGGAGTTCAATTTTTAAGGATCAGTGATCGAATTGAATGGATCTTTGCTTTAGCAGCGAATTAGGTGTGTGGGAGGGTAATGTCCATGAATCGTCGAGTGAAAAGTGCATTTGGAATCTTATGTGCAGCGGTTCTTGGAACGGTGCTTGGTAGGCTATTAAGAGAGTCTTATATTCAACCGAACGAGGATGGATCTCGAACCTCTACTTCTAATCTAAGCATTCCAGATCTGATACCTGGTCTTGTGGCGGCTGGGCGCACACGTGACGTTCCATGGGTTTGGCTTCGAATACCGATGTGGCTGACTGCCTTTGTCGTAAATTTTTCATTTTCGCTTGCCGGTGGGGACATGGATAATGTTCGCGAGACTATCACCAGATTAGTGAAGGAAAATAGTGGTATCGATATAGAAGGCATTTTATCTGCGATGGAGACCTTAAACGTTGACAATGATCTTTGGAGTTAGATTGAGGATGATAAGATCTACCCCAGATTACTTAGCTAGTGAGATTGGGTGCCTTTGATGACGATCGCTCTTCTTGTGCTAACCGCCTATCTTTTAGGGTCTATTCCGACTTCATACTTGGTGGTCCAATTTTTTCATGGTTTGGATATAAGAAGAGTAGGCACTACTAATCCCGGCATGATGAATGTTTGGGATAATCTTGGATTTGCATCAGCTCTGCTTGTTGCAATTGGTGATATAGGTAAGGGATCTCTCGCAGTCGGGTTGGCGTATTGGTTGAACGCGGACGCGTTCGTTGTATGCACGGTGGCACTTACAGTAGTTCTTGGACATGACTTCTCTGTATTTTTAAAATTCCACGGTGGGAACGGGATGGCTCCTGCGGTCGGAGCCGTAATAGCCTTGTTACCGGTATCAACTATTTATATATTAATAACTGTTATTGCCCTTTATTTAATTACCCGACGCAAGCGGCTATCTGGAATTGTCGGGATATTAATGATTCCTAGCTTGAGCTATTTGCTTGGGTACGACGAATCGAAGATTTTGATTGCTGTTCTGGTGTTAACCCTAGCCGTGCTCAAGGTAATCCGGTTTGAAGGTTTTTCTGCCGATCGAAAGCGACAACCTGATGACCTAGTGAGACAGCACGAAGACGAGTAGTCATGAACTTAGCAATCAATCTAATGAGCTTTTGACGATTCTGTCGAAGGGAAACTTGTAGTGCAATGAGAAACAGTGAGTCCCACGATCGTTTGGTTAGTGAGTTTGCTGAGTTAGTCAATAGTGAGAACTCGCAATTTAGTCTCTCAAGTGCCGCATTTCTGATAGCAAAAGA
Organism: Dehalococcoidia bacterium; assembly: GCA_029247135.1. Taxonomy (GTDB): domain Bacteria; phylum Chloroflexota; class Dehalococcoidia; order UBA2979; family UBA2979; genus UBA2979. The sequence continues at coordinate 1,527 of JAQWLS010000082.1, read as the reverse complement.
AAACAATCCGGGACTTCAGACTGAGTTATATGAACAGGAACTTTCGAGGCTTGGTAGTGGCTTAGTTGAAGCTATTCGATTAGATACGCTCCGCTATAACGCGCGTCGGATAATAAGGAGCATGTCAGTTTTCTTATTTAGGGAATGTGGATTTGTCCCCGATCTCGAATTTCCTGATGATCCTCTCAATATTTACTTAGACACGATGCTTGATCGAAAGAGCGGTGTAGCGATTTCATTGACACTTCTCTATTGTGAGTTGGGCCGAAGAGCCGGATTAGATATTCGGCCAGTAGGGCTGCCTGGAAATATGATTTGCCGATTCTATCCGACTGTTGCAGAGCACGATCTTGAGCAAGAGGCTTCTGAAATTTTGATAGATCCCTACGCTGCAGGTAAGAATATTCGCAGACAGGACGCTCATATCCTGATTCGTAATCGTTTTGGTGGCAGAATTCAATTAGAGGATCATTACTTTGATCCGTTGGAACCGCGACAGTTTATGCAACGACTGCTCAGACTACTCAAGACCATTTATCTGCAAAGGGGTGACGAGGAGCATGCTGCGCTAATAATTGACTTCTTGGTAGCAATGTATCCCTGGGATCTTGATGAAATGCGCGATCGAGGGATGTTACGCGCAAAGACAGATGACGCCAATGAAGCGATAGGTGATCTTGAACCGTACCTGCGATATCGGCCACAAGCACGTGATGTTGGAACAATTCGTGAAATCGTTCTATCGTTAAAAGAGCATGTTCAATTAGAGAACGATTCTGCTATGTTAGATTGAAACGAAGTGATGAACGGGGGGAATGATGGAACAAAAAATTACTCATCTCCATCAGGTAGAGTCGACGGCATCAGATTTTGTTGTATTTGCTGAAACTTTAACTTATGACACGAATCATGCGCTTGAATTCATTGATATTACAGAGGATGTGAAAAGCTTCGTTAGCCGGTCGCAGGTAAATTTTGGCCAAGTATCAATCACGTCGGATCACACGACAGCCGCAGTCATAGTGAACGAGAATGAACCACTTTTATTGAATGATATGGCGCGAGTTCTTGCAAGATTTGCTCCGACCGGTGATTACTACGAACATAATGATTTTTCTATACGTACGGTCAATATGACATCAGCTGAAAGTGCTAACGCACATTCACATTGTCAGCATTTACTTTTGGGTGGTAGTGAGTCTCTTCCTGTACATAATGGATCGATGCGATTGGGTAGGTGGCAAAGTATTTTTTTCGTTGAGTTAGATCATGCTCGCCCGAGAAGTATTTATCTTCAAGCAATCGGTATGAAGAAGTCTGGTGTAGATCAGAGCTAGGTCGCTGACAGCCTTCAGATAAATGGAAAATGAGCTGAGTGCATGAGCCGAGTTGTCCGCACCTTACTAATTTCTGATAAGTCTCCGATCCACGCATTGACGCACGTTCAACATCCGGCAATTGATCGTAATTCCGTGGATGTTTCGTTACGAGGAAATAATTTATTAGTAAAAATTCTGGGGCTAATGG
>JAQWLS010000068.1 GCA_029247135.1 Dehalococcoidia bacterium | reverse complement strand
CTCATACAAACCAAATGCTGCACTCGATAACTTGCAAAGATTTGAATAACCAATTTGGCTCTCTGCTAAAAGTGTTACGTGATGCGTTGTTTCTGAATTTACTAAATTTACAGGATCGCCAATTACATCTAGTTCTAATCCAATAATTGGTTTAATTCCGATTTTTTTTGCTCCTTGCGCAAATTCCATCGAGCCCGAAAGTGAATTATGATCGGTTAAAGCTATGCTTTGATAGCCCATTTGTTTTGCTTGTGCCAGTAATTCATCAATAGCAGATCCGCCCTCAAGTAGCGAATAATTAGAATGCATATGAAGTTCGGCATATTCAGATTTCATGACTTGAAACTAATCACTGTTTTTTCAAGAAAATCTGCTAAATAACTGGGAAAACCAGCAATTAGTCTTCAGGTCATGAAACAGTGTGATTACACCACCAGAGTCTAAAATGACTCTAAAATAACTTCGATAACACGCCTGATCATTCCACCAGTTATCGATCAAATGCCAGTGATCAATAATTTCAATAATTGGCTTATTCGAAACCATCATTGGCCAAGCTGTATGAGCAAAAAAAGACAGACAATATTCTTCTGATTCGAGAGTTTTTACTGTGACCAAATTACCATTCCCTAAGTAAGATAATCCGCGAGGGCGAATTGTTTTTCTGGTAATCGATGCCATCGTGAAACCTCCTTAATTTGGAACAAGGCTGGATAGCCATAACGTGTCTTTAAATGTTGAGCGGTATCAATCAGTTGTTGTTGGCGCTGTCTTGACATCTCGAATAATGAAAGTTGATAACCAGTTTGATTAATAAATTCAAGAAATTCGATTCGTAATATGGAAATTGGTTCTGAGTATCTAATACGATCAATATGATGTGAGATTGCCAGCCAAATCTGAGTGAGGGAATTAGTGGGTGTTTTCAATATTTTCTCAAAAAAATATAATTTACCTGTATCAGTCTCAAATCCAATTTTTACTCGCACAAGTAGTGAGTTTTTAAACTTTAATTCCTGAAGTAGTTGCGCCAACAAATTTTGAGTGAATATTTTTAATACTCTTAGATCTGAAATGGGAGCTAATAATTGAATCTCATCAAATATTTTTTTATCTTCAAATATATTTGATCGCAAATGCTCGGTGTCATGATTTGTTCCTGCCAACCAAGCGTGTCCACCAACAGAACCAAACTGAGACTCAATTGTTGAACGCGAAAGTGCTGTGAATTGACCAATTGTGGCTATTTGTAGTAATTGCAAACGCTCAATAATATCAGAAGGTAAAGGAAGTACTTCTATTGGCAACGTAGCAAGAAATTTTACCGCTGCTCCCTGCTCAATATAATTTAATACACCAGGCTTACCGTAGAAAGCAGCTAATTGAGCCGTAAATTTCTTATCTGCAATCCCTAAATGTATCTGTAGTAACGACCGAATATTTTGATTGGTTCTAGTTCCCATAAATGTTGATGTCCATGCGTCAGACAGAAAAAAAATCTTATCTGCTAATGACGCAACATCGCCAAAATATGTGTCGATTCCCTTCAGATCCATTAATAAAAAACCTGGTGAAATTTTCTCCACAACTGGTGAGATTTCTTGTGCGATTAATGTAAATTTTTCAGATACTGTTTGTGTCAATACCGTATTAATTTCAATGACTCGCAATTGTGGGCATGCCGCAAATGCTTGAGTGTATGTCTGATGAGGTAAGATTCCAAATTTTCGTGCCGAAAAAGTTACGTCGATGATTTCTTCTGTATCAGGATCACACAAGGCAATAGGAGGTAATACGTCATCAACAAGATTTGTGTGCTGCGATAAATTAACTGCTAATTCAAAAGAGGGTATAAACAAACATCCTAGTGGCAATTCTCCCCCCTAATACTAACAATATATAGAACATATGTTCTATATATTGTTAGTATAGATCAATCTTGCGATTATGCAACTTCTAGCGAATAAACTCGATCCTCAGCTAAAGTCACCATAGTCTGCAACTAATAGCATGGGAAAAATTATCTCTATGAGTAAAAATACGGCTCCACAAGCATTTTTTAAAAAAGATAAACATAATTCTTCTGTTTACCATCCCACACTTAACGCCCGTGGCCCATGGGATCCAAATTCGCTACACGGACGCGTAATCGCAGGACTGATTGCACACGAAGTTGAAATAAATTATTTAACCCGAGATGATTTTCAAGATATGCAAATTACACGCATGACCGTTGATTTATTACGATTAGCACCAATGGCGCCGCTAATAATTCAAAGTAACATCGCACGCTCTGGTAGACGAATCCAAGTAATAGATGTACAAATCAATACAAATCATAAAGAAAAAGGGATTCTTGAAATAGCACGCGGAAGTGTGATTCTACTTAAAAAAAGCGAAGAACCAATCGGTTCTGTATGGTCAACTCCAGTCTGGAATATTGATGCTCCCGATGAAAACATGGAGATGCCTGACTTGGTCGAAGAGAGACTTCCAATGTGGCATACCATTAACATCGGCTCCACAACCGGACCATTACCAATTTTAGGTTCAAAAATTTCTGCTGCTAATTCAAAAGATGTTAATGCGACTACTGAGAATCAACAACGTAAAATTGGCCCAAGACGTGCATGGATTAGAGAAACACATGCATTTATTGAAAATGAAATTATCAGTCCGATTCTCCGTGTAGCTCAAGTAGCAGACTTTGCAAATCCTTTCGTAAATTCCGGAACAAATGGCTTAAATTACATCAATACTGATATATCGTTATATCTACACAGAAACCCTGTGGGCAGCTGGATAGGAACTGAAACGTTTTATCACGGTGCTGATGATGGAATATCAATCGCCACAATCGCTCTATATGACAAAATCGGTAAAATCGGAACATCTACTGTTTGTGGCCTAGCCCAAGTTCGATCTTAAGATAGACGCCAGTGACTCTAAAAATATACTCAATAAAAGCTTTCATGAATCCTCAAAATGAATAAATCCCATTCCAATACCATAAAGATAGTAATTCCTGGAGATTCACCAACACACATTGGTGGGACAACTCACCTTGATAGATTAAGCAAATACGGAGAAGTCACACTATATTCAACGCCTCCTAAAAATACTAACGAACAAATTCAACGATGCATAAACGCCGACATTGTACTCAATAGTCGTTCAAGTCTCACATGGCCAAAATCAGTACTTCAAGCTTTACCGCGGCTGAAACACATATCAACAACTTCTGTCGGTTTGGACAATATAGATATTTTCGAAGCCCACAAGTTGGGCATTACTATAAGTCATCAAACTGGTAATACTGCGACGATTGTCGCAGAGCATGAATTTGCACTCCTATTATCCGTAGCAAGACAAATTCCCGCACAAGATAAATCTATTCGGAACGGGATGTGGGATCCTGGCGAAGGTCAGCACATATTCTTAAAAGGAAAAACTATCGGAATTATTGGAATGGGAAATACAGGGACAGAAATGGCGAAATTCGCCAAGACCTTTGGTATGAATATCATCAGCTGGACGTTCAATCCAGAAAAGAATAGAAATCTCCCCGTAGACGTAAAATTTGTGGAATTTGATGAACTGCTTACAAAGTCTGATGTCATTTCACTTCATACAGCACTATCTAATGAAACCAAATATTTGATCGGCAAAAGAGAGTTTAACTTAATGAAGCCAGAAGCAATCTTAATTAATGGATCACGCGGAGGAGTTATTGATACCAATGCACTTGTTGACGCATTAAATCACAAGAAAATTTACGGAGCTGGGCTTGATGTTTTTGAAACCGAACCCCTTCAAGCAGGTCACCCACTACTGGATTTCCATAACGTGGTACTCACTCCACACGCCGCCGATGCAACACCTGAAGGCCTCGATTACCTCAATCGTGATTCAGTAGACCACATAATTGATTTCATCAAATCGAACCCTAAAGAAATTTACCAACAGTAGAAAGCAAAACCAATTGCTTATTTTTTAGCACTACTTGTGGCACTTGGACGAAGAGCCCAGCTTGTCTCTGTGATATTAGAAAATTCTCTTTTCATTCCACAGCTGCACTGCCCAGTAGTTTGTTCACCACCAGGTGGTGGAAGTACAAATCTATGTTCATGATCTGCATCAATATTCTTACCACTCATAATTACCCCCCGCAATTATTACCTAAGTAATTAAGGTTAGTTTATCAGTTTATTCCAGTTTCTTCACCTCTATCCAATGTTCACTTACCTACTACATTCGATAATTGAAATTCCTCTGCAATTAATTCATAAGAACGAATCCGATCAGCAAGATTATATGTAGTAGTTAATAAAAAAAATTCATCGACTGCATATTTTTCGGCACGGGCTCTGAGCTTTCGACCAACATCGTTGGCAGATCCCAGAACATCCACAGTCTTCAAATAATTAACATAATCAATCTCAGCGTCAGAATATTGAAATGTCTCAGCCGCATCAATTGAGGGAATTTTTCCTCTTCGAAATTGCCAACAGTATCGACTCGAAGCAATAGTTTCTGCTAATGATTGCGAGTCTGCACAAAGTGCTGACAGTGCCACAGCGGCTTGCGGTTCAGTGATGAATACAGACGCTTGAAAATTATCTCTGTATATTTTAAGAATCTCCTCGCCTGACAATGGATTAAGAAATTCAGCAAAACAAAAAGGAAGACCATATTTTCCCGCGATAATAGCACTCGCATCTGATGAACCTAAGATCCACATCGCAGGAAAAGTTTCTATAACTGGCTGCACGACTATTCCATTTGCTAAATCAAAATCTGATTTCTTCTCTCTAAAGTAGCCAAGCAATTCACAAATCATTGCTTCGTAGGCTTCAAGCGGGATAAGTTCACGATCAAACGATAGGCGTGAGGCAACTTTCTGGTGACCACCGATAGCACGACCTAGACCTAAATCAATTCGATTTTTATATAGAATTTGCAATGTTTGAAATTGCTCCGCCACTTTCATCGGAGAGTAATGTAACAACATCACTCCACCCGACCCAACTCGTATGCTCTGCGTTGATGCTGCGATTGCAGATATTAGTATCTCCGGAGCTGAGCAAGCTAATCCTTGTGAAGCATGATGCTCTGCAACCCAGTAACGCTTATACCCTAGTTTCTCAGTCACTTGGGCAAGTTTTACACTTTCGTGAATCGCTTCACTAGCATTTCCTCCCTCACGAATTGGAGATTGATCAATCACATTTAACTGCATTGAACGCCTTTCTGATCAGCACTCAACAGTATGTCAGATTACTCTTAAAACAGTGTAAATTAGTCAAAAGAAAAGGTTTGGCATTATGAACTCTAATCAAGGTTTGAAAAAAATGCGAGAGCCTGATGACGACATACGTGAAGCTCTCGATGAGTTGCCATATGGGGTATACGTTATTGGTAGTTCAGATGGGCAAATGCCTAATGCAATGATCGCTGACTGGGTTATGCAAATCTCTTTCAACCCAAGACTGCTACTAGTTTCATTCGAAAAAGATTCATCTTCACTTTCACGTATTCGTAAGCACCGTTTCTTTACGGCAAACCTGCTTAATCAAGAGAATAACGGCATGGCGCTTGCTGCTCAGTTTGTGCAACCAGCCAATACGGCAAAGATAAAAGGGCGAGGCGATCAGACTGACTCCACACCTAGGAACAAACTAGATGGTGTGGAATATCGAATTGGTGAGCATGCCGTGGCTTGTCCGATATTAGAAGATGCCTTGGCATTCCTTGAGTGTGAAGCTAAAGAATTTATAGATGCCGGGGATCACGTACTTGCAATCGGATCGGTCTTATACGGTGAGGTTCAGCAATTTGGAGAGCCACTAACATCTACATATACCGGTTGGACCTACTCAGGTTAGAGCTACGACTAAGGACTAGGCGGTCGTTTGTTGTCGAGGCAGGCCTGATAATTCGAACGATCGATTAACTAATTCAAGGGAATTTTCGACATCATTATCAATTGTCATGAATTCTCCCTCGAAACCATGCTTCAATTTAAAACGACTTGTTCCCAAATATTCAATCTGTTCAATCCCAGTCAAATCGGCCCACTCTAATGAATGCAGTATTTTGCCACGGTGCAAAGAAAATATCAATTTATTGGTCAATATGATTGAGGTAGCTGTATTTCGCCATGTGATAAGAACAATTGGAAGCATAAATAACGTAACTCCAAATGCAAAAAGCCCAAAGCCCCATGCTTCATTAACTCTAAAAAATAAGCCTACGGCAGTGGATATGATTGCAATCAGACAAGGTAGTGCAAACGATGCATTTTGCCACCAGTGCGAGTCATTTAGATAGATTGAGTCTACTTGTGAATCTTTACTCGCATCCAATGAATCAATGAATGCTCGATCTGCGGTGTGCAAACGTTCTAAAATCGGATTAATTAAATCTTCACTTTTCAAAAAACACTCCGTACCAGTGGAACTCCATCTAAACCCAATCTAGACTGCTAAGGTTATACAAGCACCTCATGTAACGAAGAAAGTCTAGCTTCGAGGATTATATATCTTGAAAATGCCAACAGTAGCGCCACCAGACTATGAACAGTCTGTGACGGCCACAGGAAATTTCTTAGCACGAAATCCGCTAGCAAAGTATTTATGGCAATACAAACACTATTATCTAGTTTCGCTGATCGCCACACTAATAGCGGCTGTCATATCTTTACTCGTAACAACCTATTTAGTTGAAAAAGCCATCAGCTACATAAGTGAAGGACGATCCATATCTGCACTGGGACAACTCGCATCTCTCGTAATTGTGGCTGGCCTAATTCAATCCGTATTTGGCTGGAGCGGTCGGTGGTTCGGATCAACCGCATCAAGAGAAATCGAATATTACCTTAGGGCTGACCTAACAAAGCATTTCTTAAACCTCGATCAGTCTTTTTTCCTCAAAACTCGTACGGGGGACTTAATGTCTCGAGCTATGAATGATCTTCAGGCTATCAGAGATATGATTGGTCCAATAGCATCAGCCATGGGCCGAATGATCATCGTACTTATTGTCGGCTTTCTTGTGCTTCTTACAATGAACGTTAAGTTAGCCTTCTTTTCTCTTGCCTACCTTCCCTTAGTAGGACTAGTAATCGCTTTCTTCGAAGTTCGCGTCGAACATCGGTTTAACGCGGTACAGGAACAATTATCTATTCTGACTGATGCAGCACAGGAATCAATGTCAGGAGTCAAAGCCGTCAAAGCATATGCTCGCGAAGAGTCTGAGATTAGTGCGTTTTCATCTCAAAATGAAGAAATGAGAAAACGAGCTATGAGTCTAGCCACGTACCAAGCTGCTCTCTGGCCTGTATTCGTCGTACTTGGAATGGGTACTACTTTAATTGCACTTTTTTTTGGAGCACCCGCAGTCATTGATGGCGAACTTACCTCGGGACAATTAGTTAGATTCATACTAGTACTAGGAATAATCTCTTGGGATCTGATGATGATTGGCTGGGTCATAAGTATTATGCAGCTTGGTCTGGTAGCAAATAAGCGAATTACTGAGCTGTTCCGGCAATCCCCAGTAATTGAAAATGCAGAGACCAGCTTGGAAAATTATGACGCTACAGGAAATATAAAATTCCGCGATGTCTCAGTATTATTTGGTGAAGCAGTCGTGTTAGACGATATTAATTTAGAAATTCCTTTGGGCCAGACACTGGCAATTGCTGGAAGAACTGGATCTGGTAAGACAACATTGGTCAATCTCCTGCCGCGAATGAATGATGTAACAACGGGCTCTGTGGAAATAGATGGTATAGATGTCCGAGAATATAGGCTAAACGTGCTTAGAGACATGATTGGATTTGTACCACAAGAAGCGTATCTTTTTTCGGACAGCATTATCAACAACCTAGAATATGGACAAAGTGACCCAACGCTAGAAAGCGTCGCAACCGCGTTAAATGTATCCCGGCTTTCAAAAGATCTTGAGCAGCTCGATAACAAGTTAGACACACTTATCGGAGAGCGTGGTGCGTCATTATCTGGTGGACAAAAGCAGCGAGCAGCCTTAGCACGCACAGTCTTAAAAAACGCACCGATTCTAGTACTAGATGATTCCCTTTCGCATGTCGATACGAATACCGAAGAGGAGATTCTCGCCGAGCTCAAAATTTATATGAAGGGGAGAACTACCCTACTCATCGCTCATCGAACGTCCACCCTGAGAACCGCCGACACTATTGTTATGCTCCAAAATGGGAAAATTGTTGAGTCAGGCCCTCATACTGAATTGGTCACGGCAAACGGTCCGTATGCTCAGCTCTATAAAGAACAATTAGCTGTTGAAGCCCTTGGCGTCGATCTCGATCAATTAGAGATAGATACACCAATTAACGGAGTGGAAAATACATGAGTTTCTACGAAGATGAACAATTAACCGTAAGTTTCGATCGAACTGTGGTGACCAGATTCTGGGGGTATATGAAGCCCTATAGGTTGTGGCTATTTCTGTCAGTTTTGTCCACAGTCGCATTAGCAATACTTGAAGTGCTTCCATGGCTGCTCGTTCAACGTGCAATTGATAGTCACGTAATGACAGAAGATTTAACGGGGTTCAATACATTAGTCATTCAATTCCTCCTAATACTCGCCGGAATATTTGTTCTTCGATATAGTCAAACCTGGGTCATGATGTGGATTGGCCAGAAGATAATCCTTCGCATGCGATTGGAGTTATTCCGACATATTGAGTACATGTCAGCTTCCTTCTTTGACAAGAATCCCGTGGGAAGACTTGTGACTAGATTGACCGGTGATATTCAACAGATTGAAATGGTAGTTTCGCAGGGAGTCGTGCAGATACTCTCAAATCTTTTAGTTGCCAGCGCTATGGTCGCGGCAATGTACATCATCTATTGGCAGCTAGCCGCAGTGCTCACCCTATTCCTAATCCCATTAATCTTAATCATCCGTAGATTTGCCCAAGCGCAACGAGAGGCCTTTCGTGATCAAAGGATTTGGATGGCACGCATTGGAGCATACCTAAACGAAATAATTACTGGGGTGTCAGTAATACAATTATTCAATCGACAAAAGAAAAATTTACAGCTATTCGATGAGCGTAACCAAGGTGCGTTGAATTCAAATATGCGCGTACTTTTCTGGTTTGCTGCATTCGAGCCAGTAGTCATCATTTTCACTGCAATAACGACTGCCTCAATAATATGGTATGGCGGTGGCGAAATCGTTCGAGGCGCTATAACTCTCGGTATATTAGTCCAATTTCTAGGGTATATGAATCGTTTCTTTTGGCCAGTTCGAGATCTTACTGAACGTTACACGATGATACAGGGCGCTATCGCATCAGCAGAAAAAATCTTTGCGATCTTGGACACACCACAAGGGATAGTCGATGCTCCAAATGCCAAACCACTTGAAACCATCAACGGGAAAATACAATTCAAAAATGTTTGGTTCGCCTACAACCATGATAATTGGGTATTAAGAGATGTGTCTTTCACAATAAACCCAGGTGAAAAAATCGCTATCGTTGGCGCAACTGGAGCAGGAAAGTCAACCACAATGGCTTTATTCTCACGATTTTATGATATTGAACGCGGCGAGATCTTAATTGATGACGTGCCCATCAAGTCAATGCCTCAGACATGGTTAAGACGGAATACCGGAATTATGCTTCAGGATCCGTGGGTCTTTACGGATACAATTACTGAAAATATCAGAATGCGCGATTCGATGATTTCCATAGATATTGTTAACACAGCAGCTAAAGCCGTAGGGGCAGACACTTTTATCAACACGCTGCCTGCAGGATACAACACTCAAGTTTCAGAACGAGGCGCGAATTTCTCCACCGGACAAAAGCAGCTTATCTCACTCGCCAGAGTCGCTGCTTTTAATCCTCAAATTGTTCTCGTGATGGACGAAGCAACCGCAAGCATTGATCCGGAAACCGAAGCAATCATTCAGGCAGGCCTCGCTACGGTTATGGAAGGACGAACATCGATAATTATTGCCCATCGCTTGAATACAATTAGACATGTTGACCGAATACTAGTTTTTCATCAGGGAGAACTAGTTGAGAATGGCAGTCACGAAGACTTGATCGCCAAAGGCGGGATCTACACCCAATTATACGAAATGCAATATGGCTTGACTAGTCAATAAGTTATGACTGGCTTGCATCGCTATGCGACCCCTACATCAACTTTTATAAACCTGTTTTATAAACCTGTAAATTCGGGAGCACGCTTCTCTTCCCATGATCGTCTCGATTCTGCAACATCATGAGGTGCTCTTTGTGCAAAACTCAATCCAGAAGTCTCGTTAATCAATGCTTGCTCTAACTCCACATGTAGGTTTCGCTGGGTCACTCTTTTTGCTGATCTGACAGCCATTGGAGGCCATCGAGTTATTTCTTCAGCAAAAGCCAGAGCCTCGTCTAATAAGTTTTCAGAAGAATCAATCAGTCTATTCAAGAGACCTAATTGGTAAGCCTCAGTTGAATCAATCATACGAGACGTAAGAATCAAATCCATAGCTCTTGAATATCCTAGTATTCGTGGAAGAAAGAACGACATTCCACTATCTGGCGACAAACTTCTCTCTAAAAACGTGGTCTTAAATCGAGTCAATTCAGAACCTATTCGCAAGTCACAAGCGAGCGCCATACTCATACCTGCACCCACGGCAATGCCATTCACTGCAGCTATAGTAGGTTTCGTCATTCTATAGAAGGACACAGCCTGTTGCCCTACCCACCCAAATTCATCCAGTCGACGGTTTTGATCGGGGACTTCGGGCTCTCCCGAGTCAATTCCTCCCGTTAGATCAGCGCCCGCACAGAAACCTCTGCCTGATCCGGTCACAATCAAGGCGCGTATATTATCATCTGCCTCAATCTCGCTACATACTGCCCGTGTCTCAGTCTGTAGGTTCTTATTCAACGCATTCAACACGTCAGGTCGGTTTAATGTCAAAATACCAATATGACCCTGGCGTTCAAGAATAACCTCTTCATAACTCAATTTAATCCCTCGCAATCTATGTCTAGGTCTAGGTCTACATTTTAACCACACCTTATCTAACTAAGTGTATGCTTAATTTATACAGAAATTAAAAGGGTTACGAGCCAGAAAGATAGTGCTCCAATGACAAATGCAACTGAAAATCCGTCACCGGCTGCTGATGAAAAACGTACCTACACAAAATCACGGCGAGTCACTCGAATTCAGCGTCGTGGACTAGATCCGCTATCTGGCAATATGATCCAAAAATTTCTAAAAAGATCTATCGTCAATATTGTCATCACTATGCGCTCTTCAAAAGAGATGCGAAAAACCGGAGTAGTTTACAATCCACTCACTAAAATTTCACATCAGGATCCTGAGACAGTATGGAGAAATCTCCGGTACAAAGATCCCGTCCATTGGTCCGACGTCGTCCAAGCATGGGTAGTAAGTCGACACTCTGACGTCGATTCTGTACTAAGAGACTTCAAACGATTCTCGAACGTGCCGCAAATGCTCCTTAATCAAAATGATCCGGTGACCGCAACCGATAACAATGAACTTGATGTAAACAATGCTCCCAGCATGCTTCAGTCCGATCCGCCAGATCATACGCGACTACGAACGTTGGTTTCACATGCTTTCACTCCTAAGGCAATTGCATTGTGGAAAACGACTGTTGAAGCAGTGGCTGATGAATTAATTGAAAATATCAATCAGAAAAATAGGTTTGACTTTCTAACTGAATACGCAAACTTACTTCCTCTAATCGTGATCGCCGAGATGGTGGGAGTCCCGCATACCGACAGAGATTTGTTTAAATCGTGGTCAGTGAAAGTTGCCCGAACGCTTGAACCCACAATTACAGCCGACCAAGCAGAGGAAGCTGACCAAGCTACCATCGAACTTGCAGAGTATTTTGATGGAATTATTCAGTCACGAAGAATCGAACCAAAAGACGATCTCATTACGGTACTCATTCAGGCAGAAGAAGAGGGAGATAAACTCAACCATGGGGAAGTAATCGCTGCCCTTACGTTAATCCTCATTGCCGGCCATGAAACTACCTCGAATTTACTCGGAAACGGAATGTATGCTCTATTAAACAACCCTGAACAGCTCATGTGGCTGCGAAAAAACCCTGAGCAAATCGAAGTAGCAGTCGAAGAACTTCTACGTTTTGACTCACCTGTTGCAGTGAATGCACGAACTGCATTGGAGGATGTCGAAGTAGGTGGAGTGCCAATCAAAGCCGGTGATTCGGTGATTCTACTGCAAGGCTCAGGCAATTTCGATGAAGATTTACGAGGAGACTCTGGTCATCTTGACCTTGAGAACGGTGACAAGAATCACTTATCATTTGGACGAGGAATACATTACTGCCTAGGAGCACCTCTAGCTCGACTTGAGGGTCAAATAGGCTTCCAAAAGGTCCTCGATCGATGGACCGATATCCGACTGGCTGAGTCGCCAGAATATAAGGATCATATCGTGCTCAGGGGATTAAAAACATTAAATGTGCAGGTCAACGACTAGACTTTGCTATTCATCGTTTCATTAATCTGACTTGAGATTTACAATACGTTCATGAATACAATATTCAATTCCGACACGCACGCACCACCATTTAAATACGACGATGTCCAACATCAAGACATAGGAGTTGCAATTGATGCGGCAATCGATGTTACGACAAAAATCTATCAGGAAGTCGTGGATATACCTAATCAAGATCGTACATTTGAAAACACAATTCTCCCATTAGATGATGTGACAAACCTTCTCATAGAAACTGACGGAGCATTTTGTTTCTTAGCCTACGTGTCAGCCGATGAAGAAACGAGACGGGTTGCTCAACAAGCGGACGAAAAACTATCTGAGTTTCAAACGCTTCTCGGATTCCGTGAGGATATCTTCATGGCAGTAGTAGCCTACACAGAAACGGATGACTTCATCAAACGGAGCCCCGTCGAAAAAAGACTAGTCGACTTTATTCAACGAGATTATCGAAGAAATGGTCTTGATCAATCTCTAGAACAGCAGAATAAAATCAAAACCCTCCGACAACGACTGGTGACCCTTGGAATTGAATTTAGAAGAAATATCGATGAGCACGAAGATTATATCCTTGTGCCACTAGAGGAACTCGATGGCTTACCTGATAACTACGTGAGTAGCCTCATCAAACAATCGACGGAAGAAGGAGATCTCTTCCAAATATCATTAGATTATCCTGAAATGTATCCGTTTATGGAGACTGCTTCGTCGGAATTTTGGCGAAAAGAATTATTTCTGAAGAACCACAATAAGGCAGCTGAAATCAACGCCCCATTACTAGAGGAAGCTCTAGGACTACGTCTTGAAATCGCTAAGCTTCTAGGATTTAATTCTTGGGCTGAATATTCTATCGAGCTTAAAATGGCACAAACTCCCGAGCGCGCTAAAGTTTTCCTCGCTGACTTACGCAGCAAGGTACAAATAAAGGCTACGCAAGATCTCCAAATTCTGATCCAAGAGAAGCAAAGTCATCTGAAGGATGCGACCGCAGAATTAGAGATCTGGGATTGGCGCTACTATCAACAACGTGTGCGTAAGGAAAAATTCAGTGTCGATCAATTCAAAGTCGCAGAATATTTCCCGCTCGATGCAGTAATAGGTGGAATGTTCGAGATCTATCAAAAAGTCACAGGTGTGGTTTTTCAAGAAGTCAACGTACCTCGATCATGGCATACGGACGTCCGACTCTATGGGGTCACAGATTCCATTACACACGAACACCTTGCACATTTCTATATGGACTTGCATCCAAGACCGGGAAAATTCGGCCATGCTGCGGCATTCACATTAAGACCTAGCAGAATACAATCGGATGGAACTCGACAACCAGCAATCTCGGCGATAGTCGCCAATTTCACAAAGCCAACAGCTGAAGGTCCGAGTCTATTACGACATAGTGAAGTTGAAACTCTATTCCATGAATTTGGTCACATCCTACATCAGACCTTAACTAAGGCTCCGTTCAGTCGATTCTCAGGAACCGCCGTGGAACGCGATTTTGTCGAAGCCCCTAGTCAAATGCTTGAGCATTGGGCCTGGGACCGTGATGTGCTCGCGGGTTTCACCCAGCATAAAGACACTGGGGAATCATTACCGCAGGCTCTACTCGACCAAATGACGAAGGCAAAAAATATTGGCAGTGGCATTCATTATCTGAGACAAATCTACTTTGCTTCATTAGATCTTGCTTACCATGGCCCTGATTCAATCACAGATACCGATGCACCCGCCCGTGAATTACACGAAATTACCTCATTTGAATTCCCAGAGAATACGCATTTTCAAGCTGGATTTGGTCACTTATTTGGCTACGATGCAGGCTACTACGGATATCTTTGGTCACAGGTTTTTGGTGATGATATGTTCACCAGATTTGAAAATGATGACCCCATTCAAGTTGGAAAGGACTATAGAAAATTCATTCTTGAACCTGGTGGATCTAAGGATGCCCAAACACAAATCATAGAGTTCCTCGGTAGACAACCGAATAATCAAGCATTTATCAAAGAAATTGGGTTAGAAAGTAACTTAGTTTAAGTCGGGCCTAGCACAGATCAGTAGATCCGCTATACACTAACTCAAAATTATCGTCTCACAGTGGATGGAGAATTATGACTAGTCAAACCGACACAAAAGTTGCATTCGTAGGTATGCAACTTGAAACTACTCGACAAACAATTTCCCAAGATGTAATTAATGATTATGTACAACGAACTGGCGATAATCATCCTTGGTACACAGGTGAATCCCCTTTTGGAAAGCCCATCGTTCCGGCGATGCTTACTTACAACTGGCCTGGTCACCCGAATAGCACGTGGTATCCAGAAAATATCTACGGAAATCTCCACGCGCGACATGAGTTTGAGTGGTATCAACCTGCTCTCGCCGGTGACACACTAATTGGCCATCGGGTCATTGTTGACCGCTATGAAAAACGAGGTCGTGTCTATTTGGTGCCAGAATTGACCATCGTCCGAGAATCGGATGGAGCGATAATTCTCAAACAGAGGCATCATCAATCATTTTTGCTTGAGGGAGAATCTCTACAAGAAACGAAGACCGTTGCAGTCGACAAGTCTCGCGAACAGGAAACTGCCAGAACACGAAGCAATCACCCCAGCGATGGCGAGTCTCTCGAGATATTCGGTCCCGTATCTAAGTTCGTAGATAAAGCGGTGGCCGATCAATACTCAGGATTGAAGCCAAATTACCATAACGACCTAGAGGCGGCCAGTGATCTGGGATTCCCTGACATTGTCGTACAAGGAACTCTTTCACTGTCGTACATATGCGAGTTACTCACAAAACGGTTTGGTGCTGGTTTATTCGTCGGTGGGCGATTAGATATCAAGTTTGTGAATGTCCTTTGGGTAGGAGAAAACATCTCAGCGAAAGGCGCGTTACGGGAGTTAACCCGCGAGGGTGGCAAGGAAAGGGCACAAACCACGGTCTGGACCGAAAAAGATGATGGAACTGTCACTATTGTCGGTCAAGCTTCCGCGGTAATCTAGTCACACTCTTTATCGGTGCAAAACACAGATTTTGTCTATGACGTTGTTATCCTTGGTGCGGGATCAGCAGGCACGGTTGTTGCCGCGCGAGCATCTGAGGATCCAAATAAACAAGTATGCCTGATTGAGTCTGGACCAGACTATAGCGACTCGACCAGTCTTCCAGAAGATCTTAGAGATCCATACAAAAACTCTTTGGTCGATCATGATTGGAACCACAGCTACCAACCCACGGCTGA
The DNA here is from genome assembly GCA_029247135.1 of Dehalococcoidia bacterium. Lineage (GTDB taxonomy): Bacteria > Chloroflexota > Dehalococcoidia > UBA2979 > UBA2979 > UBA2979. The sequence continues at coordinate 1,481 of JAQWLS010000068.1, read as the reverse complement.
GCATGAAAATATCAACTTCCCTCGGGGCCGTGTTACGGGCGGGTCATCAGCGGTTAATACGACCATAGCACTCAGAGGTATCCCTGAAGACTACGATCATTGGGCAGATCTTGGAAATTCCGAATGGAGTTGGCCAAATGTCCTCCCCAGCTTTATTCGTCTTGAACGAGATCTTGATTTTGGTAGCGAAAAATACCACGGTGACGCAGGGCCTATCGCTATACGGCGGCATCCTTGGGATGAATTAACAACCACTCATCAAGCATGGTGGGAAACTGCTAGAAACCTCGGAATCCCTGACTGTGAAGACCACAACAACCCAGATTCATTTGGTGCGGGTGCGCAGCCTATGAATCGAATTGGAAAACTCCGAATCTCAACCTCACTAGCTTATCTGGGAACAGCTAGAGGGAGACCCAATCTAACGATTCAAGCCAACAGTCACGTAAGACGGCTGATAATAAACAACCACAAAGTGACTTCAGTAGAAATTCAAACCACTGACGGTACGATTAAAAAGATTCATGGCAAATTATTTGTACTGTCTGCCGGAGCAATACAAACACCAGGTATTTTGAGACGAAGCGGAGTCGGTAAACCAGATGATATTCAGGCGATGGGACTGGATCTTGTGGCCAGAGTTGATGGCGTCGGTCATAACTTACAAGATCACCCGATAATTGCGCTTACCTGTGAGTTAGTTGATCCAACTTTAGCCAGTCCGGATATGCCACTTATTCAAACGGTGATGCGCTACACGGCTGATGCCTCTTCACACAGAAATGACCTGCAAATTGAATTGACCAGTTGGACACAACGTGATGATATCCCTAGTTCAGTTGCTCTTCTAGGAGTACTGGAGCACACCTACGGTTCCGGATCAGTTCTAACCAAATCGAGCGATCCATTTGCACAGCCAATAATCAATTCACTATTTTGTGAAGATGACCGGGACACCTCTCGACTGACACAAAGTCTCCAAGATTGCTTGCAGTTCAGTCTTACCAAACCTCTGAGTGAACTTATTAGCAAAGTTAGTTGCAACTCCCAAGACGTCAACAACTTAGACACTGAAGGTCTTACAAATCTAGTTCGAAGATATGCAAAAAGTGGCTACCATCCCTGTGGCACGGCAAAGATGGGGCTAGCCACCGACTCTGGATCGGTGGTAGATCAGCATGGTCGGTCACACACTATTGACGGACTAGTAATCGCGGATGCATCAATTATGCCTCAGATACCGCGAGCTAATACAAATTTAACAAGCATTATGATTGGCGAACGTATCGGTGAATGGATCAGAACGAACGGGGCCGAATATGGACTCTAATTTGTTGATATCCCGAAGGATCTAATACATGAACGATATAGACACTGAGTTACTCAGAAAATTTCATGCGGCTATAGACACCTATCCTGATTTTCCGACTGAGGGTATTTTGTTCAGAGATATTAGTCCGCTCTATCGAGACACAAGACTA
>JAQWLS010000115.1 GCA_029247135.1 Dehalococcoidia bacterium | reverse complement strand
TTCATCTCACCAAGACCCTTATAGCGCTGCAGATTAACTTTTACGTTATCTAGCTTCGCGACATATGCGTCTCGCTCAATATTGGACCAAAGCCAGGCCTTTGTGCGGCCGTGGCTGGCTAAATAGAGCGGTGGTTGAGCGATATATAGGTAGCCGTGTTCGATTAATTCAGGCATATGTCGAAAAAAGAACGTTAGAAGCAACGTTCTAATATGCGCCCCATCAACATCAGCATCTGTCATGATGACTACTTTGTGGTAGCGTAGCTTCTCGACTGTGAATTCTGTCCCGAAATTTGTACCCAGAGCGGTGATTAGATTGTGAATCTGTTCACTTTTCAGCATTTTATCTAATCGAGCTTTTTCAACATTTAACACTTTGCCTCGTAAGGGTAAGACCGCCTGAGTGTGCCGATCACGTGCACTTTTGGTGGTTCCTCCTGCGGAGATACCCTCAACTATATAGATTTCAGATTCGGCAGGGTCCTTACTGGAGCAATCTGAGAGCTTACCTGGAAGAGTAGATCCTTCTAGTAGTCCCTTTCGTTGAACGAGATCACGTGCGCGCCTCGCTGCTTCTCTTGCCTGGGCAGCGCGCTGCCCTTTTTCCACTATTTTTCTAGCGTACCCAGGATTTTGCTCCAAGTATGCCTTGAGTGAATCGCTGATCGCTGATTCCACCAATCCTTTCACCTCTGGATTTCCAAGTTTTCCTTTTGTTTGGCCTTCAAATTGCGGATTTGGGTGATATACATGTATGACTGCTGTTAAACCCTCTCGAACATCTTCACCAGTGAGATTGCCATCACCATCCTTAATCATTTTCGCCGATTTCGCATAATTGTTTAAAACTTTTGTAAGTACGGACCGAAAGCCAGCCACATGCGAGCCGCCATCGATTGTTCGAATTACGTTAACGAATGAGTGAATTGACTCATGATGGCTGTCTGTATATTGCAGCGCGACCTCACATTCAACTTTATCTTTTTTTCTGATGACAATTGGCTCTGGGTGCAAAACTTGACGACCGGAGGTCATTTTTTGAACAAAGGCTTTAATGCCCGAGTCAAAGTAAAACGATCGCTCCTGAGTATTTTCTCTATAGTCAGTAAGCCCAATTCGTATTCGACCTGTGAGGTAGGCCATTTCTCGAAACCTCCCCGCCAAAGTTCCGAAGTCCATGCCTTGCGAGGATTCATTATTACCCTGATCCTCCAAGTCATCATCATCAATGTATATGGGGGTGGGTGTGAAAATTTCCGGATCAGGAAGAAATCGAATTGTAGTACCTGCAACCGAGGATCCTAAAAGCTTGGCCTTTTTACTTTTTGTGAGTTTCGTAACCGCTACACCGCGCTCATATTTTTGATAGTGAATTGCTCCATCACGCCGCACTTCTACTTCAAGTTCTGCTGACAGAGCATTTACTACTGAAGCCCCAACGCCATGAAGGCCACCTGAAAATCGATAAGCCCCATCGCTGGATTCGAGGTCGTCAATATCGGCATTTTCGTCAGGTTCAAATTTACCCCCTGCATGAAGAGTCGTTAGAACAGTTTCCACAGTTGAGAGACCTGTACCAGGATGTTTTTCCACAGGTATTCCTCGTCCATTATCCGACACAGATACATGTCCGTCTGCTTCGATCGCTACCTCAATTTGATCACATTCACCTGCTAGTGCTTCGTCAATTGCGTTGTCTACAATTTCATACACTAGATGATGAAGGCCGGTTTGCCCAGTGCTTCCGATATACATACCTGGGCGCATTCGCACGGCCTCGAGCCCTTCGAGGATTCGAATATCTTTAGCTCCGTACTCGGAGCCCTTACCTTTATTTTTTGAGGATGGTTTGGATTTACCGGGGGCTGATTGTTTGGAAGTTACGATAACTAGACCTCATTTTTCTGCTGAACGAATGAGTCCCCCAACTCAACTAGTATTCTAGCATGTCGTAACTATATAGTTTTGTGCAGCAACAGCTGTAAATCAAGCTCACGCGACTGAGCTTCTACTCTTTTTGAAGGCGATTCACAGGGCAGATACGCTGACGACTCGCACGTTATACAATGCAATCAATGCTCTTTAGGGGGTGACTGTGGATAGTTCGGCTCGATGGTTTCTTGCGGGCATATTCGTGTCGCTCATAAATACGGCCTTCGTGGCTTTATTTATTTTCGGACCGCGGCTACCAGAAGTTTTTGAGGTACTTGCTTCGGATTCTAACTCATCGCGTGCTGGAGAAATATCTGTTTCAGCCACTGAAATCACGTATAAAATTGTAGTTATTGATGAGCGAAGTGACGTCGTTTTCTGGGAATCAGGACTATCCGATGAGGCTATCAATAAACTGGTAGAAGAACTTCGGGTTAATCCGACCTCTCAGACTGATGCTGACACTGAGAGTGTGATGGAGACTGTTTTAGTTCAGGAATCAGTCGCTAAATATGACCAGAAAACTATAGAGGAATTTGCTTTTTCGGATGGGCGAGATGTTATTCCACTCACTGATAAGGTGGCTGTCCTGCATAGCTTTGAAGGAAGTGCCTGGTTGATTTCTGACAATACGATGACCCTAAAAGCATTTGGAAAAGTATTAAATGATGGGTTTACCGAGGTGCCAATAAGTGGAATCGGCGTGCACTCTTCTTCTGGTGCCACAGCACTGACTCTAGATCGATCTGGTCATTTATGGGTTCTGTTGACCGAGAATGATGGGTGGCGTGTCATCAAGAAGACGTTTAATTCAGATAGCTGGCTTGAAGTAGTGAGCCATCTCAATACGGAGGCGAAATTCAGGCCAACCGATATAGCAGTTGGAGATGATCGATCTATTTACCTTTCGTCGAGTTATCCGCCTGCACTCTATAGATATAGGCAGGCAACTAAACAGATAGAGATTGTTTCTCCGATAAATGATGCAGCAAGCGCAGTGACGTATGCTCCAACCGGAATGATCGTTTCAGGTGGTTCGCGAGCGGCCATTGCTTTTGATCATGCGGAGTTACAGGTGCTTTTTATTGAACATTCAGCCGTGAGTGAGATTACGCCGGACTCCGCTACGCCAGGTGAGATTAATAGGGCTTTTAATACTTGGGCGGACGCTTACCCGAATTGTGAGGCTCGCGATCTCTTCAAGGTGCGAACCGCTGAGACTAAAAATCTTTTACGAAATCCGTTATCTGTCGGAATGGCAGACAACGGGCGGGTACTGTTAGTTGATTTTGAATCAAATGTAGTTTTTGCTCAGGCGTATCAAAGCAGCGGTGAAATTTTGTGGGGCAATAAGGATTGCTCAGCCGGTGATTCAGGACGAGGGCTAAGTGGACCAACTTCTGCCGCGATGGACGAAGATAAGAATCTTTTGATTATTGATGACGGAAATTCGAGAATTTTGTTCCTGCCATCATCTCGCAAGTAGGACTTGGGAGGCGACGTTACTATAGGGAATTAACGCTATTAGTTCAAAAATCTTCGACTCTTTAAGGATGACTAGAATTAGTACTAAACTAGGTGTTACGATTCTCTCTTAAGGCGAAGGAGCTTTTCTATGATCGGTGGACTTGGTTGGCAAGAACTATTAATTGTTCTGGTAATACTGGCACTGTTGTTCGGCGCGAGTCGGGTTGCGGATCTGGGAGGCGCACTCGGGCGTGGTATTCGAGAGTTTAGGACTGAGGCAAAGTCTGACGATTCTGATGCAGAGTCAGCAAACACAGAGTCTGAGGTGAAATCTCCTGACTCCAAGGAAGACGAGTCCTGATTACAGATGGCATTGCATTGCTGATTGGTTATTCATAATCGTTTAGTACCTTGGCACCAGTTATAGGCTTACATACCGAGATGATTGAGAACGTTTGGCAATATTGATGTATGTCAGCTATGGGTATTTTTAATTTAGTACGATTTCAACTTGCAATTTGCTTAGGTAAGTGTGCTGCAGTTTTTTCACAGATGTTTGGTCGAGGAGGCGGTACAGCAGTATCGGGGTTGGTGGCTACCTTCATTGAGCCGAACGTACACCGGCAGATTAGTAATATCTTGTCTAGAGAAGTCATTTTTGTAACTGGAACAAACGGTAAAACGGGAACTTCGAGCTTAATTTCGCAAATCCTTAGATCGAAAGGTAACTTTGTACTATCGAACAGCTCGGGCTCTAATATGGCTCGCGGGGTCGTTTCGGCATATATAAGCTCACTTGGTATTGGTGGCATATTAAAGAGGCGCCGAAAAAAAATGGCCAGTGTGTTTGAGGTGGATGAAGCAGTACTACCAAGCCTGTCTTCGCAAATGGATCCTAAGATTGAAGTATTTCTTAATCTATCGAGAGATCAACTCGATCGGTACGGCGAGATTGACAATATCGCCGCGTCATGGGCTCAGTCGCTTTCTAGTCATTCCGGACTTACACCGGATGTATTGGTTGTAAATGCTGACGATCCCAAGTTGTATTCGCTCGTTGATTTCGGGCGTAAAAATTCAATTCAGACGATCACTTTTGGTTTGGGGGATCCATCGGTCGCGTCTGACGATGTGTTTGATTTGTATGAGCGTGACTTTTGCTCATGCGGAAGCGATATTCGATATGAGGTCAAGTACGTAGGGCAATCGGGTAGTTGGTCGTGTTCTGAGTGCGATATAGAAAGACCAGATCCAGATGTGTTAGCCGCTAAGGTTACGCTAGAAAGCAATCGGAGCATCCTGAAAATAAAACTTGCTGGTCAGGCTGAAGCATTGGACTTAACCGTTCATCAGCAAGGTCTTTACTCTGTCTATAACGTTTTAGCTGCAATAAGTGCTGCCTGGGGTTATGGAATCCATCCGGCTGATTCGATTCAAGCAATCGAATCAGCTAGTGGCGTGTTTGGCCGACAGGAAGAATTTTTAGTTGTAAATGCGAAGGCAAAGGTTTGGTTAGCAAAGAATCCGCAGGGACTTAATGAAGTTTTGCGTACACTCACTGAGACCACAGAGCTGCCTTTGAATTTATTACTGGTACTAAACGATGGGATACAGGACGGCAAGGATGTTTCGTGGATTTATGATGCAAACTTCGAGATTCTTGAGGGCAAGTATAAGTTCTTGGCGTGCTCTGGTAGTCGGAGTCACAATCTTTCGTTACGGTGCTTGATCGCCGGTCTTGATGTAGTTAAATCTGATTCAGATATTATGGGTATGCTAGATTTTTCTCTTGATAGAACGCCCCATATGGAAACTTTAAATATAGTGACCACTTATACAGGTATGATTGAAATTCGTGAGAATTTAGCTAACCGAACCGGTGTTTTACCTTATTGGAAGTAATAAAGTGTCAAGATCACACTAATGCGAGTCAGGTAGTATTAATTCATGTCAAAATCTAGTTCACTCCTGTCACTTCGGGTTGTCAGTTTGTACGAGGACATTTTAAATATTTACTCTGACAAAGGTAACCGCCTAGCAGTAGAGGCTCGGGCGGCGGAGCTTGGAGTAAGGGTGGATGTAGATTTGATATCGCTTGGAGATCGATTACCCTCCGACGCAGATTTAGTGCTTATTGGTGGCGGTCAAGATCGTGAACAAGGTATTGTTGCTATGGATCTTCTTGCAAAAGGAGACACGTTGCGGAATTGGGCTGCAGATAACGTGGCAATGTTGGCGGTTTGTGGCGGATTTCAACTTTTTGGTCGCTGGTTCCGTAATTCCAAAGGAGTGTTTTTGAAAGGGATTGATGTGTTCGATTGTGTGAGTACTGTTCCTGCGTTTGGTAATTTACGCCTGGTGGGTGATGTCATTTCACAATCTTCGATTGATGATCTAGGGATGATTGTTGGCTACGAGAATCATGGTGGTCAGACTTTTTTAGGTAGTTCAGCCGTGCCTTTCGGCAAAATTGAAGTTGGTTTTGGTAATAATGGAGTTGATGGAACAGAGGGAGTGCGACGGAATTCTTGTATAGGGACCTATTTACACGGTTCGGTTCTTCCAAATAATTTACAATTGTTGGATTGGCTATTTACCAGAGCAATTGAGCACCGAATTTCGCAGAGTGGTGACTCTGGCTCGGCCGTATTGGAGAAAATATTGGAGCATTCGAAGCTTGGTACAGCATCTGCGTTTGCGCGACAATTGGTTTCAGCTACCGTTCGAGAGGAGCAAGGATAATTAAGTTTAATAAATTCCTAGTGGTGTTAATTTTTTTTGTCGGAGTGCTGGTCGCCTGCGAATCGGACACTGGCAGCGTATCGTCAGATAAGCCAGATGATGAGGCGCCAGCGGTAGTCACCGCAGCACCTACGGTTACTCCTACCGCTACAGTCACTCTTACCCCTACGGTTGTTTCTACCCCCTCAGTAGTGCCTAAGCCTACTGAGCCTGCCACTTTGCTTGATATTGAGGAGTTGCGAGGTTTTGTGTTGCCGATATCTGGGGTTTGCTTACCTACCAATTCACAAGTTATGCCAAATGCCTCGAGGGCCTATCGAAAAGGAGTGCACGAGGGTGTTGACTTTTACGATGGTGACGTTTGTGTAGAAATTAAGGCTGGAACTCCTGTGCTTGCTGCATATGCAGGGGTGATAATTCGCGCTGATACTGACTATGAGTCACCAACGCGTGACGACTTTGCAAGAGTAGCCGCACTTATTAGTAGCAAAGGTGAAGGCGACTCGGAAACCTTGGATTTTTATCGTGGGCGACAGGTATGGATTTCCCACGGAGCGGGCATAGTCACGCGATATGCTCACCTTGGGGGAATCACTGAAGGCCTTGCCGTTGGTATGGCGGTAAAAGGGGGAGAGTTGATTGGGTATGTAGGTGAGTCTGGAACGCCCGAGAGTGTCGTTAATCCGGATACCCAAAATCATTTGCATTTTGAATTAAGAATTAATGATGGTTTTTTGGGGGAAAACCTTGATGCAGACGAGGTGCGAGCTGCTTATGAGTTACTTTTCTCAAGCGCAAGATGATCACTATTTGTCAGTGTTAAGCGCAGCTCATTATTATGGAGCAATATAAATTATACGGGAGTAACAAATGTTTTTGCTAATAGATATTCCCTGGAGCCCAAATATTCTTTCCATATTTGGATTATTGATTACTTGGCATGGCTTCTTTACCGCAGTCGGTCTTTTGTGTGGCGTCTGGCTGGGTGTACGTGTAGCTGGTCTACTCGGGTATGACCCAGATCAGGCCTACAACCTTGCGTTGATAGGTATTCCGGGCGGTGTTATCGGCGCGCGATTTTTGTACGTCGTTGAAAATATTTCGAAAATGGATTCAGTTTGGGAATGGTTTGCTATCACAGAAGGCGGTATCTCGGTTTGGGGGGCAGTGTTGGGTGGGGTGCTGTTCCCGATCATCTATGGATTCGTTCGGAAGGTGGCTATGAGGGTAGTGCTTGATGCTGCAGCCTTTGGGATGATTCTTGGAATGGCCATAGGACGACTTGGCGATTTAGTGAACGGTGAGCATTGTGCGAAAATTACTAATTTGCCGTGGGGTGTGATTTACAGTAACCCCGAATCACCCGGCTTGAGGTGTGCGATTATTCATCACGGTACGTTTGATGTCGCGGTTCATCCAGCTACAACCTATGAAATATTTGGAAATTTATTAATATTGGCGGTGTTGTTTTTTGCTGTTTGGCAGCTTAAATTTTGGCGATGGCCGGGCGTGACATTCTTGCTTTATCTGGATTCGTATGCTTTGTTACGCTTTGGTCTCACCTACTTTCGTGTGGATTCGGCCGACACATTTCTTTTTGATTTGAAGGTTCCTCAACTCGTTTCAGTGCTGGTGTTGACTATTTCTTTGCCGGTGCTGGTTTATTTTATTAAGGTTCAACCTCGGAACATAACTCAACCCGACCGATTTTTTGCAAAAACGAATACTGTCTAGTATGAAAAATAAGATTGATTCTTACAAAACTGAAGTATTTTTGCATACAAAAATCGGATGCCATATTTGTGGAGTTGCGGAACAGATGCTGAAGGCTTTGGGTCGGACTCTTCCTATAAAGATTACGAAAGTGTTAGCGACTGAAGGGGATGAGTTATTTCAACGTGTGCCGGTGGTTTATGTCTCGGGTGAATTGCTTACTGAAGGTAAAATAGATTTAGAGATCGTTCGGGCAGCCGTGGTTCGGGATCGGATAGAAAGCGCGAGCATAAATCCGAATCTTTAGGGACGCGGGTGAGTACGTGAAGGGGGATGGATTGTGCCACATACATTATTGTTGGCTGAACCAAGAGGTTTTTGTGCAGGAGTCGTTAGAGCGATAGATGCTCTCGATAGACTTCTAAATCAGGTAGAGGAGCCTGTTTACGTTTTTCATGAAATTGTCCATAATCGCTACGTAGTAGACGGCTTTAGATCAAGAGGAGCCGTGTTTATCGATGATATTTCGGAAGCACCCGACGGTGCTCTTGTCGTTTTTTCGGCGCACGGAGTTGATCCCGCAATAATCAAGAACGCAGAGCAACGAGAATTAAAAGTCATTGATGCTACCTGCCCATTAGTAACAAAGGTTCACTTGGAGGCACGCAAGGCTGCGAAGGATGGTTACAAAATACTTTTAGTAGGTCATGATGGTCATGATGAAGTTCAAGGAACAAAAGGTGAGGCACCAGATAGGACCTCGGTTGTCGATTCAGCACAAGATGTGCTCGCCATCAATGAACCTGAGGCTCCGGTCTTCGTTGTTACACAGACCACTTTGTCAGTGGAGGACACTTTAGGAACTATTGAAGCAATCAAGGGGCGGTTTCCTGATGCGGAGATTCGAAACGATATATGTTACGCAACCACCAATCGCCAGCAGGCGGTTAAGGAGATGGCCGAGAGGGCAGACTTGGTGATAGTTGTGGGTTCAACGAATTCTTCTAATTCAGTTCGACTTGTTGAGGTTGCAAAGTCCATGGGCGTGCGTGCGCAATTGGTTGATGGACTGACTGATATAGATCCGAATTGGTATACAGATTCGGATATTGTGGGATTAACCGCGGGCGCATCAGTTCCAGACGAACTATTGGATCCAATCATTGAAGATTTAAAAATACGAGGAGTTGAGAATATTGAAGCTGTAGTGGTGGCGGAAGAGACCGTGGAGTTCAGATTACCGCTAGAGTTGTCTGGTAATGCGGAGTAAGTAGTCGTTATGCCCTTAGTAAATCTAGATGGCGTGGATATATATTATGAAGAACATGGGAGCGGGCCAGTCACCTATGTGTATTGCCATGGCCTCGGCGGGAATAGTAAGTTTTTTGAACAAAGAGAACTTGATTGGTATAAGGATCGATTTCGAGTCATTACCTGGGATAACAGGGGATTGGGTAGATCGGGGATAGCCGAAGAATACTCATTACCTCTGTATGCCAAGGATTTGAAATTACTTCTTGACTATTTGGCAGTTGATCAAGCGGTTTTATTTGGTGTTTCTTGGGGAGGCGTAGTGGTTCAACGTTTCGCACTTGATTATCCAGAAAAATGCAGGGCATTGATTTTGGATTCAACGTCAAGTGAAACGAACATAGCGGGTTCGGAAAATTGGTATATGCGGGGGGAGATCGCTCGAATCGGACGAGATGCAGCCCTACAGGGGCGTGAGCTTGAGTCCGCATTTGCAGGTCATTCTAGGGCTGGCGATAACAAGATAATTTTAGAGAAAGATAGTTACTTAGCTTCCTATATTGCACAATGTAGGTCGACTGCGGGTTTACGTGAACACCCCTTAACACCCGAATTAAACCGGTTAACAATGCCGATACTCGTTATTGGCGGAGGAAAAGATGTAGTTGCGGGTGCTGGTGGGTCTGTAATTATCGCTCGTAGCGTACCAAATTCAACGATTAATATTTTTCAGGAGGCTTGTCATGGCGTTTATATATCAGATCGAATTGGATTTAAGCGTGTACTTCTGGATTTCTTAGATCAAGAGGAAATTTTATAGCTGGTGTAGCCGCTAGTTTCACTTTTTTGAAGGTTTCACAGAAGGCTTTGGATGTTTAAGGATTTCTAGGATGGTTTTTGAAGAAAATAACTCAGGTTCAATCGTGCTTGATATTCAAAACTTGACAAAGATTGTAGGCGGAACTCACCAAGTGGCTCTTTCCGACGTCACCTTAGAGGTGGTGTCAGGTCAAGTGCTGGGCCTAGTTGGTGATAATCGAACTTCACGGTCAACTCTCTTCCGCCTTATTTTGGGTTTGCAGTCACTAGATTCTGGGTCACTAAGAATTCTCAATCAAGATTGCGTTTCGACTGTGCATAAGTTACGAAGCAGGATTGGTTTTGTTCCGGAAAATATTGAGTTGACTAAAAACATCAGCGCTATTGAGTATCTTAGATTAGTTTCAGGACTATCAGGGGTTCAACAGCAGGTAGCTGTAGCGCGAATAGCCAAGTATTCAGAGATGCTTCAGTTCGGTAATTATTTAGGTACTTCAATACGGAAATTAAGTAAATCTGAGGGACGCTGCCTTGTTCTTATTGGAGCGTTAATTCATGAACCTGAGCTTTTGTTGCTGGAAGAGCCTGTAAAGGATTTGAGTCTGGCTATGCGGAAGGTGGTGCGGCACCTTATTAAAGATCTGTCAGATCAAGGGAAGACAATTATTGTCTCAAGCGACGATTTACCGTTTTTGGAGCAAGTGAGTGGAGATTTAGCTATCTTTTTGGAGGGACATGTAGTATTTCAAGGATCCCTGACAAGCTTAAAGGAAGCCAGAGATATCCCAGCACTTTCAGTTAGTTTTGCTGGATCGACGGAAGAATTCGAGAGAGAGCTTCGGATTCATGCGAATCGAGGTATTCTTTCTTATCGATTTATGACTGATAAGTGTGATATATATTTTGACCCTGAGATGTTTTTATCGGAGAGACTTAGGTTATTGCTCGAGGTTATCGAGAACAGCAAAATTATTCTGTTGGATTTGCGACCCTCCTTCGTGGATTTGGGGGATGCAGTGGATGGAATACTAGATAGGTTTCGAGAGACCAGGGCGTCTAGAGTGGCGGGATTACGGGAGTTTGAACGGCAAAAGAGCCTCGACTACAGTCAGACTGATGTTAATTGAATCTGGGTGCAGGTATGCGAGACGTTATCAAGCCATATTTTTATGTGGGCCTGATTGAACTAAGAGAAATTATTATAAAGCCCGTATTGTTGCTGATTTTTTTAGTGCAGATAATTGTTGCTGTGTTTTTTGTAACACTTGGAGCTATTGACGAATGGATGACGTCAGAGCCGGTCACGTGGTTTGCTATTTTGGCGCTAATTCCCTTTTCTGTGATTCGACTAGTTATTTTGCTTTCTGCTGCCTTTAAGTCGAGCGATCGATTCATGACTGATTTGATTTTAGTGCGTGGTGTTTCTCGGCTGGAGTATTTTGTGGGCAAAATTGCCGCGATATACAGTTACTTTGCAGTAGAAAGCCTAATATTCATGGCCACCATCGCATATTTTTCACGTGCAGTATCAACCACACTGGCGGATGATATCGACTTGGTCGGGTTGTTGTTCGCTTATCTAATTCTGCTTATTAATTTTGCTTTAGTGGGATCTACAGTAAGCTTCCTGGCTGCATGCGGGTTAGGGACAAGGAAGACTATATTCATT
>JAQWLS010000018.1 GCA_029247135.1 Dehalococcoidia bacterium | reverse complement strand
AGCGGTGGAGACGCCTGGCGAAGAGAGTATCCTGTATCTGCGAGTCGATGAGAGTTCCAGTGCGGTCGCGGTTTATTCCACATCAAGAGTTGTTTTCGGTGGTGTCGAGTCTTATGAAATCTCGAGCACGCTTCCAACTCTTTCGAACGTTCTCGAGAAAGACTCAGTAGTCTATGAATCATTAGTGATTAGCCTTTCAGAGGCATTGGCTTATACTCGGCCTGCAGTGATATTTATTGAGACATATGCTGGACACTTCGAACCGATTAAGCACGCACTAGGTACGGTGTGCGAATCGATTGACTTATCTGTGAAAATTTTGCCCGCAACGGATGATGTGGATAAGTTAATCCGTGGAGCTATATATCTGGCGTCAAATTTAGCCCTCGAAAATCGACTTTACTGATTCAGATAAAACTCACTTGTAGTAACTAAATAGTGCTCAGTGGTAGCTAGCTAGTTTCGGTTTTCGGCTGAATGATTTACCATACGTCTAGAAATTATTCATAATCAATCTGACTAAGTTTGTAAGGTGGGAAGTATGACCGATAAGAATACAAGTACTGATTTCGAAGTAGTGATTGTAGGTGCCGGATTTGCGGGACTGTACATGCTTCATAAAATGCACGAGGCTGGTCGTACAGCGCGAGTTTATGAGGCGGGTAGTGGCGTTGGAGGTACCTGGTACTGGAATCGTTATCCTGGTGCACGGGTTGATATTCAGAGCGTGGAATATTCATATTCTTTTTCGGAAGAGCTTCAGCAGGAATGGGAGTGGCCAGAAAAATATTCGGCTCAGCCAGATATCCTGAAGTATGCAAATCATGTAGCAGATCGATTTGATCTAAGAAAAGACATTCAATTCGGCACACGAGTTGAAAGCGCTATTTTTGATGAAGAAACAAGTTCATGGGACGTCACGACTGATCAGGGCGATTCAGTAAAGGCGCAATTCTTTGTCATGGCTACTGGGTGTCTTTCTGCAGCAAATAAGCCTGATATTCCGGGTAGAGATAATTTTTCAGGTGATACTTATTACACGGCTACTTGGCCAAAGGAGGGCGTGGATTTCACAGGAAAAAGAGTTGGTCTTATTGGTACTGGTTCCTCAGCAGTGCAGTCAACACCTGTTGTAGCAGAGGAAGCAGAATCACTGACTGTGTATCAGCGAACGGCAAGTTATTCATTGCCTTCGAACAATACTCCGACTGATCCCGAGTTTGTAGCGGAAATCAAAGCAAACTACTCTGACTTCCGTGCAGCTAATCGGAAGATGATGGCTGGTACCGGGGCTCAGTACGCAGCCATGCTAAACGATCCGATACTGACCTACAGCAGCGAAGAGCAGGATCGCCTGCTTGAGGCTGCTTGGGATAAGGGTGGATTTACTTTTGCGTCAGTTTTTCCTGATGTTGTGACTGATTATGATGCGAATGAAGTTGCTGCCAATTTCGCTCGGAAGAAAATAGCTGAAATTGTCGAAGACGAAGCCACGGCAAAATTGCTGATGCCTGACATTGTAATTGGATGCAAGCGAATGATTATTGACTCAGGTTATTACGAGACCTTCAATAAGCCCAACGTCGATCTGGTTGATATAAAAAATCATCCAATAGATGAGATTACGGAGAGTGGAATTCGGATCGGTGACGATCATCGAGAATTTGATGCGATTATTTTTGCCACTGGATTCGATGCGATGACTGGCGCAATTTTAAATGTCGATATCAGAGGTCGTGGGGGAGAGAGTATTCGAGACGCATGGCATGCTGGGCCCAGGACATATCTCGGACTTACAACTGTCGGCTTCCCAAATATGTTCGTTGTCACTGGACCGGGGAGCCCGTCAGTGTTAACCAACATGATTGTATCTATCGAGCAGCATGTTGAGTGGATCGATGAATGTATCAATTACATGGACGATAACGAATTTTCGACGATTGATGCGAGTTTGCCTGCTCAAGATGCTTGGGTGGATCACGTCAATAAAGAAGCCGAAAATACGCTTAGAACTGATCCTAATTGTAATTCCTGGTATCTCGGAGCAAATGTTGAAGGTAAGACCCGAGTCTTTATGCCTTTAGCAGGCTTTCCTGCTTACAAGAAGAAATGTGACGAAGTTGTCGCGGCGGGTTACGAAGGATTCAGCCTGGTGTAGTGGCTACTGTTTCATCGACTGCTTATTAGCGAGGGCAATTGCTGAAAATGATTCGGTAATCGAGTTTGGCCTGTCAGCAGTGTTGATTAGCGGAGCCGCTAATACTTCTCCGCAGCCTTCACTGATGTAGGAGACTAATTTTTCAGCCACTTCATCTTCGGTTCCTGAGATAACCAAATCATCTAGGAGCTTATCGGGATAAGGATTCCCCGCTATTTCAAAGCCGGCCTCTTGGAACATCGCCTGGTAAAAGGGAATTTCACTGTATCGAGCGAGCTGTTCTTGAGCGAGACGTCTTGCCACCGAGCGGTCACTACTTACTGCTATAGGTACATGTGCGATTAGCGGTATTTTCTTATCTCTGCCAGCACGCTCGGCACCTTGATTGAGCGCAGGTAAAGCTTTCTCGATGAGGTAGGTTTTGGGACACATCCAAGATATCGCGCCATCTGTCAATTCACCGCATAAGGCAAATGATTTTTCTCTCAGGGCCGACGCTAGAATCTCAACATTAATGGGTGCTTTAATCGATGTCCTTAGAGTCACCTGTTCGCCTTCAAAATCTACAGTTCCGTTGGCAAAAAGTGTTTTTAGCGACGTTAGATACTCCCTAAGATGGGTAAGTGGTTTATGCCATTGTGCTCCGATAGAATGGGTCATCATAGGTTTGTGCGACGGACCTAATCCGAGCCTTAATCTACCTGGCGTCAGTTCTTCAAGTGCCACAGTTTGTTGCGCAATTGCGAGAGGATGCCGAGGCCATGTCGGAATAATGGCTGTCCCGCCAGCAATTTTTTTTGTCTGACTAAGTGCGGCACCTAGTGCTGTCAGAGGATCTCCACCACCGGCTCCACCTATTGTCGCCCATGCAGTGGGGATTCCAAATTCTTCAGCTTCTGCAATCTGTGTACAAAAATCGACCGCACTGTTTGCGCCAATTCCAACACCAATCTCATTCCAAGTCATTATTTGCTCAATTCTAAATAAATTTGTGGTCGTGTTCTGCCGCTAGTATAGGGTCATGTCCAGAGATGCGGGTGTTGCATCTGATGGATCTCGATGAGGGACTGTATCTTTTGTTCATGGGCATCTAATTTGCAAAGCATGATCACGGCATCTTCATGATTGTCTTTATAGTAATTTTTCAGTTCTCCAATTTTTTTAAATCCAAATTTTTCGTAAAGTAGTTGAGCAGATAGATTGGACTTTCTGACTTCCAACACGATTTTAGGAAGTAGCGCTGCATTGGCTTGATCCACTACATCAAACATTAGGCGTTCGCCCATTCCCGACCTTTGGTAATTTGGGTGAATAGCGATACTTACCAGATGTAGCTGATCCACCATGAACCAAACTCCGGTGTACCCAAGGATGTTTTGTGTTCTTCTTTTGTTTTGACTTTTGAGTTCGAGTGCGACTCTATACTGCGCAAAGCCGTTGTCGAGCTCGGTTTCAAAGATTCTTTGTGGCCAGGCATCCTCAAATGCAGCGGATTCAAGTTTCTTTACAGCGGATATATCTGTGACTATCATGTCACGAATTTTCAGTGGTACGTTAAATTTTTTCATATTTTATTTTTCTGCTGAAACATCGACTGATATCGCCTTGAATGATGTTGGTTTAATTTTAATTTCTCTTTACCAACCGTTTGAATGGAACATTAAGCATAGTCATTGCGATCGCACCTGCCAGAAGAATTGTTGCCTGAATGAGTAAGTGTGAGCCGATTGCGAGTCCAGCAGCTTCGGTTTTTTCTAGCCCGATCACCACGAATACAGCTGTCACTGCGATCTCATATGGGCCTATATCCCAAGGCGTCAAAGGTATCGAGACGATTACATTGGCCGCGATCATAAGTATAAGCGTTTCGGATATCGATAAACTGATACCAAATGCGTAAGCTATGCACCAGTAGACCAACGCCTCAATTGCCCATGCGAGTAATGCGACTAGCACTATCAGGCTGGTATTTTTATTGTCTCTGAGTGGTCTGAGTCCATCTAAAATCGAATACTGAATCGCACGCAGTCTTTCTTTTAGATCTTTGGGCAACCAATCTAGTGTTTGAATATCTTCTATCTTAGTAGCTTGTGATGCTCTTGAAAGTATCAAAACTACGGCAAAAACAGTTAAACCCAACAAGACCAGTCCCACAGACAGATTACGAATTTCACTTGGTAATCCTGCGGTAAGCAGTGTCACCAATAAGAATATTGAAAATACCAATGCGTCGAGAGCGCTTTCCAGAACGAATACACCACTGGCAAGAGTGCCTCGAGGAATACCAAACCTTCTACTTGGTAACTCAACGCGTAGTAAGTCTCCTGCACGAAGTGGTAGAAGCGCGTTCGCGCTGTTCGAAATGAGGAATACGCCAATCAAGTAGCCCGGTGTCACCAGTTCTCGTTGTCTGACAAACATCCACCACCGAAATCCATGAACAATTTTTGATACTACGAAGAGGAACGAAGCGGTGAGAGCCCAACCGATATTGATTGTGGCAACGTATGCGAGAGAGTCTTTAAGATTAATACGCGAGGCAAAGATCAGAATCACACCAACTGTGAAAATAAGTTGCAGTGCCCAGCGGCTGTATTGATTCTTGAATAAATCCCTTACCATGGGTAGTCGCCGCCAAACACTATCTAAGTACCGCTATCTGCAGAGAGGCACTGCAGTTGACTAAAAGTTTAACTCTCGGGAGTTGAACGCGAGTAATTTAATATGATCCGGTACCTTTTCTGACTTAAACACCAGTCTGTGTGGCGCGTACAACTAATTCTGGCCAGAGTCTACACCACATGTTGCTTATTAGAGTTGCTCTTGGTTTTATTTCACAGAGTGCTCTCAGGAATGTATATTGCACCGTCGAATAGATACAAGATTCACTTAGATTTGCATGATGAATCTTTCGTGTAGATTATCTTTTGATAGACTGAGTCTCCCGAATAACCCATCACGCAAATCTTATACATATCTCATCTCAGTGGTAGAATTTTTATTGTTCCTATTTAGTTAAGACTTTATAAATAAATTAATCAAATTCTCACATAGTTGTGAGAAGATGAGAGAATTATTTTTTCTTGCAATGAAAAGGAGTATGACTTGGGGTTACTTTTATTTAGGCCGAACAGCTTGTTTTTATTGGTGATTAGTGTAGGCATAATCTTCACGTTGTCGTTATCAGCATGTGGCTCAGATTCCGCTGATACTACCAGCACGATGGAAGAAGCTACTGTATCTGCAACGCAGCAGATGGCGACTGCAGAGGCCACTGTAGCGGCAGCGACTTCAACTCCCACAGCATCGGTCATCGCCGATGCTTATTATCCTAAAACAGTGACTGATCTACTAGGTCGTGAAGTTGCCATAACTGCAATGCCTGAACGTATTGTGGCACTGAGCCCGTCAGCTCTTGAGTATTTATATGCACTGGGTGGTGTAGCAGTAGGCCGCCCATCGTCTGCTCGCTATCCTGAGTCAGCGATGTCTGTTGAATCAGTTGGTACATCTTATGCACCCAACTTTGAGTCAGTTTTGGGATTGAGTCCTGATTTGATCATCGCTGATTCTGTAATTCATGCCCAACCAAGGTTTCTCGAGCAATTTAAGGGCCTTCCTGCACCAGTATTCTTGGCTGGTGCCGCTTCGTACAGTGATGTTTTAACTGCGCTTGAGCATTTAGGTGTGGTGTTGGATCGAAATGATGAGGCTCAGGAAGAAATTACGAGAATACAAACATCCATGGAAACTGCTAAATCAGTTTTGCCATCGGGTGCGAGTGCGATCGTATTGATAGCTGACAGAGATAACACACTTTATGCGGCAAAGAACACTTCATTTGCGGGTGACGTTATGGACGAGCTTGGAGTAGTGAATCCGGCGTCAGATCTTCCTGATGCGGGACCTTTCCCAGGATTTAGTACCGCGTCGATCGAAACATTGCTTGCGTGGAATCCTGACTTCATTTTCACGATAACGCCAGCGCCTGAACCGGCTCCTCGCTTAAGTACTCTACTTCCTAGCATTCCTCCCATGCGTGGGTTGAGTGCTGTTCAGTCAATGAGCATACTGGAACTTCCACTAGAATTAGCATTGCAGGCGCCTGGGCCTCGAGTGGATGAACTATTGAAATTAATCTCGGAGTCTCTGGCTCAGTAGACCGGATAGTTACTGAGAATTGCCAGTGTTTACGCTATGGAACTTGTGAAATCTACGGTTATCAGAAACTTTTTTTTGCTGCTGCTGATAGCTTTGCTGGCTTTCCTATTTAGTTTGCAATTTGGTACAAGCTATTTCAGCCCGATTGAGGTAATAAATGGTTTAAGTTCCTCAGATTCCGGTATCGAACGCACAATAATCTGGGAGATCAGATTCCCACGATCTTTATCTGCGGCGTTAGTAGGGGCGGGTCTGGGACTTGCTGGTGCAATGCTGCAGGTGACGACGCGCAACCCTTTGGCCGATCCTGCGATTTTAGGGATTAGTGCGTTGGCGGGTCTTGCACTGGCCATTGTGGTAGTGATTTTCCCGCTTGTTAATTCCTATGTTCGAGGACTGGCCTGTATTGCAGGCGGGGTCGCCGGTGGGGGATTAATATTGCTTTTATCGAGAGGCTTTGTATCGCCATTACGAATCACGATTGTCGGAGTTGCTGTCGGTGCTTTTGCATCTGCTTGTATTATTGGTCTAATTACAGGGTCACGTGTTGTATTGGACTTAGCTCTCGGCTTTCTTGCTGGAGGTTTATATGGCGCTGGTTGGGAAGACGCATTTTGGTGGCTTATATTTCTCCCGTTGATGTGTCTCGGAATTATAGGTTTAGCTAATCGTTTGGATAATTTGACCTTGGGTGATGAGATAGCAATTAACTTAGGAGAGAATCCTGATCGTACTCGTGTGGCGGCCGTTCTTTTTAGTGGTTTAATGACGGGGATAGCTGTTTCGATTTCGGGCTTAGTCTCATTCGTTGGCTTGGCTTCTCCACATATAGCGCGAGCGATAGTTGGTCGTGGATCTTTAAATCTTTTTCTCGGCTCAGTTTTGGTTGGAAGTATTATCATGCTTGCCGCCGACACAGTAGCGCGAGTGGTAATTCGTCCCTCTGAACTTCCCGCTGGAATCCTAACGGCATTCGTGGGTGCACCTATTTTAATTTACCTCGTGAGATCAAAATTATCATGAGTACAGCGCCGATAATCGCCTGTAATAATTTGACTCTTGGGTATAAAAATAGAGTCGTTATAGATTCTGTTGACTTGAAAGTGGGATCTGGCGAACTTGTGGCATTACTAGGCCCTAACGCAAGTGGTAAGAGTACTTTGTTACGTGGACTGAGCGGGATTCGATCTATTGATTCAGGTGAACTGAGCTTTAGTGGTGAAGCAAGTTCGTTGATTACAGCTCGGCAACTTGCAAAGCGTGTTGCCTTCCTTCCTCAATCTCCCTCCCGCGATTTAGATTTAACCGTACGAGAATTAGTCGGTAGAGGGAGATCACCTTACTTGTCACGGTTTACTGTGACGGAGTCAGAGAGCACCAGATATGAGGTCGATCGTGCACTCAAATCCGTCGGACTCGAAGCACTTGCTGAACGCACGTTGGATTCACTTTCAGGCGGCGAAGCTCAGAGAGTGTGGATAGCCTTTGCACTCGCTAAAAAACCAGAGATATTGATGCTTGACGAGCCGACGAGTCATCTCGATATCAGGTATCAGCGTGACCTGATGCGATTGTTGAGGGAGCTTTGCGTTGGTGGACTCGCGGTCATCATAGTTCTTCACGATGTTTCTTTGGCCTTGGCCTATGCGGATAGAGTAATTGGTTTGGACCAAGGGAAAATTGTATTCGACGGAGATGTTCGCAATGATCCTAAACCGTCTATCCAAGCGTTAAGTAAGATCTTTAGAATGAATTTGGTGTCGCTACCTAACTCGATCGGCGGACCGCTAGTTGCACCTGATTGGAATAATCCTGAAGATTAGGAGATAAATTAAAGGAGCCTGTGTGCTGCAGCAATTTCCTCCACGCAATCAGGGCTCGATTACTCGCTCGTTGAGGCTTCTTGGACCCGCTGCGGTGAATGTATCTGCCCATGAGTGGATCACCCCGATTGTGGCCGCTTTTATGGCCCGCTCACTCAATCCAGAGGAGGCGGTTGCTGGTTATGCTCTCGCACTCTCGCTGGCATTTTTTTTAACGCTTCCAAGACTTCGAATCCAGGCACTGACTCTAGTGTTTGTCGAAGATAATCAATCTTGGCAAGCGGTTGCGGTATTCGCAGCAAGTTGTGCCGCAGTGGTTGTCTCCATAATTTCTATAGTTGCGTTCACTCCTCTTAGTTCAATTATCTTTAATGATTTATTTAAGATCGAAGAATCACTTGCTGATCAGGCTATGGCTGCTCTTAAAGTGCTCACTTTGTGGGGATTGTTCTCGGTGATTCGTGCTCACCTGTATGGAGTCGCTCTCCGGTTTGAAAAAGCTAATCTATTGTGGTTAGGTGCGGCTACGGGTCTTGTGACGGCGACTGCAGTGAGTCTTTTTCTGTATAACTTTTTCCCGGAATTCAACTCTCGGATTGGGGCAATTGCGGTTACATCCGCGGTGATACTTGAATGCGCAGTGGCATCAATAGGTCTACTGATCCGTCGTAAGCCTGATTTAAATGTCGGGCGCAGCCGACCTTCTCAGATGCGAATAATACGCTTTTTTATTCCGTTGTTATTTGCCGCGCTACTTCCGTCACTAACGTTTCCATTAATAAATTTTGCGATGGCTCGGAGTATCAATCCCGAGCTCTCAATAACTGCGTTTACTCTTGCTTTCGGAGTTTTTTCAATAATGAGTATTCCGTCGAACGGAATACAGCCAACTAGTCTGGCACTATTTGGACTAAAAGAGTCTCCGCAGTTCGTCAGATTTTTTGCGATAATAGTTGGAATTCTAACGGCGATTCCGATAATTTTACTGACCCTTAGTGACACCGCCTCCGCATGGGTTTTTGGAACGTTGCTCGGTGCAGATGATGCTGTTAGGACCATGTCAATTCAAGCGCTACAGGTTTTAATGCTACTTCCTCCATGGTTAGCTTTAGAGCAGCTTTATGCAGCCGCAATCATGAGCAATAAAGAGCCGAGAGGAATTGTCTATATCAACATAGGGAGGCTCATTTTACTTTTATTATTGGTGTTCGGTTCTTTGTTCCTCGATACCACGGAAGGAGTGTTAGTTGGTTCTGGAATAATGTCACTGACCTTACTAGCTGAGGCTATTTTCGCAGTGATTTTTGGTCGATCTGCATTTAACTCGTTAAGATTTAGATACACAGACTGAATTTAAGGTGATTAACGAGTATGTCGGTATACCTCCCTTTCTCGGATGATGAGTACAAGATGTCTCTGGGTCTTAACGTGATTGACGAGAGGAATTGGCTGGAAGTTTCAGACTCAATCGATCAAGATCGACAGTTAAGTGAGAAAGAGCGGCTTTTTGCATTGTCGCCAAACAAGGTGTTTCGAGCTGAGGATCTTGCGTTTGAAGCATCACTTGAGACATTATTACTTGTTATATCTTTTTTGAGGATAAATCACCCCTCCCTGTATGCGCGAGGGCGTGAACTTGATCTCACATTGGAATTGGATGTTAATGGCTGGAAGGAGTATTTCGTAACTTACCCAGATACGCACCCCTTAGCGATTGCTTCAAGGTTGGTGACGGAAGATCTGTTATTGATGAAACCAGGAAATCATGAGTCCCAAAACTATGATGATTCAGCATGGCGTTTAACAGCTGGCTTTTTAGCTTTTCCAGCTGGCTGGTCACTTGATGAGGCTATGGGCGAACCGACGATTGGAATTCATAAGCGAGTCCCAGGTTATGAAGAATCACTGAATAATCAGGTGGATAAGCTTTTTTATAGTTTGAAACCCCAACGTATTGTGGAACGACTGAATTGGTCTTTGACTCGTCACGAGGAACTTTTTAGGCATCATGGGAAGTTTGAGACAGCAGCTGTTTTTGATATAAACAAAAGAAATGCTGGACGAAAAATATGGTTGCGAGTGGAACGACAGACCTTTCGGCGGCTCGAGCGAACGGGCTTAGTAGTTTTTGGTATCAGGACTCATATGACCAGATTAGAGTCAGCTATCACGAGTTCAGCAGATGCTAAACGCTTGATAGCTGCGATAGAGCAGCTTCCAGAGTCAATGGCCCAGTACAAGAGTATGGGATTATTTAGAGAGCCGTGTTTGGCCTGGTTAGCAGCGGTTTAGTGTTAGCCGCGACGTTCAATGACTATCGGCCCTTATAAACAGGTGATCGTTTTTCGGCGAATGCTTTTGGTCCTTCTTTCGCGTCTTCAGTATTTCGGACGTGTCTCGAAAGTAATGCCTCTATTCGCAATCCCTCTGTAAGACCAACGGACTGACTTCTCACTGCTGCCTCTTTAATTGCTCGAGAGGTGAGCGGAGCAACTTCATTTGTGAGTCTTCGCGCAATGTTTTCAGCCTCGGTGACTACGTCTTTAGACTTAACAATTCGATTAATTAATCCATATTGAAGCGCTTGTTGGGCTGTCAATTTATCGCCAAGAAGAAGTACCTCCATTGCAATTGCCCAAGGAAGTTGTTTTGGGAGTCTCTGTGTGGCACCCAGAGTGGGTACAATTCCTCTTTGCACTTCAGGTAATCCAAACGTTGAATCGTCCGAGGCAACTCGAATATCACAGGCCGAAAGAAGTGTCATTCCGGCTCCAAGGCAGTATCCACGAACTGCTGCAATCACTGGCTTCCACAGCTCCAGGCCATTATCGATCTGCAGCAGCCCTTGGCTTTGGAAGGGATTACTTTGGTTGCCTTGTGGGATAGTCTTTTTGAGATCTGAGCCAGCACAGAATGACTTTTCACCTTCCCCTGTTACGATAGCTACCCAAATGTCGTCGTTGTCACGAACTTCCAGCCAGATTTTCGCTAATTGTTGCAAAGTTTCAGGATCGAGCGCATTCATTGCGTGTGGACGATTGATAGTGATTGTGGCGATGTGCTCACTTATTTTCATAGTCACCGTAGAATCGGTCATCTCTTCATTGGTCATGATTAACTCCTTCATGAAATCTTGCTTAGGAGTTACCATTATGTGTGAAAATTAAGTGGAAGGTGTTACATGCCCGTAGATTCCTATAGATATTTGCCGCGCTCATTTCGGGAGGGATTTGAAGCCTTTCCTATTCAAGAGACGGAGCCCGTCAGGGCAAAACTTGCAGTGGAGATCACTGACGCAAAAATAGCCTTGATGACTTCATCAGGCCTTTATCTAGAGAACCAAGAACCATTCGATACGGATACGGAATTAGAGAATCCGTTGTGGGGTGACCCTACATATCGAGAGATTCCAAGGAACACAAAACAACAGGAGATTTCAGCCGCTCATCTACATCTGAACACGAGAGATTATTATGTGGACTTTAATGTTGCATTGCCTCTTGATAGATTTACTGAGCTGGAATCTGAAAAGCGTTTCGGTAGTCTTGCAGACACTAATTATTCGTTTATGGGTTATCAGCAAGATGGCACACCTGACTGGCGAAGTAATCAGGGTCCGGAGCTTATAGGGAAGTTGAAAGATCAAGGTGTTCATGCCCTAATTCTTGCACCCGCCTGACCAGATTGTTGTAAGAACGTGCCCGTGCTGGCGCGTTTAGTTGAAGAAGCTGGTATACCAACCGTAGTGGTAACGATGATGCCGGATACCGCGGAAAAATATGAACTTCCACGAATATTGGGAGTCCCCTTTCCATTCGGACATGCGTTCGGTGCTCCTAATGATGTTGCGATGCAACGAGAAGTATCTCAAGCAGCAATTGATCTTTTGACAGACGAATCGGCTGTCAAAGTCAGAAGAGATCTCGATCATCTTGTGTGGCCACAGGACGATCGAACTGCGTATAAGGATTGGCAACCTTCTGAACCCAGTCCAATTGTTGGTCATAACGCCAGTAGGCGTGAGCGACTTGAAGAAAAGAAATAGGTTTTGTGACTGAAAAATTTTTGATTTCGGAAGTAATCTACTCGACTTACAAAGATCGACTTGATCAGGTGGCGACTGAATATCAAAGAGTGAATAGTGAGCCACTTGAGTATCTATTATTACCCGCAAACGGTGATCGTCTTCCTGCGGACGTCTTGGACACGATAGTTGCTGCATATTTTTCCAGTGATATCCGCGAACAGGAATTGGCACGTCCGTTTTTCGGCTCCGTTCGTCGCGCCCAAAATCTGAGATGGTTACATGTGGCTCATGCAGGCACCGATGATGCGGTGTTTCAGGAATTATTTGATAGGGGTGTAAATATTTCTAACTCATCGGGCTCTGCTGCAGAGCCAATTGCATTGACGGCGTTTGCTGCTCTGCTTTCTTTAGCCCGAGATCTGCCTCGATTTGCTATCGCACAAAAAGAACATCGTTGGGCCCCTCGATCTGTCGCAGATATGCCGACCGAGCTTAGAGGTCAAACTGTCATGATTTACGGATTTGGAGCGATCGCCGAGCAGTTTGCGCGCTTGGCAATTTCGGTGGGGATGAGGGTCTTGGGTGTACGCAGAAGTTATCCAGGTGCATCGTCTGCCGGCTTATTAAATCAATGGATTAAGCCGGAAAAATTTAAAGATTTTTTACCCGAGGTAGATTGTCTGGTGATTACTGCTCCTTTGACTCAGGAGACTGCTGGATTGGTCAGCCCGGAGGTAATGTCTATGCTACCCAGAGGCGCACGCATTATTAATGTGGCTCGCGGACTGATGCTTGATGAAAGTGCCCTGATTGAGAACCTCGAGTCGGGGCATATTGGTGGTGCCTATCTCGACGTCACTGAGGAAGAACCGCTGCCCTCGGAATCGCCACTCTGGGATGCGCCAAATCTAATTCTTACGCCTCATGACTCATCTCAATCTTTTGGAAATGCGACCCGTGCAGACGAGTATTTTTTGCAGGAGTGTGACCGATGGCTGCGTAACTGGCCGCTTCTTAAGGCAGTTACTGACAGATAATGGTTACATAAAAATGACAGTCAATCGGGAGTAGGTTAGTATTTCGGCATGCCTGATGAACTTGAAAATAAAGTCGGCCCACTAGATGGAATCTCCGTTCTTGAGATCGGTGATTGGGGTGAGATTGTTGGTAAGTTATTGGCTGATGCCGGAGCGGACGTAATTCGAGTTGAAACACCAGTTGAAGGTGCGGCATCACGTCATTTTGGTCCGTTTGTGGCAGATCAACCCGGTGTCAATCGTTCGCTCGCTTTTGCCGCCAGAAATACAAGCAAACGCTCGCTGACTCTCGACTTGAACCATGCGCGTGGACGACAGATGTTCACTGACTTAACCGAAGGCGTAGATGTTGTTATAGATAGCAGTGGATTAGAAATACTAAATTCTTTGAATTGTGGCTATAGTCAGTTGCAGGAGTTACGCCCAGACCTGATTTGGTGTTCCGTTACGCCGTTTGGGCTTACCGGACCTCGTAAGGATTGGCCATGGTCAGACTTAGTTTCTATGGCGCTCGGTGGACCAATGATGAGTACTGGTTACGACGACCACTCAATTACTCCGATACGTCCAGATGGACTGCATTCGATGAATATCAGTAATGAATATGCGATGACGGCCGTTTTATCAGCTCTTTGGCTGCGGGACAATTCTTCCTCTGGTGGCCAGTTATTGGACGTGTCCGTCCATGAATCGGTATCTGCTACGACCGAAGGATCCTTTCCGAATTGGGAATTTTTAGGACAATTAGTTCAACGTCAGACCGGACGGCATGCGGCGGTTGAACGTATGGGGGAGTGGCAGCATTTGACCACTGATGATAAATATATTCTGTTGATGGGTGGCGGTGTCCCCCGTGATAGTAAAATTTATAACAAACTTCTCGAGTGGATGGACGAACACGACGCAAGTGGAGACATGCACGATCCTCTCTACCAAGAAGTCCTTTTCAAAGACCCACGACTTGATCCGAATGCACGAACTAGGATTACAGATACGATCGCGTCATTCGTGAAGTCACTGACGGCTGAAGAGTCATATCGTGGTGGTCAGGCGATACACATGCCTTGGGGCGAAGTTCGCAGACCCGAGGAAAATCTGGAGGATCCGCACTGGGACGAGCGTGATTTTTGGTGGGAAGGCGAAATGCCTGAGCATGAAGGTACTGTGAAGTACCCGGGAGCTCCGTATAAGTTCAGTAAGTCACCGATCCGTATGTGGCGACGACCACCTTTGCTAGGTGAGCACAACATAGAAATTTTGGCAGAGATGGGTTTTTCTAGAGACGATTTGGTTGATTTGGCTCGTGGCGGCATCATATAGAGAACTCTATGCCGAAAGAATTTTTCAAATACGTTGACGGTATACCGCTTAATTGGTAATACTAGGTATCACGTTAGTTTCGTCGGATGAAGCTGATTGTATAGTGCCGAAGTGGCGGAATTGGCAGACGCGCTACGTTCAGGTCGTAGTGAGCTTATAGCTTGTGTGAGTTCGAGTCTCACCTTCGGCACCAAATTTTTGCTATGAGGCGCAAATCCATGAACACGAGTATCATCAATAGCTATGCGCGCTCGTAGCTCAGGGGATTAGAGCGCTGCCCTGCGGAGGCAGAGGTCGGAGGTTCGAATCCTCCCGGGCGCACCATATACATCTTAAACCCATATATTGCAAGGGATTCGGCTCCGTCAGGACTCCGGGGGAGTAGACAACTATTCCAAACAAGGGCAACTGATATGAAAACCCATATTTTCTAGAGTATTTCAGCGTTCAAAACCGACTAAGATAAATTGACCCGTCATTGGTCCACCAGTGACGGGTCACCTGATTAAACACGAACGTAGGATGTGAAGAGAGCCCCATTTCGATGAGCTCTGAATGCTGAATTCATGTCTTCAATATCTATGCTAGTGACTAATTATCGACATAGGCAGGGCATAGGAAAGCCAGCGTCGCACGTCTGCGGATGTATGAGTGATATCCTCCTTCCAAAGTGCGAAAGGGTCCATACCATGACTGTCACCGATATCGATATCCAGTCACGTGATCTGTATTGCGATGGCAAGAAATTTGGCGACGAGCTAACGTACGAGCGCATTGATGGGGTCGTAACGTATGCGGTCGATCCAGAGAACCCTGCTAATGCAGCTATTGCCGATTTACAGAATGCGACACGGGGCACTGATGGTCTGGTTCGATTCAGTGGTGATTTCACCATACTTGCCCCTCTCGAAGGCGGAAATGGTGCTGCCTTACTTGACGTGCCAAACCGCGGCGGCCGGGTGGCACCCCGACTGTTCAATCTGGCGCCATTTCCAGAAGATTCAAATTTGATCGAAGCGGGTGATGGGTATTTACTGCGAGGTGGGTGGACGGTCGCTTTTTGTGGTTGGCAGTGGGATGTGCCCCGTGAATCAGGCCGGATGGGCCTTTCAGCCCCTCTCGTCACTGAACCAGATGGTGGACGCATGCAGTTGCGGTTTCAGATTCCGTCGAATCAGGATGAGCTATTGCTGACCGATCAGCATGTGGGCCTAGGGCCAAACCATGTGACGATTCCACCAGCGATCCTGAACGATCCGAACGCTGAGCTCCTAGTGCGCGATACACCTTATGGTGCAGCTACTCTGGTGCCGCGTGATCACTGGACGCTCGAAGAAGACCGCGTACGTGCCGCTGAAGGGTTTCAAGCTGGCAAGATATACGACCTTCTATACATTCCGCGTCAGTGTCCGGTCGTTGGCACTGGCTTAATTGCGATGCGAGATTTTGCCGTTTGGTTAAAAGGATCGACAAGCCCGGTCAGTCCGGTCAAGCATGTAATTGGCGAGGGCCTGTCCCAGTGTGGTCGTTTTTTGCGTACCTTTCTGTACAACGGACTCAACGTGGATGAGGAAAGAAAACAGGCGTTCGATGGACTGTTAGTGCATGTCGCAGGCGGGCGACGTGGAGAATTCAATCATCGTTATGCACAGCCTTCTGTGCAGCCGACACCGAGCTTTGGTCATTTGTTCCCGCACGCAGATAACTCACAGACTGATCCGACCGGCACTACTGCGGGTCTTTTAGATGCGCAACGCGAGCGGGGCGGTGTACCAAAGATTTTCTATACAGACACCTCGGCTGAATACTGGCGTGGGGATGCTGGCCTCACCCATGTTGAATTGGAAACCGAGGAAGACGTGCCATTTCCGGAAAACGTGCGACGCTACCTCTTTGCATCAACTCAGCATTCGCCGGGAACCTTACCGCAGCTGCGTGAGAGTAAGTATGGTCCCACCGGTAATGGATTGAATATCATCGACTATCGACCACTCATTCGGGCGGCGTTGAGTAATCTGCTTGCCTGGGTGAAAGATGACCTAGAACCGCCACCTAGCGCCTATCCATGTGTATCTGATGGAACAGCCGTCACGCGCCCTCAGCTGCTGGGTTCCCTCACCGCGATAATAGGTTTGGCACTTCCTACCTCGACTGGATTGAATCGAATCCGTCCACTCGAACTTGGATCCGCTAGTGAGACAGGCGTTGCTTGGCTTCCGTCTAAGTCAGTTGGTAAACCCTACGAGTCCATCGTTTCTTCAGTTAACGAAGATGGTAATGAGATAGCCGGTATTGCGATGCCGGACATCAGCGTGCCGATAGGTATACACACCGGGTTCAACCCACGCCATCCTAGATCGGGAGGTGTCGGCCAGCTGGTGGAATATGTGGGATCTACGCAGTTTTTTGAAGCGGCTGAGATCGAGCGGCGTTACAGTGGCCGCAGCACTTATCTTCGACTTATTCGTGAAGCTGCCGAAAAACTTGTTCAGGAACGCTATCTTTTGGCCGATGATGTTGAGTTATGTGTCGACATTGCAATGGAAAGGTACGATTACGCGGTGCTGGCATGATCGCTTGGGACGTTACTTGAATTGGGTGTCCTCGAGACTCCATCCGCACCTACTTCAGGATCTCATAAAATAGGCACCCAGCCCTTTCGTGTTGTAAATTTACTTATCACATTTAAGAATAACCCAACCTTTGAATCCTCTAGATAATTTCTGATCGTAACCACAGTATTCCTGAGCAACTGCCATGAGATCCTCGAGTAGACCAGTGGCTATTCGCCCTTCCGATAACATGAGATATGGTAAATCACCGCCCTCTAATAATTTGGCAATGGCGTCAGGAGGCAACATGATCTCTCTGCGGTACTGATTCCAAACGGGAAGTATAGGTTGCCCTGTGAAGGCTATTGCTTCACCAGCATTATTTATTCCATCGATGCCGAATTTATATTGTGATGTTGAATTAGCGGGCAGTTGACTTATGAATTTTTCTGCAGGAACCCGTCTCCATGACTGTCCATCTGAATTAGACCTGCTGTTGAAATTCTCGCCGGCGAAGAGTACAGGATTAGGTACGGTTATTTGCGCACGTGGCGTGAACGATATTATCCACATCGATGTCAACAGAGGGAAGAAAAGGAATATTGCGAGAATTGGTATCGTGAGGCGACTACTAGTGAAAAATCTTAAAACGTATATGGAAAGATAAAGGACTATGCCAATCGCTAGAGCATATAGAAGTCTTGTTCTTAGTAACGGATATTCTTCCGTGATCCAAAGGCCG
The DNA here is from genome assembly GCA_029247135.1 of Dehalococcoidia bacterium. Classification (GTDB taxonomy): domain Bacteria; phylum Chloroflexota; class Dehalococcoidia; order UBA2979; family UBA2979; genus UBA2979. Next base: position 3,392 of record JAQWLS010000018.1, on the reverse strand, counting down.
TATATCGCGAGTAATAAAATTGATAGTGGAATAACCACTATCCTTATAGCACCAAAGTATCCAGCTCCCCGAGCGATTCCTAGCCCACCCATTACCGCGATGGCCGGCGCGAAGGACTCTATGTAATGGGCGGGTGCCCGGTTCGAAAAACTGAAGAGTATCAATCCGGTCACAAACCAGATGAGCCAAAATAAAGCTGGCCCATTTAGTAGTGATCTTTTAGCGATTAATATCGAAAGTGTTCCCAGAATTCCGAACAGTAAGGTGAAGCCTATTAGCGGGCCATTTGCTCCAGAAAATAATCTGAAGGGTCCTGAGTCGCCTACACCGAAAGCTGGCCCCCATATGTTTTGCAAGGCAGCACTATATTGTGGTGCGCCAGGAATAGGCTGAAAGACAGTGACTTCCGTCGGAAATATTCGTTCGATCCCGTTATAAAAAAATGCAAGACTAAGGGGACTGTTGTTTGGATCATTCATGATTAAGGGGCGAGCATCGGCAGCTGTAAATTCAACTGCTAAGAGCCATAACATTGAAAAGACAACAAAAATAAATCCAGTAGCTAAAAGCAAACCGATCTTTTCAATAAAACAGGTCCGCCAGCGAACCATGATATAAATTGCTGCTGCGGGCAAGAAAATAAGACCTTCGAAGAATTTGATATTAAAAAGTACAGCAAGAGACAATCCCCAGAGGAGCAGTAGCCGTGGTCGATTTTCAACAGCAGCAATGAGCGTTAGCGCACTTAATATTGAGAAAAACATTAACAACGTGTCCATGGTTGAGTCTCGGGATGTGGCTATCGATTCAGGGAAAATTGCGAGTATCACAGCTGCAATTGTCGCGACTCCAAAACCAAACCAGCGATAAATTCCGATAAAAATTAGTGGAGTCGCCAAGGCACCTGCCAATGCAATTGGACCGATAAATCCGTATGCATTGAATCCAAATAGTTTAGTTGTGAGCACTTGAAGCCAAAGCGCAAGGGGTGGCTTATCGACCGCGATGGTGGCTAATGGATCGTATGCCGCATAGAAAAAGTTGTGCCACGACTCACCCATTGATCTGATGGCGGCAGCATAAAAAAGATTCCCCATACCAAGGTCTCCAAAATCGAAAAACCGAAGAGTGAAAGCAAGTAATGTGACAAAAAATATGGTGCCGAATACTTTTTTCTTACTGACTTGCGATGAATCTTTAGTGCCCTCCGATAAATTTTTAACTGCCTTATTTTTGGATTCACGCTTAGTTTCTAGTCCAAGATTTGAAAATTTGAAGAAGCCCAGAACAAAAGTGGTTATTGTGAGAAGAAATAAAGCCAAGACTGTTTTCTGCTTCAGACCACTTGATGCATTGGTGTTGTTGCTCATAAAATTTCTCAGTGAATACAGGAACTAGTGATTAATATAATGCTGAGGCCAAATTCTTGGGTGTGAATTCTTTCACGATGACCGTTGAGTTGTTACTTTGTTAAGCGCCGGGAAGCATCGCTGTACCGAATCTGCTAAAAAGGACAGTTGGAATCGATTAGGTTTCTTACTTTGAGTTCTTTCCAGAGATCTCGGTTAATTGGAAAAGTGATCATGTCTACGTTTTCGGAAGCTTCCGTAGGAGTAGTTGGACCAGGGATAGTCGAAGCCACAGCTGGATGTAATAAACCAAACTGCAGAGCCGCTGCCTTTAGTGGTACCCCAAATTGTTCACACACATCTCTAATTTTTTTAGCTCTAGAAATTATGTCTGCCGGGGCCGGGTCATAGAAGTAGGTGGTTTTCGACGTCAAATCGGACGCTAGGATGCCGCTGTTGTAAGGACCACCCAATATCAGACTAATATTTCGTTGCTCACATATAGGGAGTAGTGTAGGTAGCGCAGACTGATCAAGGAGTGTGTATCTCCCCGCAAGCAAAAAACAGTCAAAGTCTGCTTCCTTGGCAAACCTAGAAAGCATTTCCCACTCGTTCATCCCTGCACCAATCGCCTTAATTATTCCCTGTGCTTTTAGTTCTGCAAGCGCTGGAAACGATTCATTTAAAGCCTGATCATAGTGATCATCAGGATCATGGATAAATGCTATATCTATGTAATCTAGCTTTAATCTTTCGAGTGTTTCTTCGATAGATCTTAATATTCCTGCTCGAGAGAAATCGAAGACGACATTATTTTTGTACTGTGATGCTTTGTCATTCACTTGCATCGTCGCCGTAGTAGGACCACTATACTTGAAAGATTCTGCTTCCTTTTCAGAAAGAATTAGTCGACCAACTTTACTAGACACAGTGAATCCGCTTCTATCGATAGTTGATAAAAAATCTCCGCTAAATTTTTCACTATTTCCAGCGCCGTATAGCGGTGCAGTGTCAAAATATCTGATGCCGGTTTCATATGCTTTTTCCAGCGTATGATGTGCGACCGACTGATCTAATTTACCCAGAGGAGCGCCACCCATCCCAATTTGAGTTATCTTGACCCCCGTAGATGCGATTGTCGATATTTCTAAATTAGTATGCAAGAGTGACCCTCCTATTCACGTATGGAAATTAAATAGCAAAGGCATGACCTGAGTCAGCAGGAGTTTTTTTCCCAGACGACAGGGCCAGTAGCTTTTCTTGATTTAAGTTCAATTAGTTCCTGATGACAGTCGCAGGAATAACTCTCAAGTAGCTCACTATCGAGGACAGAAACTCGTCCTCGACTGACGCGGACGATATTTTTTCTTTCATATTCTGCCAGTGCTGTGCTAATCGACTCTCGTCGCACACCTAGTACCTCACCAAGTTCTGAATGGGTCGTGGGGATCTCAGAATTTTCGTTATAAAAGGTCAACGTGCTCAGAAGATGGGCTAGTCTGTTATCGATTCGATGATGTCGGCTGCAGTTAAGCGTTAACTCATGGCTGCGAACAACTTCGGCTGCATGGGAGAGAATAATTCGTAATAGGTCATTCGATTTCATCAACACTCTAGAAAAATCAGCGGTCGGAATCACGAGTGCTGTCGTTGGAATTTGCGCGAAGACTCGCCCGGTTCCTACGCTTAACTGCTTCGTAGTCCTTCTTCCCGTACCGATGGCTCCGTATGCGGCCTCTGGGCCTCTCATTCCGTTCGCAATACCAGTACCGTCTGTGCCTTCATAGATAGAAATTATCAAACCGGACAATATGAAATACACTGAGTCAAGAGGTTCTCCCTGATTTCCAATAATTTGGCCTTTTGAAAAATTTTCTATGCGAGCACAATCTATTAACTCTGCTTTTGTGTTTCGAGTGAGTGCTGCGATAAGGTGGTTAGAGTCGATTACAAGAGTTTAAGAAACAATTAGATTCAAGTGATTTTCCAATGTTTGCATATAGCTTAGCTTATTTATTATATTTATTATTAACATTATTTAGT
>JAQWLS010000114.1 GCA_029247135.1 Dehalococcoidia bacterium | reverse complement strand
GTTCCTAGATCGAGTCCTATTTCTGGTGCTATAAACCGTGTAAACGGACCTATTGCCGCCACCAACCCAGCAATAATCAAGAAATAGACAGCGCGTCTGGAATCTGAATTCATTTTGCCCCATTCCACTACTAGGCTTGTGTCACTAAGTATTGCAGGAGTTTGAAGCTCGGACAAATGATGGCAAGGAAGCCATCCTAATGTCTACAGATGATCTTCAAACCAATTGAGTGTGAGTCGCCAGGCGTCAGTAGCGGCATTTTTATCGTGTCCAGATGTATTCGTATCATTAAAAAAACCATGCGATGTATTGGGATAAGTGATGAAGTGAAAATTGTGCTGTCGGTCTGATAGTGATTGAGCAAACCCATTTAGTTGAGGATTTACCATATCGTCATGTTCAGCCCAAATACCTAACACCGGTGCAACGAGGTTGTCCCAGTTGTATTCGACGTTGGGATGTATCCCATAGAAGTCCACGCAAGCCCCAACTTTGTCTGAATTTTGGCAAGCAGCAAACAAAGCTAATGCTCCACCCATACAGAAGCCGGTCACCCCGACTGGCGAACGAGTTTCCTCGAAGAGCATATTTATGCCACCCCGAAGTTCCTTTTCCGTTTCAGCAATGTTCAGCGCCATGAAAAGTTTGCCTGCTTCGTCAGGTTCATCAGCGATTATCCCGTGATAGTGATCCGGAGCTAACGCGATATAGCCTTCTTTTGCAAATCGGTCCGCAATATCCTTTATGTGATCATTTAGTCCATTCCATTCTTGAATGACTATCACAGCTTTGCCATTACCTTCTCCTGAAGGGCGAGCGAGATATCCTGTCCCGCTGTTGCCATTTGCAGGGTATGTAATCATTTCACCCATTTTGAACTCCTTAATTTTTAAGAATCATAGCGGTTTTTCGTAGATTAAGTACTGAGTAATCTTTAGTTTAGAGATAACGTTTCGGTTGGATAGTATTCAGTAAGGCCGCCCAGTTGCCTTCGGATCACTTTCTCATAGAGGTTGTCAGGTCGTAGTGAGAATGGATCCATTGTGTTTGACTCAGCTATCAACCAGCCCTCAGCTTGAATTTCAGCTTCTAATTGCCCTGGTGTCCAGCCTGAATAGCCTTTAAATAGTCTAAGTTGATGCATGTCTTTCGTATCATCTGTTGATGCCGCCTCCAAATCAAGAACCACCAAATTGTGTTCTAGTTGATATAGTCCCTGGCTAGTGGATAACGGATCAGTGGAGTGGCCCAGCCCCATGATTACGTCGTGCTCAACTGGACCACCTTTGAAAATTTTGGATGAGACTGAAGTATTTGAAAGCCACTTTGCGTAATTATCAGAAAGAACCTCGCTTGTTGGTTGATTGATTATGAAGCCAAGTGCTCCGGCATCTTTAGAGTGCGCAGAGATAAGAATGACACTTCCAGCGAACATTGAATCGTTCATAAACGGACTTGCCAGCAATAACTTGCCAGTGAGCGCTATTTTCTCCGGAGGTATCGATTGAAATCTAGATAGATTTTCAAACCCAGTCAGCATGATCAGTCTCCATTTCAGATGTTTGTCAATTCTTTTGAATATTTACAGCTCGATAAAATTGCTTACTACGCTATGATTCGATTAATAGCACGAAAATTTGTATGCTGCTTGATTTTGTTTCGTCAATTCGGATGTGTTTTTTGGGAGAGTGATAATGGACTATGGAATTGGGATTCCTTCTTATATTGAAAGCTGGAAAGAGGTTGTAGCCGCCGAGGAAGCTGGATTTACTCACGCTTGGTTTTATGACTCGCAACTTATTTATTCAGACGTTTGGGCTACGATGGCTTTGGCAGCTCATAATACTTCGCGAATAAAGCTGGGTACCCTTGTTGCAATACCCAGCAACAGATTATCTCCGGTCACAGCGGCAGCTGCGGCTTCAATCAATAAAATTGCACCTGGCAGAGTGATCATTGGTCTTGGCACTGGTTATACCGGACGAAATACGATGGGGCTTCCAGCATTGAAAATGAATGAATTTGCGGAGTATTGTTCTCAAGTGAAGGGGCTTTTAGCAGGTGAGGATGTGCTATTTCGTGAAGGAGAACACGAAAGATGGATTCGACTAATTCATTCGAAGTCAAATTCTGGGCAGAGTGATTTTTTCAATATAGAAGATCCGATAGATATTATGTTGGCCGCTAATGGACCGCGCGGCCAACGAATTGTCGGAGAAATTTCAGATGGTTGGATTACTACCGGTGGAGGTGCGGGAGTACCGCGAGGGCTGCCAAAAGTTATGGAAGCCGCTGAAGTTGTTGGTAACACATTTGATCACGCAGGTGGACAAGGTTTCAAGCCTTATGTAGTTGCTTTGACTTCGGCCTGTATATTGCGTGAGGGTGAATCCTTATCGAGCGATCGAGTAATTAGAAATGTCGGCCCAACTTTGACGGCTGGTGTACATGCGATGTGGGAAAAGTCCTATGGACCAGGATCTAATCTTGGAATGGACAATCCTGATTTGGCTGGTGAATATAACCAGTATATTAAGGAGTATGGTGCCAAACGCAGCAATCCGACACCAGATGATAGGCGTTATTTGGACGTACACGAAGGGCATTTTGTTTACTTAAAGCCCGGAGAGGAACGTTTTGTGTCCTCAGAAATGGTCGCACGAACTCTCACAGGAACTCCTACAGAAGTAAATGAGCGACTTGATCAATTGGAATCAATTGGAGTTAACAACGTTGCTCTTTCGGCGGTGGATCGTGAGTCAGCGAAAGATCTAATTCATGACTTCGGTGGCGGAGTAATTCGAAGACGTTGAGAGTTGAGACAGGTACCTTTACATAAATCAAAATGATACCCTGCAGGGAGGAGGACATTATGGACGCTAACTCTTTACCACTACCCCTTGACGGCGTGCGGGTGTGCGACTTTAGTTGGATTATTGCCGGACCACAGGCGACTCGTATCATGGCGGACTTGGGTGCCGATGTTGTCAAAGTTGAAAATGAGTCGCATTTGGATTCTATCCGGCTTGGACTTCAGGTTAATCCTGAGCGACCTACCTATAACGGGAGCGGATTTCATAGTGACTTTAACAGGAACAAAAGAGGGATTCAGGCGAATTTGAATCATCCGGATGGGCGTGCTGCTGTCGAGAAATTAATTCAGAATTCAGATATTGTGATTGAGAATTTTAGCGCTGGTGCTTTTGCACGAATGGGATTTTCGTGGGAGCGACTGCAAGAGCTTAATCCGGATATTATTTATGTTTCGTGTTCTGGATATGGTCACGTAGGTCGAGACGCGTCTTATGTAACTTGGGGACCTACGGCTCAAGCTGTATCTGGCAACACATATATGTCGGGCTTACCAGATATGCCCCCTGCTGGCTGGGGATATTCTTATTTAGATCATACAGCTGGTTTCTATGGTGCGATCGCGATGCTCATGGCACTCTGGCATAGGAAACAGACTGGCGAGGCGCAGTTTGTTGATATGTCCCAAATTGAGACAGGTATGGTACTTACGGGAGTTCCAGTTCTTGATTATCAGGTAAATGGTCGTGAGTACGTGAGGGTGGGGAACCGCTCGAAGTGGCCAGCCATCGCTCCACATGGAGTGTTTAGATGTGCGGCTGATGAGCGAGCACCAATGTCCCAACCGGAGCACAATGATGATCGCTGGATTGCGATCACTGTAGATGGGGAGGACCAGTGGGAATCACTTTGTAGCGTTCTGGAGGCTCCCGAATTATTGCGAGATCAGCGTTTTATTGATAACGATCTACGAGTGCGGTATGAAGAGGAACTTGAGTCACTTATTGGAGAATACACCCGGGCTAGAGACTGTTTCGAACTTATGTATGCGTTGCAGGAGCAAGGTGTTCCGGCTGGGGTATGTCAACGAACTGACGATAAAATGGTACGGGATGAACAGTTAGCGGAGAGAGAATTTTATCGTGAGGCACCACATGCAGAAATTGGTGTACATAAATATGAAGGATATCCAGTGTCATTTTCTGGTGCGCGCTGGAGAATGGATCGAGGTGCCCCATTGCTGGGCGAAGATACGATGGCCGTGTTGACTGACTTGCTTGGATATACCCATGAGGAAGTTGCACAAATGATGTCTGAATTGGCCGTCTCCTGAAAGACTCATTGGTTGAAAGAGGTTTACATGCTAAAAATTGGTCTTCATGCTGGGCAACAAGATATTTCAGCAGATGAATTAAGAAAATTATGGAAATTCGCTGACGAGAATCAATTTGATTTCCTGTCCTGTTGGGATCATCTGTACGAAGCTCCTCCAATAGATGGAATGAGCGATACATACGAGGCTGTAGCCCTTCTTGGAGCAATGGCTGTAGAGACCAAGAACGTGCGTCTGGGTACGCATGTGTTTTGTATGAACTATCGAAACCCGGCTCTTCTTGCAAAGTCAATTGCTACGATCGATCATCTCAGTCATGGACGTATCGAATTAGGTTTAGGTGCAGGCTGGCACGCTCAGGAGCATGAGGCGTTTGGCTATGAATTTCCACCAGTCAAGGAACGATTAGATCGACTTGAAGAAGGAATTAAAATTATTCAGGGAATGTTTACTCAAGAGCGGACCACTTTTTCGGGTGAATACTACAGAGTTGATGACGTGACACTGCGCCCACCACCGCACCAAAATCCGATTCCTGTGGTTGTCGGTGGGCGAGGAGAGAAGCGCACTCTGCGTATAGCTGCTAAGTATGCTCAAGGTTGGAACGTGCCTTATATCCACCTAGAAGAGTTTGAGCGACTTTCGGGTGTACTTGATATGTGGTGCGACCGTGAACAACGAAACCCTGAAGAAATTGAACGCTCTATCAACCTACACATGCATATGGGTGCTACAGAAGCTGACGGCGTTCGTATCGAAAAGGAACGCACCGCATTATTTGGGTCAAGGCCAGAACAGCGAGGCGGAACTATTTCGGGTGGACCTCAGCAGGCCATTGAACGCATAAAGTATTTTCAAGAAGCTGGTGCTCAGCGTGTTTCCATCGCGATTCGACCACCGGTCGATTGGGACGCGCTACATGCGTTTGCTCAAGAAGTAATACCCGAGATTAAAAAAGGTTAGCCTTACTTGTTGCCTCCAGCAATCGCTGGGAGAAGACGAATTTCAGCTCCAGGTTCGACTCTAGTCGTCGGGTCATTCTCTGTGATCATTTCGTCAATGGCTATTGCAATTTCTCGTTCTTGAATTCCCCTTAAGAGACTTTCTTTTAAGTCAGGAAATTGATTTGCGACTTCCATAATCACATCCATCAGACTACCGGGCGCGGTAAGAACTTCAGCTGTATTTTTTGCCTGCTCGCGCATATGAGCAGGCAAAAATACAGTGACTGATTTTTCAGCATCTGCAGTCATTTTGGTATTAATACCGGTGTAACTAGAGCAGTTCGTCTAGCACACGTCGTGGCGACATCGGCGTGTGATAAAACCGCACACCAATGGCGTCATAGACGGCATTTCTAATCGTAGGCTGAGGTGGCACGATCGGCACTTCACCTACTCCTCTTACACCGAATGGATGGCCCGGATTAGGCACTTCGACCATCTCTACATCAAGCATCGGGAGGTCATTAGCAACTGGGACGCGGTAGTCAAGGAATGATCCATTCATAAGGTGCCCATCGCTGTCGTAGTAATACTCCTCATTGAGTGCCATTCCAACCCCTTGAGCAATTCCTCCCTGAATCTGACCTTCGACATAGTCAGGGTGTATTGCTGTTCCTACGTCTTGCACGGCAGTGTATCTCAGGATCTCAGTTTTACCAGTGTCACGATCTACTTTCAGGTCAACAATGTGACCACCGTAAGCCGCTCCCTGAGTAGTGTGTGAAGAAGATGCCGAAACCGCTATCAGGCCACCAGTTGCCTGGAGCTTACCGGCGAGCTCGTTGAAAGAAAATACTCGTTTATTTCCCTCTGCATCGTCCGGTCCAACAACAGTTCCCTCATCGGTATAGGTTATCTCATCACCACTGATATCCCAGATTTTCGCGGCTCGACTAATCATTTCGGCTTTAATCGTTTGACCAAGTTCGTAGGCGACCCATCCACCAGCGAAGGTAGTTCTCGAACCACCCGTGACTGCGGTATATCCCACTGAGTCAGTATCAGTAACTTGTGGTGCAATCTGTTCATAAGTCACACCAAGTGTTTCAGCAAGCTGCATCGAAATTGAAGCTCGGCTTCCTCCGATGTCGACCGAGCCTAGAATTAGTGCGATTGATCCGTCTTTGTTGACTCGTGCAGATGAAGATGATTCCATGCCACCATTAAACCAGAATCCGATTGCGATGCCTCGACCAACATCCTCTCCTTGAATTTCGGAGAGATAATGAGGGTGACTTTTCATCGCTTCGAGTACTTCTTTAGCACCTATCTTTGGCCAAGGGGTACCGGAAGAATTTCTCACACCTTCTTCAGCTACGTTTACTAGTCTTAGGTCGATTGGATCCATGTCTAATTGCTCGGCTATTTCATCCATAACAGATTCGACAGCATACTCGGTCGCAGGCGCACCCGGAGCCCTGTATGCAGCAGTTTTCGGGGTATTCAGTACTACGTCAAGTCCGTCGATAACTTGGTTATCGATTTTATAGGGTGCTAACGCACACTGAACTCCGGCACCTACTGGGGAGCCAGGAAACCCACCTGCGCCCATGGCGAAGAGGCATTCAGCGGCCGTAATTTTACCGTCATTCGTTACGCCAATTTTTACTTTGCTATAGGAAGAGGCGGTTGGTCCAGTTGCCTGAAACACAGCTTCCCGATCCATCCACATTTTTACCGGACGCGAGCTTTTCTTAGACAACACAGCGGCCATTGGTTCAAGATAGATCGGTATTTTCCCACCGAATCCGCCACCAATCTCCATTGGCGTGACCTTGACTGAAGCCACAGGTACACCAAGTACGTCAGCAGTAGCATCTCTTGCCATGAACGATCCCTGTGTCGAAGTCCAGATATTGATTCGACCGTCATGACTCCAAAACGCTGTGGCGTTTTGAGGTTCGAGGTACCCTTGATGGAATTGGGAACTCGTGAATTCACGTTCGATCGTCAGGTCGGCAGCAGCAAAGCCTTTTTCGATATCACCGCTTTCTAAACGCATGTGACTAGCAAGATTAGTTTCAATGTCAGATCGGGTATCAACTCCAGCAGCTCGAACTCCTGTTCGTAATTGTGGGTGCAATATAGGAGCACCATCGACCATCGCATCTTGAACATCTACTACGTGCGGCAGTATTTCATATTCAACATCGATTAGTTCTAAAGCGTCTTGAGCAATATGTACGTCATCTGCTGCCACAGCTGCAACGGCGTGGCCGTGGTAGAGAACTTTTGGCCCAGCAAGAATGTTTTCCGCTGCCCACCGTGGACTCGCTTTACCTGGTTCGAGCGCTTGCCAATATGTACCTGATTCGATTGCTTCCGCCGTCGTGGGTTGGAACGTTTGACCAGAACCGACGAGATCTGCGTTTGTGATTACCGCATGTACACCGTTTAGGGCTTCTGCCTTGGATGTATCAATACTTTTAATCAGAGCATGTGCGTGTGGACTTCGGAGAACAGCTCCGTAGAGTAGCCCCTCTAGTTTGATGTCTGCACCGTATTGTGCACGCCCAGTTACTTTATCGACACCATCTGGTCGACGAGGCCGGGTACCAATGATTTTATACTGAGGCTTTTCTGTAGCTACCATAATGCTTAATTCTCCATCTAACTATGTTTTTTTGTTTAGCCCTTGGCTACTGTAAGTACTGAATCGATAATTTTGTCATAACCCGTGCATCGACATAAATTTCCAGCGAGCCAGAAGCGGGCTTCTTCTTCTGTAGGATCTGGATTTTCTTGCAATAATGCATATGAAGACATTAGAAAACCAGGAGTACATATACCACATTGAAGGGCGGCGTTATCGAGGAATTCAGTCTGTAATGGATGCAATTCGTCTCTTGAAGCAAGTCCCTCAACAGTCATGATTTCAGCGCCTTCTACTTCTGCTGCCATCACACAACATGAGTTTACGAGTCTTCCATCCATTATGACAGCACAGGCACCGCAATTTCCGTTATTACATCCTTCTTTTGCACCGGTCATACCGATGCGATCTCGAAGCGCCTCAAGCAATGAATCTCTCTCAGAGACCAGGATTTGCTTTGAATCACCGTTTATTATTGTGTTCACTACCTTGGGTTCAGGGATCATTTTGACTATCTCCTAATTCAATTCTCTATAAATGTCTATTCTGAAAGTTTCAGTGAATCTATCTAATGCGGTCTGCCGCCATACGGATTGTTCGTTCTGTAAGCACCTTTGCAAGGTGTTTACGTTGTTTTATGCTGCCACGCATATCAGTGATCGGACTAGCAATTTCACTTGCTGCATCACCTGCCGCTGAAATACTCTCATCAGTTAAAGGTCGTCCAATGAGCGCTTCAGCCGCATCGTTTGCGACCAAAGGAGTAGCCGCTACCGCTCCCAATGCTATTCGGGCATCAGTGACGGAGCCGCCTTCGATCTTTACCCACGCGCCAGCACTTGCAACTGCAATATCCATTTCATTTCTAGGTATAAATCGTTCCCAGGCTGCACCTTCACCAGCACCTACGGGTGGGAAGCTGATATACACGATTAATTCCCCAGTCTCCAAGATATTTCGGCCTGGTCCCGTGAAAAATTCGCCAACTGGTACCTCTCGCCTTCCATTGGGTCCGGCTAACGTAGCGACACCACCCAAGACAATCATGGCGGGAAGTGAGTCTCCGGCAGGAGAAGAATTCCCGAGGTTTCCCCCTAGACTTGCTCGTCCTTGGATGGCCTTTCCGCCGATAACCGTGGAGGCATCTACGATGGCAGGATAGTTAATCTTGACATTGTTATCTCCATATACTTGATATAGCGGTGTTGCTGCGCCCACTTTGAGCCCAGTATTTGTGTCAAACTCCAGCACCATAAATTCTTCAACATGCTTTACGTCTACTAGTAAATCAACATTTCTTTTTCTCTCTCGCGCCTGAACAATTAAGTCAGTGCCACCAGCCAAGACTCGCGCATTTTCTCCACCTTCTATCAGAAGACGGACTGCGTCATCTACGTCGGTCGCTCGGGCATAATTAACTGCCTGCATAAATATCTCCTCTCAGAGTGAAAATATGGTATTCACTCGTTCATGAGTTTGTGTAAATCTGAACCATAGCTTACCGCCTTAACGCTCATTCGGCCATCAAGTGCCTAACAGAGTTCTAGCAGTCTTGCTGCGCTCTACTATACTGCATATCACTAAACGAAATGAGGTTTTAGTAATGTTTGAACCCGACGTATTTCTTGAATCAAGTATCACCCCCGCACAGCTGGCGTTGAATCAGGAACTCGCGGTCATTCTCGCTGACGAACCGCGCGTATACGAGATTGGCGCGGTAGAGACTCGCCGTCGGCGAGAGTCAGGTCTTGGCCGAGCAGGGATGCCAGTATACCTAACGGATATTGCAGCTGAGACTGTATGCCCCGGTCTGGGGGACTCAGATTCTGTGGGTTTACGCATTTTTCGGCCTGATGTAATAAATGGGGTTTTGCTTTGGATTCACGGGGGTGGTTGGGTGCTTGGTAGTGCAAAAATGCAAGACCAAGCTCTTTGGGATATCGCACAAAAGTCAGGTGTAGCGGTAGTGTCGGTGGACTATAGACTGGCTCCGGAACATCCGTATCCGTCTGGCCCCGACGACTGTGAAGCTGCGGCACTTTGGGTAATTGAGCACGCATCTTCTGAGTTCGGGTCATCAAATTTAGTGATAGGTGGTGCATCTGCTGGTGGTCATTTGGCAGCTGTAACTTTGTTACGGCTGCGCGATCGTCATGGTTTTACTAATTGGCAAGGTGCCGACTTGGTCTATGGCGCATATGAACTTTCTGGAGGGAGTCCAAGCCAGTCGAGCATTGGAAAGGACAGCCTAGTGATTGACGAGAAAATAATGAATTGGTTTTATGATTCGTTTCTGCAGAATAATGAAGATAGGCATGACCCCGACATTTCCCCGCTCTATGCAGATTTACATGACATGCCGCCAGCTTTATTCACAGTGGGCACTCTCGATCCCTTGTTGGATGACTCGTTGTTTATGCATGCGAGGTGGATAGCCGCTGGCAACAGGTCTGACTTGGCTATTTATCCGGGCGGTCCGCATGCTTTTAATGGCCAGGAGAGTGCCCTAGCAACTGCCGCAAATGATTATCGGATTTCGACGATTAAAGACTGGGTCAGTTAGCGCCATATAAGATTATTTGTGATGTCTGGCGGTGGTCGGTTAAACGGTTTGTAATCAGGTGTCTTATGACCAATTGCAACAAAAGCTTGGGGCTGCCAATCAGGGTCTAGGTTCAGAGAATTTCTTACAGTTTCTTGTGCGTAAAGAGGTGCAGATATCCAATATGCGCCATAATTTCTGCTGTGTGCGGCAAGCAGCAAGTTTTCTAATGCGGCTCCGAACGAATGCTGTGCTAATCCCCACTCCGCTTCTGCGCGTGCAGTATCTGCGTAGGTATTTAATCCATCCTTCACGAGGCAGCCTAGTAATAGAGTTGGTGCGGTCATGATGCGCTGTTTAGAGTTCTCTAGTGCTTTTTGAATTATATCGGTGGTCGTGCCGTCTTTTTGCAGATCTTCCTTCCACTTAAGACCCATGTTTTCCGCAAGGTCTAGTCTGTTGTTTGAATCGATCGCGACGAATCGCCAGGGCGTAGTATGGTGCGGTGCTGGTGCTGTCATCGCCAGCGAGACAAGCTCCTCGACATCGCTCTTTTCAAGTGGTGGTCCAAGAATTCCTCTGAAAGATCGTCGTGCTGAGATGGTCTTCTCGAAGGCTATTTTTGATAGAGCCTTTTTTGTCTGTCGGCCGACCGTATTTTCTATACGTATCAAATCATCTATTGTGTCGACATCAATCTTGAAGGACTCAAGTGAAAGTTCAATAATCTTCATCGCGTTTCGTTTGGCTTCATCCCGATGCTTGTTGGCAGAATCTGGACCGAACTGTGGGGAGAACATTGAATAAGGTTTGACTCCTAGTGCCGTTGTACCTCCATCCTCAGACGCAGACAACGCTACGATATCTGACTGAGCCGAACTGAGAATCTCAAGAATAGTGTTTAAATCGAAGCTTTGCGCCTGAGGTAAATCTCCGGGCAATATAAGAATCGAATTGCTTAAATTATTATTTGCAATGTGTAGGATTGCGGTTTCCGCTGCTTCCTTGAAGCCTTTCCCATCGTCAAAAACGATATCTGCACCGAATCTCGTTCCAATTTCGGAATATTCTGAGGATTCGGTCACGATCACTAAAGGCCCATCATGAACCTCTCTGATAGCAATTAGGAGATCCTCCAGCATTGCGATGACTAAGTTTCTTCGGTGAAAGGGGCTTAAACCTGAGCTCAGCCGAGACTTGGCATTGTTTGTTGATTGAACAGCAACGACGACCGCGGTGTCGTATTTCTTACTATTGCTCATGTACTCTCATTTGTATGACTCGTTATTAGTTCTTTTATGTTTGCAGCGACTGTTACACGGGACTTTCTATTCAACATCATCGTGTCGCAATAACGGGTTTTGATTGAAAGAGACTCCATTTTAGTAACTAGCTTGCTATCGATCTCATCATATATAAACAGATCAATGAGGTCTTCGTATATTCGTGCCACACCATAAGCGGAGACTTCATGTCCCAGAGACTCAAGCATTGCACCGGCGGGCCCCTTAATTGCTTTACCTCCCACTATCGGAGAAATTCCCACTCGTAGCGCTTTGCTTTCAAGAATTGAATCACGCACCGTAGGAATTTGAATAATTGGGTCAATTGAGACAAACGGATTACTAGGTGCAAAGAACAAATAATCAGCATTTTTGATCGCCTCTATTACTCCGGGAGCCGCGCTTACTTGATCGATGTTGGGAAAGTCAAATTCGGAAACCTGCGGTTCCCCACGGCGTTCAACGAAATATTGTTGGAACGAAAGTCGTCCCTCGTTGGTGACGACAAAAGTAGGATGTGGGTCATTAGTTGCTGGAATGATTCGAGATTTGATATTTCTTGCCTCGACAAGCGCCTGTGTAGCATCAGAAAGCGTACCTCCGGTTTGTAATATGCGATTACGAATTAAATGGGTCGCTAGGTCTTTGTTGCCAATCTGAAACCACCTCTCCTCTCCTAATGTTTCGAGTTCATCAAGAGTTTGGTGGGAGTCATTTTGAATCCCCCATCCAAAATCACCTTCGACCTCAGCGAGCGTGTAAATCAAAGTGTCTATATCTGGACAGACATGCAGACCGTTCCATGACAAATCGTCACCAACGTTGCATACTGCTGTGATTAAATCGGGCGGATGAATATATTGAAGGCCATATAAGAAACGGGCAGCTCCGACACCACCGGCGAGCACCGTAATCTTTTTATTTTGCCACGAATCCATCATGTTCAAGTTCATAGACAACATCTTACCGCGCATACTGGGTTGCACAACTTTGGCTTGGGAGGCAGGATCTTTATATGACAAGAATGAAGACAGTGATAGTAGGGATGATGTAGTGACTCCATTTCGCAATCAGTTTGCTAATTTTCGAAAGAAAATTATGACGCCTACGGCATCTCAGCTTCACGACGATGTAAATACCGTTGGAGAAGCACGACCTCGGCTGATCTGTGGGCTTGGGAACCCAGGAACTAAATATGTTGGGACACGCCACAACATAGGAGTCAGTTGCTTGGATGAACTAGCGGTCGCCTATGGTTTAGCCTCAGACCGAAAGAAATCTTCAGAGTCTGCTTTTAGAGAAATAGAGATTAATGGCACCAAGATCTTGTTGGCCTACCCAACTAGTTTCTACAACGAGACTGGGATTGGACTTGGTAAGAAGATTAGAAAACAGGGTATTAAGCCCTCAGAGATAGTCGTGATTTGTGATGACATTGATCTTCGAGCCGGCGAAGTGAGAATGAGATTGACTGGTGGTAACGGTGGTAATCGTGGTCTTAAGTCCATTATTAACGTCCTTGGAACTCAACACATCCCACGTATCCGTGTGGGTGTTGGTCGACCAGTCGGTGAGAATAGTAAGCCTGTCTATGAGTCAGATGAAATTGCTAACTGGGTATTATCACGGCCTCATGCATCTGATTTAAAACAGCTTTCTTTTGTAACTGCACAGATAGTATCCGCCGTAAAAATCTCTATTGCTGATAGCAATGAATCAGCAATGAATTTTCTAAATTCAGGCACATAGCGATATGTAATAATTAAAGACACTTAGCGCTGCAATTTCTTGATTATTAGGTAAAAATGAAATCTACTGGTTCACCTCAAATAAGTCGTTCGATCGAGCATGCTGTGCTAGAACCCCTAGTCACGCATTTAGGTGATGCCCCCGATATTCAATCAGTGGCTCAATATCTTGGAGAGCATCAAGCCGTGCGACTCAATGTTCTAAAGTCCGCTAAGCCCGCCATTATTTCAGTATTAGGTCGAATCCTGCAGTCCTCAGCTGTATGGATTACACCGACGGAGCGAGATGCGCAGGAATTTGCGGCAGAACTGAGCTTATGGACTGCACCAAGTAAGGTCTTGAGATTTCCAGCTCGTAATCAGATTCCATATTCCCGAGAAAGTGTGAGCACTCGCGCTTCAATCGAACGAATTTCTACTCTTATTTCTCTTGCGGATACCGATCAGCCAAAGATAATAGTCACCAGTATTGCGGCTCTCGCCGAACGAACCCTCAGCTCGCAGGATTTACTAAGGGGTCCGGGACTTTTGAGGTGCGATGACCAAGTGGACCTATCAAGCCTACTTACTAGCCTGTCGTCTTCAGGTTATCAACTCAATTCTCTAGTCGAAAAGCCCGGAGACTACTCAAGAAGGGGTGGCATCATAGATGTTTACACACCGACCGCGAATAATCCGACTCGTATCGAATTTTTTGGTGATTCGATAGATTCGATTAGAGAATTCTCGTTAGCGGATCAGCGTTCCAAAGAGGAGAAGCGGGAGGTATATCTTCCGCCAAGCTCAGAGTGGTTTGCCTCGTCAACCGCAATACGAGCGATCGCAGATAAGATTGCAGGCGTAGAAGATCTCAGAACGCAAGAGGATGAAGCTCTGCTGCGATCAGGAATTCTCTCAAGTCCAGGCCGATATGGCCCACTAGTTTTGAGTTCAACGCTATTGGATCATCTTGATTCGTCCACAATAATTTTCGCGGAGCTTCGTGATGATTTGCAGACTCAACTTATTGCACTGGACGAAAATGCTAGTCAGCGCAGGACTACTCTGGCAACCTCTGGAGAATTGAGTAATCAAATTCCGTTACCTCATGTAATGGCGGAATCTTTATTGGCAGCTCTCTGGAATTATCCAAATAGAGTTGAGTTTGACCCTTGGTTGAGCGGCTCGGATAAGAATCAACTGCATCTTGATTTTCAATCGTTGGAGCCGTTTAACGGACGACTTGCTGCCGTAGCGAAAAATATCAATAGGCGTCTAGTACGGGGAGATAGAGTTGTTTCGCTGACTACCCAAGCTCAGCGATTGAAGGACGAGTTAGAGCTAGAAAATATTCCTCTAGAGGTTGAATCTGCCTTGCGGGATACACTTGAAATTTCCGAAGCTCGCCTTATCCAGGGCTCTACGTCAGAAGGTTGGTCGAAACAATTAGCTGACGGAGAATTAGTTTTTCAGACCGATAAGGAAATTTTAGGGATTAGGCACGGTGCTATTCCTACAGTTAAACAAACGGATGCAGCACACTACTCTCTTGATGGAATTTCACCAGGTGAATATGTTGTAATTGCTGAGTTTGGTGTGGCGCGATTTATAGGAATAATTAAGCGAACGGTAGATCAAGTAGAACGCGATTATTTAGAGATGCGATTTGCCGATGATGGTAAGTTATTTTTGCCGATAGACCGTCCGTTACGAATCTCAAAATATGTTGGCCCGACAGCTCGTATACCACGACTTACCCATTTAGGAACAGGTGAGTGGAATAAAACTAGAGTGCGGGCGAGGAACGCTGTTGAGGTTGTCGCTGGACAGTATTTAAGTCTTTATGCGGCGCGATCGGTAAAGCCAGGTTATGCATTTTCACCTGATGGTGAATGGCAGCAAGAACTGGAGGGCGCGTTCCCTTATGTTGAGACAGTTGATCAGCTTGAGGCAATAGCCGCAGTAAAAAACGATATGGAAACACCTAAACCCATGGATCGACTAATTTGTGGTGATGTTGGGTTTGGAAAAACGGAAATCGCTATTCGAGCGGCCTTCAAGGCGGTAATGGACGGTTTCCAAGTTGTTCTTTTGTGTCCGACTACAGTATTAGCGCAGCAACATTTTAATTCGTTTAAGGAGAGGATGGCTGGATTTCCAGTACATATTGAAATGTTATCTGGATTTCGGACGGCCAAAGAAGCTCGACAAATCGCCTCAAAGGTAAAAGCGGGCGAGATAGATATTTTGATCGGTACCCATCGAATATTGGAACACAGCCACCAAGTTGTTGAGTCACTTGCCATTAATGAAAACCGTACAAAAGGAGATGATCAAGACCTTGATATTTCTATGTCAAATTCAGAGGCAACCAAGCGGGTACGTGGCGTAGATTTTAGTAATCTTGGGCTGGCTATTATCGACGAGGAACAGCGATTTGGAGTCACACATAAAGACAGGTTAAAGGAGATTCGTTTTGAAGTTGACGTTCTAACACTGTCTGCAACTCCGATTCCACGAACGCTCCATATGGCGCTGGCCGGAATTAGAGATATGTCTAGGGTGGAATCGGCGCCATTAGGTCGGCAATCGATTCAGACGTATGTATTAGGCTGGGATACCGAGATTTTACAAACAGCAATCCGACGAGAAATTGCTCGTGGCGGCCAAGTTTATTTAGTTCATAACCGAGTGAAGACTATCGATACTTTTGCTGATGAAATTCGTGATCTTGTACCAGAGGCGCGTATTCTTGTCGGACATGGGCAAATGCCGAAATGGCATCTTGAGTCGGTGATGAGAGAATTTATTGATTTGAACGCTGATGTGTTGATTAGTACAACGATTATCGAGTCTGGTTTAGATATCCCTAACGTCAATACAATTCTTATTGATCGCGCTCAAAGTCTGGGACTCTCTCAGCTCTACCAGCTTAGAGGACGTGTTGGACGCTCAGATCAACAAGCCTATGCATATTTATTTCATCACGGGTCGATGACGGATATACAACAGCAGAGGCTCACCGCAATTTTTGAGTCATCTGAGCTCGGATCCGGCCTGCGGGTTGCGCAGCGCGATCTGGAGATTAGAGGGGCCGGAAACTTGCTGGGAAGCCAGCAGAGTGGTCATATTGCAGCTATTGGGCTTGACTTGTATATGGATATGCTTGCTGAGGCGGTTGAACGACTTAAGGCAGATCTTGAAGGGGGCAAGCTAGAACTTCGAGAAATTCGTCAAAAGCAAGAGGCGTTGCGTGCGATTAAAATTAGCCTTCCCACCAGTGGAGATATTCCAGATTCATTCATCTCTGATATTGATGAGAGACTAAGTCTTTATATGAGAATTTCAATGGTTACGTCATTAGTCACATTGGAGGAACTCGAACGAGAAATACGCGATCGTTATGGGGTTATACCAGAGAGACTGCTGACATATTTTTTATTGATTAAGATACGTTTGATGGCACATGCAGCGAAGCTAACGGCAATAACTCATGGTGAAGATAAGACAGTGTTCGAGTCAGATCCGCAAGCGCCCTTTTCAGGTCGAAAATTATCTAAGGATTTACCGAGAAGTTCGAGAGTTGGGCATCTCCAAATGGAAATTGAGTCGCAGGATTTGAATGACGGAAATCTCAGGGATATTGAGAGTTTACTCCGTGTTCTTGTGACGTAAACGGGGCGTGTGAATGGTGTTTTTTTAGATGTTGAGTTCAAAGATTAAAGGACTGTTAGTTGACTTCGACAAGACTCTTGGATTCATGAGAATTCCCCACTTGGAGATGTATAGTCAAATTGCATCTTCGGCTGGGATACGTCTTTCGCCAGCTGAACTAACGGCTGCGATGATGGATAACCCACTGTCTGACACCTGGTTACCTTGGCAGACTAAACGTGGGATTGAACATTTTGATGAGTCAAAGAGTGAGATCTCATACAGAAAGCTTAGATGTGAGATTGCATTTTTACGATTAAAGAAGGCATTAGAACCGTTGGTTTTTTTTGAGGAAGAGGTTCTTCGTTCGGTGGCCGAGAGAATTTCACAAGCTGAAGCAGATTTGTCTCTCTATGAACTTTATCCAGACACAATTGAATTTCTGGCATTCTGTGAAGCTCAGAATATTGACTTAGCTGTTGTTTCTAACCATGATTGGGTGTTGCCCGATGTTCTCAGTTATTTAGGTATTGCTAAATATTTTAAGACCGTAGTTACAAGTGCTCGGGTTGGCGTGAGAAAACCACATCCCTTAATTTTTGAAAGAGCACTGAGTGAACTAAGTCTTGATTCAGAACAGGTAATTATGATTGGTGACTCACTGAGAGACGATATTACGGGAGCTAAATCGGTTGGAATAGATGCTGTCCTTATTGATCGGACTTCAATAATTTTGAGGGATGACGTTTTGTGTGTGTCGAAACTCGCCGATATTCATGCAGGTCAAAATTATGTTAACTAAAGCTGAGAAAATAGCTTTGGTGCCGATTAGCTCCATGGACTACGAAGATTTTTTTGTTGAGTATTTTAAATATTCTGGCGAGCTCGAGCCCCACAAGGTTATAAGCCATCACAAAGAAATAACGGCCTATCGTGAAGCAGTCATGGGCGAGCTCGGCAATGGATTGGACAGAGAACTTTTTTGGATAATGGAAGAGAAGTTGCGAGTTGGCTTTGTTATGACTCGTTGTTTTTCGGACTGGCCAGACGAATCAATCCTGATCGGATCTATTTCAGATTTTTATATTTTCGAATCTGCAAGGCGTCGAGGTATTGGAACAAAGGCTGTATCAATTGTCATGAAGAAATTACGTTCATACGGAGCGGTGGAGGTAGAAGCAGAGATTTTATATAGCAATGAATCTGCTTTAAGTTTCTGGAAATCACTTGGTTTCAATATTGAGTTTTATGGCACATCCAGAAGGCTTTAGTTCAAAGTTGCTGTAGGATTTCAATAGAACTTATTCAATAGAAAGGTCAAACCGATGTCAGAGCCTATTTTCGATGTACATTGTCATTTCCCGCGTAACTGGCAAGATCCAGATGCACAGGATAACGAGAAGGCTATTGACCAGAGAGCGGATGCGCTTCGCAGCGCCGGGGTTGTGAAGGCTAGTCTTTTGTGTGGTGGTAGATTTGGCATGGGATACGAGGAATCAATTACGTTTGCCCGACGACATGAGGACTTATTTCTACCATCCGCCGTGGTCGATCCGGAAGAGATAGATGGTCGGTCTGTTCAACAATTATTTGATATGGGTTATGTGGGCTTGAAAATGATCGGAGTGCGACGGGCATATGATGATTTAAAGTACTTCTCGGTCTATGAGATGGCGGAACGCCTAGGTATGCCAATCCTTCTTCACATGGGGGTGATCGGTGGACCTATTGATTACGCGGTCACCCACCCAAGGCGCGACGTGGACGCAGCTAAAACTTATAAAAATATGCAGGAACGGCGGATAAAGGAGCAAATACTGAGTTTCGGAAGAAACGCATCTGCGACAAGAATGCGCCCCTTTCACATGGATACGATTGCTAATACTTTTCCAGACTTGCGGTTAATAGGAGCTCATCTGGGTGGTACAGGTAATTATGACGAGTCTGCATCCGTGGCAAGATGGCGTCCGAACGTGTTTTTTGATCTCTCAGGTGGTGACACAATAGAACGTCACGCTGTCGAGAGAGGCTTGATAGGTCAAGAGATCGGGGTTGAAAAGTTGGTCTGGGGCTCAGACTGTGGCAATGATGAAATTCAGTCACATGTGGATAATCTCGAAGCAATTTTCAAAGTGGTTGAGTTGGATGATGATCAATCAAGTCGAATTAGATGGAATAATGCTGCTGAAATATTCGGGCTGGAAGAGCCTGTATTCGCCGAGGAGTAATATTCGACCGGGAACGCACCAATGCCTCTATTTGCTAAGGATTACTTTTTCAGTAAATTATTGAACGAACAAGTTCTAATAAGTTTGCTTTTGGGCTTCATTTCTGTGATTGCGCTGTACTTCTTTGCTTATTCACCGTATGCATCTAGCTTTATTATTGGTTGCACAGCCGTGTTTTATTTGGTGGCGATATCGTCGACATTAAGTCGACTTGTGACTGGTTCACATTCAAGTCCTTTCGATGCTGTCTATCGGTCTTTTTTGCCGGTACTAATGCTTGTTGGCCTGTCATGGGCGTCAGCTTATTTTTTTGATCGAAATCTTACAATCGTATGGATATTAATCTCTGCCTCGATCTTAACTTCATTTATTTGGCTGCTTTTTTGCGTTGCTCCCAATCCAAGCTATGAAGGATCCGGTAAGCAAATTTTATATCTTTTAGGGGCATCACTGAGTGCACTAAGTCTTTTTCTTTTTTGGGGGATCTCAGAAATGGAAGGTACAACAGCGATACTAGTTGTGGGCTTTCTGAGTTTCTCTTACACCGGTATATTGCTGCAAGTTCAATTTAGAGCGCAGAAGAGCATCTTGGTGGCGAGTGTTCTGGTGGGCTTATTGGTGAGCGAGATTAGCATTTTTAGTACCTTTTTGCCTCTTTCTTCGATTGAAGTAGGGTTTTTACTTTTTCTCTTATTCAGTTGTCTGAGCACTGTGGCTGCTGCTCTGATTGCGAAAAGGTTTCGCGAGCTGAGCATAAAATGGCTTATCCCCTTGTTTGCTTTTAGTGGTTTCATTTTTTGGTTATTTTTGTACTTATAGTTTTGTTGAATTACAGGTGATAGCATTCAAGATCTGTTTACGGGGTGTGGCGCAGTCTGGCAGCGCGCCAGTCTGGGGGACTGGAGGTCCCGGGTTCAAATCCCGGCTCCCCGACCATAACAGAAGCATCTAAGATTTTAGATGATTGGAATGATCCTATTAATTTTGAAACTTGGATTACTCTTGCCCTAATTTTGTTACTAGGGGCAATTATGCCAGGGCCATCATTGGCTCTGATAGTCCGAAATACACTATTTGGTGGCCGCCGATATGGGGTTGTTACGGGAATTGGCCATGGTATAGGTTTTGGGATATATGCATTTCTTGCCGCAACTGGCATTGCAGTAACCCTCAAGAATTATCCGGAGATTGATAATTTTTTACGCGTCACTGGTGTAGTCATTTTGCTCTATTTGGCTCAAAGTTTCGTACGTTCGACTTCAAAGTCTCAGGATTCTCACCTCGACTATCAAGGAGAGCGGCAAGTTAGTTCAAAGGCTGCCTTTATTCAGGGCTTTTCAGTTGCGTTTTTTAATCCAAAAATATTGGCTTGGATGTTGACTATGTATTCGCCATTTGTTGAACCAGCCATGGGAAGCTTAACGCTTATCGGGATGGGTATTCTTGGGATGTGTACTGATGGGTTTTGGTATATAACTGTTGCGACTGTCCTCTCTACTTCACGGATACTTGAAAAACTTCGGCAACGTGAAATTCTTGTCACACGCTTAATTGGCGCGATTCTATTTGTCTACGCTTTTTTCCTTTTGTTTCGATTCGGTTGGGTAGGGTGATCGACTGCACGGCAGTGGCTTAGTTGGCTGCCAGTCGATATGCTTCTCAAACTGACAATTAGAAACAGATTAAGCGCGCAAAGGAGCATCGTATGAAATTTGGGGCTCAAGTAAGTTGCTATTTGACGACTTGGGATGATATTCGTTCGGTCGTTGAAACTATGGAATCAGGTAGATGGCACAGCGTCTATTTAGCTGATCATTTTCTTCCCCCAAATCGCGGTGATGCAAGTGAGTCGCTCGCGGCATACGAAGGATTCACTACTCTTGCGGGAATAGCCTCAATAACAGACAGGTTGAAATTAGGCCATTTAGTACTTGGCAATACCTATCGTAATCCAGCGCTTCTCGCCAAGATGGCGGGGACGATTGATCATATTTCTCATGGCCGTTTTACTCTCGCTCTCGGTGCTGGTTGGTTTCAGCGTGAGCATGAAGCCTACAGCTGGGATTTCCCATCAATGCGTGAGCGTTCAGACAGGCTAGAGGAAGCATGTCAACTTATTAGGTTATTGTTCACGAGCGCGGACCCAGTAGACTTTGCTGGTCAGTATTATACGCTTATTCAGGCGCCTCTTTCGCCCGGAAGCTATCAATCACCTCATATCCCGATCATGGTCGGTGGTACAGGTCCGAAACGCACTCTGAAAACATTAGCAATGTACGGTGATGTGTTTAATTTGGACGGCTTTGCACGTCGTGGAATGTCGATTGAATTACTACGAGAGAAAATTACTATTTTGGAACAACATTGCGAAAAGCTTGGACGAAACCCTGATGAAATTCGGAAAACAATATTGATGCCAACTATGCTTTCGGACGATCAGTCAAAAACAAAAGAATTTGTGGATATGATTGGGCCAAATACAGTTGCCGGATCAGCTGGCTACATCGTCGACAGAATAGGTGAGTTTATCGACGAGGGAGTCGATGAAATTATGTTTGGTCGTCTCCCAAACGAGTCAGGTGAGTTTCAACGTTTTGAGGAAGAAGTTATTGCAGCATTTGACTGAGTGATAAAGCTCAGTCTTTATAGACTTGGATTAATTAAGAATTTTAGCCCGGTAGCTTGTTTTCTATACTCGTCCACTGCAGCTTTTGAGAGCGCATCGGTGAGTGACACTTCTTTCGTATACGAGCTCGCAAATGTGGTCGTGATTGAGCCTGATACCCGATCTCTCATCTTCTGAAGTTCTTCAGCCCCTGCAACTTGAATATATGGAGTGAGCAGCCATCCTCCTATGCCCCAAGCCATTCCGAAGCTTCTGTTCAAGGTGGTAACGTTTCGGTCGAGTCCGCCGTATATGTATACCTGCTTATGTACGGTCGAGCCAT
Organism: Dehalococcoidia bacterium; assembly: GCA_029247135.1. Lineage (GTDB taxonomy): Bacteria > Chloroflexota > Dehalococcoidia > UBA2979 > UBA2979 > UBA2979. Next base: position 4,659 of record JAQWLS010000114.1, on the reverse strand, counting down.
AGCGACTAAAGGCTGCGTCCTGACTCACTGCCGCTCGTTCCATGCAAGCCAATATATCGCTCGCGAGTCTTCCGCCACCGGTGGCATCAAACCCTAATGTTGCCCCCGTGGTAACTAACGCTTCAGTGAGTTCAGGCAAAAAACTCTCCGAGCTGGAGTTGCAAACAAAGGTGGCCCCTATATTACGGAGTATGTCCTCTTGTTCTTTGCTTCTCACAATGTTTACGAGATCGAAACTCTCTTCAATGGCTACCTTCTGGAGCATTTGTCCAAGGTTTGAGGCTGCTGCCGTATGTACCATAGCCGAGTGGCCCTCTCTTCTCATGGTGCCAACAAAACCCAGAACTGTCATTGGGTTTACGAAGCAAGAAGCACTTTGCGCCGGGCTTGTTCCCTCGGGCATCTCGATGCATTGGTTTGCTCTAACAGATTTGTACTCAGAGTACGTGCCTCCCCCAGAGAACCCAACGACTTTTCCGATGAGAGCCTGAGCTTCCTCCGACTCACCGGCTGAGACGACGATTCCAGCCCCTTCATTTCCTACGGGTAAGCTTTGGTCAACCCGACCCTCAATTCCAGACATGAGGTGAGGTGGGATAGGAGCCTTAATAGATGGCGATCCTGAGTCACTTGAATATTGTGCACTGTCCATATCAGCTGGCCCAAAGAGTAATCCGAGGTCAGACGGATTAATCGGAGCTGCTTCGATCCGAACCAGCACATCAGAGTCTCGAAGAGCCGGCATGTCTGCATTAACAATTCTTACATCTAAGACTTCGTCATTTTGGGTAGTCGATTGAACTTGCTTCATTGAAGTTGAGTTGTTCATAATTCAGCTCTTTTCTTTTAAGATAAAATTTCCTCTACTACAAACCATACTGGCTATTCAGCCTAGGCAGGTTCTCTGGTGTGAGTTCTTTATTTGTGAAGGCAGGGTGATCTGGGCCATATCGATAGGCACGAAATAACCAGCCGATGCTTGTGCCGTCGTCTCGAGTGTTATACACGGGGTTCCACCATTCCCAGGCGGGCTCACCTTTTTGGGTTACTTCAACTAGTCGGCCAGATGTTCCCTCGCAGATTAAGACGTTGTTGTTGGGAAGGCGTGTCGCCCCTGATATATGCCCACTGAAAAATTGAGCGGGAGGATTACCCTCATATTTCCACGTGATGTCATTGGTTTCAGGATCAACAACAATTACGCGAGAGGTCGACATGTCGGTTTGGCGGTGCATTCCATTGTCAAAAATCTGGACTTGATTTTTGTTTGTCCATGTTGCATGATGCTGGTGAGCTGTATCAGGGAAGCCATATTTCCAGATGATTTCCGGATCATTGGTGTTGCGCGAAATTGCTGCGACACGACTATTATTCCTACAGGAAATCAACACGCTTCCCTCTGAATTAACATCAACGCTATTTACGTGGGTCCATTCCCATTTTGTTTCGAGAGGGCATATCGGGTCTTTTTTCGGATCGAATAGTTTCCATGTTTCTGCTCGCCAAACCTCGTTACCATTCAAATCTATTTCAACAATGTCATCTCCTAACATTGCCGGTAGCTTTTCTTTTGCGCGCCTTACTCCACCCTTCACTTGTTTGGCGAGATCATTAGGCATCTCTGTCCACACTGGAAAAACAGTATTCCCATTTTCAAGTCGGACAAAGTCGTGATGCATTGCAATGTCTCGGTGCTCCCATACGACTTCACCGTCCCACGTGATTTCTTGCATAATTGAGCAATTCGCGCCAAGCCGACGCAGATGTTGATCAAAGGGAGGTGGCTGAATAGTAAAGTCTCGAGATGGTGGCGGCAGCAGGGATCGTTCGACTCCCATCATGAGTAGATTTCCGTTATCAAGTAATTTTGAGATATGGGGACGCACACCGTTAAAGATCCATCTATGGACAAATCTTCCGCCGAGGTCAATTAGATAGCTTGAATCGCCGCTGAGCGGAGTTACTAAGGTAAATCCTTTGTTTGATAGTTGAGCCCGATGAAATGTCAGACCGAAGCTTTGATTTATTGACCAACCCATTATCCCCCCTAGATCATTAACTGAATGATAGTGCGTCTCCGCTATCAACCAGCTTTTGAAACAGTTCGTGAGTCATGCCGGCTTCCAACAGCACTTCTTCCGTATGTTTTCCAAGAACCGGGCTGGGTCCTTGTGCTGCCAACGGAGTCTCACTGAATTTTACTGGTGGAGCTACAACATCCATTCCTCCGAGTAACTCATGTTCTAAACGAATCATGAACTCATTTTCTTTCACTTGGGTGGTATCGATTAATTCTTCTAGAGTTTGATAACGTTGACAGGGAACACCGGCTTCGTTGAATATTTTGAGCCAATGTTCAGTTGTATTTGTGAGCAGAACTGATTGCACCTGATCTCGAATATCAGTTTGATACGCTTTAATGTCATCGGGGGGGGCCCATTTAGGATCGGTAACCCTCGGATCATCAATGTCAAGCAGGGTGGCAATTTTTCTTTGCAAAGAATCAACAGCGGCTGAAATCACAATTACGCCGTTTGAGGTTCGTAAGAAGCCATAATATGCACCTGTGACAACGTGGGGAAGTAGTTCCGTCCTACGCTCTATCATCCCACTCCATGGGTCCGAGTCCTTGTATGCCTCCGCCAAGAAACTGACGTACTCTTTTCGCCAGTCTGCTATGACATCAATATGATGTGCATTATTGTTTTGAAGGACGAGCGCAGCCTGTAATAGCGCGACGTCGATTCGCTGACCGATATCTGTCTTTTCCCGATGATACAGTGCGGACGCTATGCCCCACGAAAGTAGCATGGCCGCCATGTAGTCGATAATAGGATCCGGTCTCAGAGAAGGACCTTCCGGACCGAGATGAGCCAAGCCTGAAAATGCCTGAATTGCTGCGTCCATTGCAGGATTTCCCGCCAAGGGTCCTTCTAGTCCATATCCTGTATTTTCAGCATATATCAGTCGGGTGTTTTGCTTTTTTAGAGTTGCATAGTCGAGTCCGAGGGTTTCAGCGACCCCAGGTCTAAAATTGGCGATGATTACGTCTGCCTTTTCACATAGTGCTCTGACCGCTGAATTGACTTCTGTGTTTGTTAAATTTACGGCGACGGAGCGTTTACCTCGGTTTTTATTCAGGTACTGAATTCCTTCTCCCGGTATGATCGTTCCGTTGCGTCTAGTTTGATCTCCTTCTAGCGGTTCGATTTTTATGACATCTGCACCAGAATCGGCCAACAACTGCGCGCAGTATGGCGCAGCTATGAAACGACCTAACTCAATTACTTTTAGCCCTACGAATGCTCCATTATGCTCATTAACCACGAGGTAAACCTAATCCGCGAGTTGCGATGACGTTTCTTTGAATTTCACTTGATCCCTGAGCAATTGTTCCGGGAATTGCCGAGATGTACCCGTTTGCAGAGGTTCTGAGATCACGCCTCAAACTGCCACCATTATTCGAAGTCGCCCATTTACTGAATGATAGGTTCCCGAAAAGTCCATCGATTCCCACATGCAAGTTATGGATTGCCTGATCGACCTCGCTTGCAAGCAGTTTTGTAATTGACACCTCGTAATTGGGAATAAGTCCGGAGGCCTGTTGTGACACCACTCTATAAGCCAGCAACTCAGAGACCTTCGTCGCGACAGTCAAGTCAGCTAATCTCGTTCTTTTGCTCTCTGATGTGTGACCGCTTTGCGGGACCTGGTGAGCGGTAGTTGCTTGTTTCAGTGCCCTTCTTAGGGATGCAATCCGAGCTATCCCCGATCGTTCGAAATCCATGGTTGATGCATTTACGTACCAGCCTCGGTTTTCCTCCCCGACTATGTTTTCAGTAGGTACCTTTACATCCTCAAAATGTACTTTGTTAAAGTGATGCTCACCCTGCATGTCAAGAATAGGTTCCACCACCACTCCTTCCGCATCGAGCGGAATGATTAACATTGATAATCCTCTGTGTTTGGGCGCATTTGGGTCGGTTCGAACGACTGTCCACAGAAGATCTGAGTAATGAGCTCCACTAGTCCATTTTTTTTGACCATTAACGGTGTAGAAATCGCCATCTTTTACAGCCCTAGTATTTGCGGACGCTAAATCGGACCCAGCATCAGGCTCTGAGAGTCCCATCGCGAACGATAATTCTCCCTTCGCAATCTGAGGAAGATACTCTTGTTTCTGTTCTTCATTCCCGAATAAAATTATCGATGGGCCTACCTGTTGGACTGCTCTACGATGATGTTCCTGGGGCGCACCTACTTCCGCCATTTCTTCCATGTAAATCATTTGTTCCGTGTAGCTCAATCCGGCTCCACCGTATTCTTCAGGCCAGGCAACAGCGAGCCATCCGGCCTCAGCAGCCATGCGACTAAATTCTGGTGAAGATCGCTCCTCGCGACCCTCACTCATGCCTTTTGCTTCCTGTGCGCTCCAAAACTCGTTTGTAAGTGTGGACTCAATAAATGTTTTGATATCTGCTCTGAAATTTTCTTGCTCTTCAGTAAATTCAAAATCCATTATGAATCCCTTCCCTGCGTGGCTTGCTCAGTAGTCTAATGTAATCGAACTTACAATTATTTGATTTTCAGCAGAATTGTAGGGTGAATAGTTACGAGGAGATGGCGCGGATGTGTTCGACTCCTAGTCCGCAGCATCCT
>JAQWLS010000033.1 GCA_029247135.1 Dehalococcoidia bacterium | reverse complement strand
GCGAGCCAGTATTTTTCGGCTGGCTTTCCACAAAATGGAGACCAGAGGTAGGGATGGTTCTTTCTAACAACGTGTCGCCTGAGAATAGCGATGAGTCCTCTTCGATATACGCCACTAGGTTTCCTCGGGTGTGCCCGGGTGCCGAGAGAATTGTAAGTTTTTCGTTTCTGGCTAGATCTATTTGATCTAGATGATTTATCGGTGCAATAGCCGAGGCAGGGCAGGGTTGCCACCTCAAAGTAGGGACAAAGCTGGTCTCAGTTAAGTCTCTTACTATTGAATCTGGAAGACCATTTTTTCTAAGATATTCAAGTCTTCGCGCTCGATCTGTCGCAAAGGCGGCATCACCCTGAATTAACTTATTTTGCGCAAAAGGGTGAGCCAATATTGTCGCTCCAAGGCCTGCCCACTTATGTGCTAGGCCTGCATGATCAATATGCTCATGAGTGATTAGAACGAGCTCGATATTTTCAGGATAAATGTTCTCTTGCAACAGGGCTGCCTGCATTAAATCCCAAGAATATGAGGGGTCTGGACTGTCAATTTCAGGACCAGCATCAATTAAAATCCATTTGTTTTGTTTAGCAAGCGGAAGCGCCCATGACGTATTTGATCCTGACGATAGCGGAATAGGGTACATGCTTTCAGTGTATTAACAGGTGTGTAGTAGTCACAACCTCTCACTATATATTTTCTGTAATCCATCTATTGTGTCCTCGATAGTTGTGAATGCCGCTTGATGAAACATGCCAAGAAATGGCGAGACTTTACCAGGAAATTCGCATAAATATACAGGCCTGCGCACGTCACGGGCGTGGGACATTTCCGCAAATACGCCTGGTGATACGAGTTCTGTGGGATAGTACACGACAACCATATCTGCTTGATCAACCCATTGTAAATCTCTTGAAAGTATTTGACTCTCGATATATCGATTAGCCTCCTTTGCCTGGTCAATGGGTGGGTCGTTCTCTAAAAGTATAAATTCACCCGTTTGTGGTGAATTAAGATCTTGGATGCTCAAAGGATCGAATACTACAAATCCGATATCTGTCAATTTTTTTGCGAATTCGGCTGCACGATCCAGCAACGCAGGGTCTTCTTCTAATATTGACGTGATTGGATACGACAGATATAGACTTGGAGCAGTAGGAGATTTTGTAAGTCCTTGAATCGCCCTAGGGTCTGCACGACGTGCGAGTTCCACAAATTTTACGTCCAAATATTCCGCCAACATTCGGGTAGTTGCGCTTTCAAATGTTCGCCAGACCACCACATCCGCGAGACGTAGTTGTCCTTGCCACTCTTTTCGGCTCTCAAGATTTGACCAGATGATATTTGCGTCGTGAGAGATGGTAAGAAATAAATCTATCTTGTCTGCAAAAAACTGTCTCAAAAGATTCATATCCATCCCTGACACGAGACGGCTGCCTCGCAAGAACGCGGCATGCGTAGAAATAATTTTGATATCTGCGGTTGAGGTATTAATCTGAGACTCTAGTTCGTTCAGAGCGGATAGTCGATGCAGCCGCAGCAGATCTTCGTTCCCGTCAAGCAAATCAGTATGATTATCAGAGTGTCGGAGGTGCTCTGGAACTGCATTTAGCATTTGTCCTACGTCAAATACTTCTGCCGTTCTAGGATCAAGGAGATCGTCATTAATAGCTTTCGCCGCAGATTCCAAGTATTCGGTTCGCTCAGATCCACTTATGCCGGTGCACCAGATAAGCATTGCTAATTCCGTTTTATTAAGTGTTGTCTGAGCATTGTTAATGCGGTTAGCACTGCTCGACGTTTTGCCGCATCACGCCCTTGGTAGTAGCGTGAGTGTGAATATGTAATATTATTTTTTTCATCGGCTAGGGCTATATGCATAGTTCCGGGCGGCTGACCTTCCACTTCTTCACCACCAGCGATGCCTGTGATCCCAATTCCAATATCAGACTGTAGCTTAGTGCGCGCCGCGATGGCCATTGCTGTAGCTGTTTCCTCAGAAATCACCCCAGACGCTTCGATTGTTTCAGAAGATACACCCGCCATAATTTTTGCCTCAGTCGCATATGTCACAATTGATCCCTTGAAATAACTTGATGAGCCATCAATATCAGTTAGTGACGAAGCCAGTGCTCCTCCAGTAGCTGATTCCATTAGGCCTAGGGTGAGATTATTCATTTGCAGCAGTCTTCCAATAGAGCCACTTAAAGATTCATCATCGCTACCCCATATTGAATCTCCAAGTATTTCACGTGCTTCCCTTTCAACCGGTTCAATTAGTTCTAAAGCTTTCTGTCGATTTTTTCCTTTTGCACTAATTCGAACGTGCACACCGTCAACTCTTGCATAGACCCCGATCGAAGGATTGGTGGAATGGAGCAAAGGACCAATCATTTCATCAAGTGTCCCTTCGCCGACACCCGATGTTTTGAGCGTTCGCGATACCAGAATTGACGTTGCCTTTTCTTCCAAATGAGGAGCTACCTCGTGTTCCCACATTCGAGTCATTTCTGAGGGGGGGCCAGGCATTACAACGATTGTTTTGTTTTCCCGTTCAACCCACCAACCAGGGGCTGTACCTCTAGGGTTAGCAATTGCTCGGGCAGACTTGATTAGTTGCGCCTGTTTAAGATTGCGCTCAGGCATATCACCACCTCTGCCTTGAAAAAAATTGCGGAGAATCTCTGCTTGTGCCTCATCTTGATATAACGTTTCGTTGAGAGCTTTCGCAATTGTTTCTCTTGTCAGGTCGTCTTCCGTCGGACCTAACCCACCTGTGCAGAAAATGATATCTGAGCGGTTCCATGCTCGATGGATTATTTCGCTGAGCCGATCAGGATTATCACCGACCTGACTTGTATAGAGCATATCAATTCCGAATTGCGGCAAACGAGAGGCTATGAATGCAGCATTTGTGTCAACTATTTCACCAAGTAGAATCTCGGTTCCAATCGATATAACTTCCGCTTTCATATGAACTCCATCTTCCAAAATATGTTTCCATATTTACTTCTTGCTACGTTTGATCAAGGGATTATTGTCGTCCCATGTGAGAGTACCGGTTTCGTCAAAGACATTTTCGTTTGAACAGTAGTCTATGTCATCATCGAACTCAGCCACGACCAATCGTTGACCATGTTTTGTGTTTCTAAGCGCAGTGCTCAAGGATACAGGACTGTCATAATAAGCTTGATACTTGTGCCGAATTTCATTCAGTTCGTTTGAAAGACTAAAGCCAAGTGTAACTAAGCGATCTGCTACTAAGCCCGCTGCGATTAAGTCGTCTTCCGCCGATTCTCCTTCGAATCCAGAGCATACTATTAGGATATCCCGTTTTGCGGAGGTCGCTTTTTTTAGGGATGCCTCCAAATTTAGTGGAGCGATTGGCATAGTCAGTGGGGCATTTTTACAAGCTAGCAGCGTGGGAGTTCCATTCGTAGTCACCATTATTGCAGTAGACGGTAATTCGGATTTCCGACCGCGCTCTAAAAAATCAAGTGGTGAATTGCCTCCATCAAAATCATCCGGGGGCACAGCATCTTTTTCTCCGATTAGTAAGAGATCTATATCGGGTCCTAATTCTTTTTTAAGTGCACGAGCAGCTGCAAAAGAATCGGATAGATATATTTTAGTGACCCCGAATGATAGTAAAACGGCCATTACAGATGTTGCTCGGAGTATGTCAATTACAAGACACGTTTGATTAGTATTGACTATTTGATTTCGAGTTTCTGCGAGAGTTGCTCTCATTCGACTATTTCCCCTTATCAGTATGGTAGAGCGTCGGGATCATCTGATATTACCCGTTGATCCTGCTCATGTTCCTGCTGTTGTTTCAATTGATTCGCCAGAGTTTCTAACCAACTGTCTTTTTCTATGTTGCCTGGCTGTCTTGCAGCATGAACGAATTCTCGCAGTGCGTCGGTCGCCGGTATTTCATCTTCCCAAAGTTCAAGTTTTATCTGTGCTGTCATTACGTCGTCGGGGTCGGGATATTCACGACCATATCTGGCCTTGTCAAACATAAGTGCGATGGTTAGTGCTGGTGTTTCAAGTCTTTTTTCATGTTCGCTAGCATATTCAAAGGCTGTCTGATTTACGAAGCGCGGCATTCCTCGTGACGTGCCGCTCTGCTCAAGACGATCCCAAAGCTTATATATTTCATGCCGATCGATCCAGTCTCTTGATTTCCTTTCTCTGACGGGAAGTAGTGAGTTTAGCAAATCACTGAGCGTACTTCCTTCACTACTCGATATAAATCGTTCGGCATCATCATCTTCATCGTTTGCACTGGTTCTTCTCAGGCCAACTATGAAAAGAGTTAGTTTGTATAAAAGATAACTTCCGACAAATAGTCCGAAGGCTTTGACGGATGTACCTACCCAAGCTGGAAGAGTTGACGTTGTACTTCCTTCATTGAGTGGTGGTGGGGCAAGACAGGTTTGATACTCAGTATTGAGTTGGTCGGCAAGTATAGTATCACCACGTCTTGTAGCTTCATTTGCGGCCTTCAATAGCTCACTGCATTGGTCCTGAGACACGTATTGGGAATTAGCAGGACCGATTAGATCTAAAAGCATCTGAAAAATCCAAAAGAGTGGGGTAAAAATCAATATGAGTATTTGGCTGATTATTGAGCCAGCTACGCTGGATATGGTTTGAATAATTGGTGAAAGGTTCAGTACTGTAGCTAACGAAAATATCGCTCCGATAAGGCACAGGATCAATATAGTTCCGGCAAGTGAATATGCCCATGGTGTCAGGTTGCCTACATTATTTTGATTGGGGCTAACCCCAGTTTGGTAGGCAAGTGAAAGAGTTAGCGCGCCCAAAATAAACTGTAATGCTACATATAAGACCAAGGGAATACCTGAGATTCCGCTAACAAAGAGGAATAGAACACTCGCAATGAATCCTAAGCCCCACGATCGAGATACTTTTCCAGTAGTGATATTTCCGGATCCAGCAAACAGAAAACGAATCCAGACTAAAGAGAATCCCATGAGTACCGAGGTTAATTCCTGTTGCGCCAGATATTTCGAGAGATTAAGGGGTTGCGCGCTTTGGCGTATGACACTTTCTGTGCTGAGGCTTGACTGTCCAAACTTCAAACCATCTACTACTGGCGATATATCCCATACATTCCAACTTGTTAGGTGTATATGCAATGCAATATTTATCATCAGAAGTGTTGCTATCAAGAGAAGAATTGCAGCAAATGGTCCTTGAATTTGCAAATAATTCAGCAATCTTTTGAAAAGAAAAGCGGTCGTGGCGAGACCAATAATGAGAAATAAGTTTGGTCCGATAACAATAGTGTTGAGCTGATTTGTAAAAATCTCGATTGCAGAGAGGCGAAGTTCATCATTAATTAATTCTTTTGATAGAGAATTCACTTCTGTTGTTAGATTTGATAGGTGATCTCGGGCGAAAAGGGTGGTTATGAGCCTGATTGCCATGAACCAAACGAGAGATTCGGTGACGATATAACATCCATCAATAAGATATTTGGATTTGAATATCATGCTAGTTACCCATTTTTTGGTCTGATTCGCTAGATTTGTCGTTCTCTGGAGCCTCAGTCATATGTTCGTTCGAAATTTCTTGATCGATGAAGTTAAGCTCATCCATTTGGCTTGCCATTTCATGAATCTGTATTCTTTCAAGGTCGTTAAATCCCTGTGGATCCCAGTCTTCATGAGATGTGCGAAGTACATTTACTGTGTGCCCACTATTACGAAGTTTGTTAAGCGCGTAGGAGAGTTCCGGAGGCATTTGAGCAGCTATAGTCACGATCGTGCTGCCGATTGGTAGCGGATGTTTTAATTGATCTAATTCCTCAGCAAGTGGCCCTGTTGTGAAGATTGTCACTGCAGCTAACGCTTCTAAAATTTGAATTAGTTGTTCAGGTTTATTTCCTGCTCCGATGCGAATGGTTCGATCCGCGTTTGGCAGTGCACCGTTAGCTACTAATCCGACAGCAAGTTTATTTTTAGAGGCCCAGTAAGCGATCGACGCAGCAAGAGAGATTGCGCGCTCTAATAGAACAGGATCAGACCCCTCCCAAGACTTTCTGAATGGTGGAACATTTTGTCTAAAGGTAGGAATATTGAGAGCGATTATCAACGCATGAGACCGACTGGGCTCGTAAATTCGACTCTGTAGTTTGTTTGTGCGAGCAGTGGCCGCCCAGTCGATACGGCGAAGATTATCAGTAGGTAAATAATCTCTAATTCCGGAGATAAGCACGGGGTCTTCAAAGATTCTCATGCCGCCTCGAAGATCTCCGAACGGCCGGCTTGAATCTAATCCGAATTCTTCTAGTTCAAACACTTTGGGATATACGACAATTTGTGACGTGGGGTGTTCTAGAATTTCCTCTCGTTGAAAGAAGCCAAAAAGATCACCGGTGCGAGCAACGGTAGGTCCTACTTTATAGAAGCCCCGACTTGTCCCCAATAGAGAGATGCCCCAGCGAATATTTTCATTTGGATTCAAGCTCGTTACGCGTTTCAATATTTTCGACCCGGTAGGTCCGGGGAGAGTCCGAAGGTCGCTACTCATTCCAGCCGGTAAACTTTCTCGAATATCAATCCATGGTGCTGGTAGTACCTTATTATTAGTTATTGTTAGTTCGACTCTGACTGATTCACCGGTAAATATTTTCCCAGACGAAAGATGCCGATTTGCCGTAACATCGGCCAAACTGATTCTAGTCCAAATTCGAGCGGCTAATGATAATCCAAAAATGAGACTAGCCAAGATCACTAGCGGCATAAATCCTGAAGCCAGACCTATCGTGATTAGCCCAAGTGGCGCAACTATCCATGATTCAGTCATCAGGACTTTCATCGAATATTTCCTAAACTTTCCGCCTGAATGCTTTCTTACTCATCAGCAACCGGAACAGGTATTGTTTGCAAGACTTCATCTAACACTTCCTCTGGGCCACGACCACGTAATCTTGAATTCGTAGACAACAGCAGGCGATGGGAGAGCACCGGCTTTACCAGTTTTTTCACATCTTCAGGATTTACATAATTTCTTCCGTTGATCGCGGCTGATGCACGCGTAGCTTGGAAAAGAGCTAATGTCGCCCTCGGACTTGCCCCAAGATCGAAAGCAGAATGTTCTCTGGTAGCTCGAGTAATGTTGGCGATGTAAGAACGGATAGATTCATTTACATAAATCCCAGAGAGATTTTTTTGCAGGCTCACTATTTCTTCAGGTGTGGAGACAGTATCGATTGTGTCGAGTGGGGATTTCTCCTCAAATCGCTTAAGGATTTCGACTTCACCATCTTGATCGGGGTAACCAATTTTTAGTCGTATCAAGAATCGATCAAGCTGGGCTTCAGGTAGCGGAAATGTGCCTTCCTGCTCAACTGGATTTTGAGTTGCCAAAACAACAAATGGAATTGGTAAATTAATTGTGTCTCCATCGACAGTGATAGTTCCTTCAGCCATGGCTTCGAGGAGTGCGCTCTGGGTACGTGGTGTTGCGCGATTGATTTCATCAGCAAGGATTATATTTCCGATTATAGGTCCTGGTCTGAATTCAAAAGATCCATTTGTTTGAGAGAAAAAGTTGATACCTATTACGTCCGAAGGCATTAGGTCAGGTGTGAATTGAATTCTCTTGAAGTCACCACCAATTGCTTTTGCGAAGGCCCGTGCCATGAGCGTTTTACCGGTACCAGGCACGTCTTCAAGAAGGACATGTCCGCCAGTGAGGAGCGCAGTCAATACGAGATTGATGGTGTCTTCGGCGCCTACAATTACCTTTGATACTTCAGCCCTGATTCGTTCCCCTACCGAGGCAATATCGTCTTGGGTTTTATTTATTGATTCAGACATTTCAACTCCAGAATAATACAGCAGCATGATGACTTTGACGGTGCACCATAGGATAGTCCACTAATATTCTTGGGGGGCTAATCATGGAAATAGCATTGCACGAACCGTTCATTAAAATTAACTTGTGATAGCTGACTGTGGCCTCTCCGTCTTATATTACGTGGTGTATATGAAGGTATTAAGTGGAGTTGTAAAGCTAATGAGTTAAATTTGACCCCATTAGCGCTGATGCATTTATTCTTCCACAGGAGGCTTTAATTGTCTGAATGGATTGATCTATCAAATGCGTGGCTCAGCACAAGACGTGAGACACTAGCCGTGCTCGAAGAAGTTGCAGAAACAAAGCTTTCACGAACTGTTACCGAGAGACCTGGCTGGACGTTGAGGCACTCAGTTACCTTTTTGGCAGCTCTGGACGCAGAAGTTTTACAGTTAGCTGCGGGTGAAGAGTTATCAGCGTGGGACTTGCGACGCCTACGTGGCGAGGCGATGTTTGCGGCGCAATATTTGAGAATGCGTGATTTGCTTCCACACTTGGCGGATACTGCGCAGCGAGTCGAAGATTTTATGGCTGATAACGAACCTGATGATATCGGTTTAATTGTTGTCGCGATTGCAGGGAAGCTGGCGGAAGCTAAAACTATTCTGGGGATAATAAAAGAAGCAAATCAATAGCGATTAACACTGCCCACTTGATTGGGCTAAGGTTGATATACTTCACATACACGAGGCTCGACTAATGAACGAAGTTATAGGCACGCATTCCCAAGATGGAAATCTGGTTCATGATCGACTTTCAATACCCAGACAAAAAATAGAAAAGCAAGCTCCGACTGAGCGAGTCAATAACTTCGACGAAACTTACATGTCTATGTCTATGGATGCGGCTATCGTGGAGGCTGCGAGGTGTATTGATTGTCCATCCGCACCATGTATGGATGCATGTCCGGTTCATAATGACATTCCTTCGGCGTTAAAAATGCTGGAAAACGATGACGTCTTAGGAGCTGCATCGAAATTCAGAGAAACCTCCACGTTACCTGAGATGTGTGGAAGACTTTGCCCGCAGGAAATTCTTTGTGAGGGTGCTTGTGTTGTAGGGTTTGCACTCCGAACGGATGGGTCTAAACATCCACCTGTTGCGATTGGCCGCCTTGAGGCATTTATCACGGATCAAGAGCGCAAAATTACTAATAAGTTTCCGATTCGCTTTGTCGGCCCAACCACGAATCGTAGTGTGGCAATAATTGGTTCAGGTCCTGCAGGATTAACTGTTGCTGAAGAGCTTCAGGTGCGAGGTCATAAGTGTACAATTTTCGACCGCTGGCCTGAAGCCGGTGGTGTATTGCGATATGGTATTCCAAATTTCAAGATGAATAAGGAAATATTAGAAGAGAAATTATTATCCCTTCGTGAGATAGGTGTTAAGTTTAAGAACTCCGTTGAGATCGGGACGGATGTCACGTTAGAAGCGCTTAGAAACCGACATGGTTTTGACAGTATCTTTTTAGGCAATGGTGCTGGTATCGGAAATTTACTCAAGACGGAGGGTGAAGATTTAACCCACGTCTATCAGGCAACTGACTTTCTAGTGCGGGGTAATTTGGACGATTTCGAGCTTCCTGAAGACCAGCGCGGCTTGCCGTTTGTTGGTGATGATGTAGTTGTTGTCGGAGGTGGCGATACGTCGATGGATTGTGTTCGAACTGCAGTTCGTCTGGGTGCTAGGAATGTAACGTGCGTGTATCGACGAACGGAAAATGAGATGTTGGGTCGGACTGAAGAACGTGTACATGCTCGGGAAGAGGGTGTGAATTTTTCGTACTTGACTACTCCAACGCGATTTATTAGTGATGAAGAGGGTAAGGTTGTAAGCGTTGAGTTGGTGCAAATGGAACTCTCTGAGCCAGATGATAGTGGTCGCCGCCGACCCGTCCAGATAGAGGATTCTGAGTACACCATTTCCGCGTCAGCAGTAGTTATAGCAATTGGGTATAACGCTGATTCAGATCTGGGTGAGAGCTCTGAGGTAGAGACCGATAACTGGGGCTTAATTCAAGTCGATGCCAGGACAGGCCAAACAAATATTCCGTATATATTTGCGGGTGGTGACGTGGTTAATGGCGCAGATCTCGTTGTTACGGCTATTGCAGATGGCAAGCGTGCAGCTACTTGGGTACATCAATATTTACTATCGTTGGGTGTGAAAGATTCAGTTGATTAAGTAATCTATTCTCACGCTTTTTTGGTGTGAGAGGGCAGGTGATTGATGGCAGAGAGTGATATGACACAGCCAGGTCCTTTGACAGGGGTCAGAGTGCTAGCTTTCACTCAAATTGTCGCAGGACCATTCGCAGGGGTTGTATTATCAGATTTTGGTGCGGAAGTGGTCAAAGTCGAGCCAACTTCAGGTGAGTACTACCGAAACGTAGCCGCTGTCATACCTGATCACGGGAAACGGTGGCAATCTCTTAACCGAGGTCAAAAGTCGATAAGTATCGATCTTCAGAATCCTAAGGGCATCGATGTTATCCATAAAATTATCAAGGGATTTGATGCATT